>CAJOMT010000054.1:0-9670 GCA_905235815.1 uncultured Clostridia bacterium
TGTGTTTTTTTATTTGCGATTGTCAGTCGCTTTTATTTTAACACAGGAGTTTTTTATTGTCCATAGCTTAAGCTTTTTATCCACTCGCTCAGCGAGTGGGTATCTTAAATAAATGGGCCGTCGCAAGTTGAGATTTATCAACACGCAACAGCCCATAAATAGTTTATTTGGTTTTATTGATTATTTTTTAAGCAACTTTGTTGTTGTTTTTATCGAGGGTGCCGTCCGTGCAATAAACTTTATAGTTGTCGGGCATGACGGAATTCCAGCCTGGTTGCTTTGAAATGGCTTTCCACTTCGCCATAGTGCCCTTAAAGTTTATACTCGTTAAACTGCTACACCAAGCGAATGTCCAATAATCGATAGAAGTAATCGACGATGGGATTTCTATACTCGTTAAACTGCTACAGTATTCGAATGCTCTCTCACCGATAGAAGTAACCGACGATGGGATTTCTATACTCGTTAAACTGCTACAGTATTCGAATGCAGAATTACTGATAGAAGTAAGTTTACTTCCTTCTTCAAAAGTTACACTCGTTAAACTTCTACAGTATTCGAATGCACCATAACCGATAGAAGTAACCGAAGATGGCAAAACTATACTCGTTAAACTAGTACAGTAATAGAATGCATCATAACCGATAGAAGTAAGTTTACTTCCTTTTCCAAAAGTTACACTCTTTAAACTGTCACAGAAATAGAATGCATAATTACCGATAGAAGTAACAGATGAAGGAATAGTAAACGACGTATCTTTTTTACCTATTGCATACTGAATTAACGTCTTTCCGTCATAGCTATATAAATTCCCGTTTGTATTTCCTTCTTCTACTTCTATACTCGTTAAACTGCTACAGTTACGGAATGCATAATCACCGATAGAAGTAACCGAAGATGGCAAAACTATACTCGTTAAACTGCTACAGTCAGAGAATGCCTCATAACCTATAGAAGTAACCGATGATGGTATTTCTATACTCGTTAATTTACAGAGATAGAATGCCCACCCACCGATAGTAGTAAGTTTACTTCCTTCTTCAAAAGTTACACTCGTTAAACTGCTACAGCCATAGAATGCATACAAACCGATAGAAGTAACCGAAGATGGTATTTCTATATACGTTAAACCGGTACAGCCACCGAATGCATAATTACCGATAGAAGTAACCGAAGATGGAATAGTAAACGACGTATCTTTTTTACCTATTGCATACTGAATTAACGTCTTTCCGTCAGCGCTATATAAATTTCCGTCTATTGATTTATAGTTTGTATTTCCTTCTTCTACTTCTATACTCGTTAAACTGCTACAGTCAGAGAATGCATAATCACCAATAGAAGTAACCGAAAATGGTATTTCTATACTTGTTAAACTTCTACAGTTATAGAATGCATAATTACCGATAGAAGTAAGTTTACTTCCTTCTTTAAAAGTTACACTCGTTAAACTGCCACAGTTATGGAATGCATAAGAACCGATAGAAGTAACCGAAGAAGGCAAAACTATACTCGTTAATTTGCTACATTGATAGAATGCATCATCACCGATAGAAGTAAGTCTACTTCCTTCTTCAAAAGTTAAACTCGTTAAACTGCTACAGACAGCGAATGCAAAATCACCGATAGAAGTAACAGAAGATGGCAAAACTACACTCGTTAAACTGCTACAGTAAAAGAATGCACCCTCACCTATAGAAGTAACCGAAGATGGCAAAACTACACTCGTTAAACTCTTACAGTTATTAAATGCATTCACACCGATAGAAGTAACCGAAGATGGCAAAACTATACTCGTTAAACTGCTACAGTTACGGAATGCATTATTACCGATATACGTAATAGGTTTACCCTTATACGATGACGGGATAATCAAGTTGCTACCGGCATAAGAACCTATGCCGGAAACCGTATAAGAAATTATTTCATTACCGGAAGTCACCGCGGTATATTCCAGCGCCGGCACAAATTCACAATAGAAAGAAACTTCATCCTCACTATTGAAATAGTCTGCAATCCTATTGTCATTGGTAATCGTTGTAAAAGCCGCATCTTCGTATATATAATTTAATACATAGCCTGTTTTTGTGGGCACCACATACAAGAATTTAATAAGTTCTTTAGTTCCGTCAACCTTATAATTATATAAGCTATATGTCCAAACGGCTGTATATGTATTGCCGGTGGTAAAATCTATTTTATCCCCGGCGTATAGTTTATTACCGTTTTTGTCTTTCCAATATCTTAAAGCACGAACAATAACCAAATTGTAGTCCAAATTTTCAACTTCGCCGTCTTTTATTATTATATTTTTGTAGTTTTCGGTTACAGAGGGGACATTTGCACCGGAAGGATTATAAATGATGGTTTCTTCTTTGCCATCATAAGAGAAGACAACGGTATTAATATTCCACTGAGCATACAATTTTTGAATTCTTTGATCGTTGTTGTATTTAACTTCTTGAGAGGCGGTAACTTCATTGCCACCGAACATTCTATCATACCAAGCGTCAAACGTATACCCATAGTCTTGAACATTTAAATACTCGAGGTAAGTTCCAAAAGTATTTGTGACAAATTTATTGTCTTTTATCATTACTTTTCCTTCCTCATCTGTTTTGTAAACAGAAACAGAAATCCTATCCGGAATAGTCAAGATGTTTCCATCTTTATCGCGAAGTACTTCGTGCTGTATTCCCTTATCAAGTAGCACATCGTATTGCGTGGCAATCAGATTTTCTTCACCACGCAAATATTTTAGCAATTTAGATAAATCGGTTCCTTGCACACCATCTCCATTTGCATCGACATCACCATATCTCGGATCAACGGTATCATCGCGCCGGATTATAAATCTACTCATAATGGCAGCATCAAAAGCATCAACAAAACCATCATTGTTGACGTCGCCGGGAAGCCTGTCTACTATCCTAATATGGCCATCTTCACTTAAATATTTCCAATACTCCCCATCTTTTTCAAAACCGCATAAGGTTGTACCGTATCCCCCGCCTATAATATCGCCATATACAACTTCTATTTTAAATCCATCTTTTAGATTTTCGTCCGGTATAGTGTCGGGCAGTTTAAAAGTCAATGCAATTAGTAAAACGTTGTCCGTATTTGAAGTTCCTGCCCATGGCCAATTAAAATACAACCCATTAATCGGGACCTCAATAAAAGTATCCTTGCCATCAACTTTTTCTGTTTTAACTACATAGTTGTAGACTTGTGGTCTATTGTTAAACACGTCGCCATTCGTCCACTCAACAAAGGTTAAACCCTCGCTATAACGCACACCAAAAACAGCACCGTCTACGCCCGGATTATTATAAAACCTTATATATACTTTTACCGTATCACCGCCGTGAAGCGCATATGCATCGCTGACGACTATATATGGACTTGTCCGCTGTTCATCGGTTATTACGTTGTTGTCCGGTCTTCTATCTTCATAACCGCAATCACATCTGAGATAATAAATCAAATTGCCATCTTCTACCGCTTCGGTTATGTGATATTGATGGAATTCTTCCAGTCCGCAAGTAGCGCACTTGTGTATATCTTCTGTGTAATGTCCATCAAATTCATGATTGAGTTTCGGGGCATTTTCTATTTTTATATAATTGCAATATTCGCATGTAAATACGTTACGACCAGACAATTGGCAAGTTGCCTCGAGATAATCCGCATTAGAAGTGTCCAACACAAAAGAATGTTCGCTTTTTTTCGGGATATATACCGTTATAACTTCTCCGCAAGTTTTACAAATATAAACTTTAAGCCCGACTTCTTTACAAGTAGAGTCCTTACTATTTTCTTCATCGAATATAAATTCGTCGGGATTATTTGCAGGAGTATACTCGCACACAACCGATATTTCAATATTTTCGGCAACAAGTTTACCATCGAATAAAACGTTTAAAATATATTTTCCGAGTTCTGATCCATCTATTTCGGTTATATCGTTTACCGTTTCTCCCGATGCGGAAATAAATTTACCGCTTACGCTTATTTTGTTTTTATTTTCTTCGGTTATCTCGTCAGAAGTATCTTTCCCTGCCGCATAATCGGATTCTATTATCATACCGACAAAAGAGTACTCTGTACCTTGTTGAACAGAATTATCGTAATTGCTTACCGTATATTCAACCGTGTTAGCATCAATTACGACAGGGACCTCCACTATTTGCCCCAAAACAGAAGTGCCATTTATTTCGGCAAGGAACACGACGATAGCCTTCTGATTATCTATTGAAAAGGATTCGTTATAAGGGTTCCATCCATAAGCATGGACAATTGAATATGAATCTACTTTTTTATCGTTAGCATATATATTCAATCCATCCGTATGGAAGTAATTTTCCGTGACCTTATAGGAAATATCTTTGCCTTGTTCATATTCGTATGTAAAATTGTAAGTTTCAATATTTAAGGTAGAGAGTTTACTTTCTATTTTCTCAATAGATGAGCAAGTATATCCGGCATTCTCCTTTGTGCCTGTTAGTCTGCCTGAACCACTTTGCTTCCTATTGCCATAGTGTTCACCATATCTTGAGTCATATACACTTATTTTACCTTCTCCTTTTGCAGTTGCCGTTTCAGTCTTGGCTAAATCGGAAACCTCGCCATCATTGTCGCCGAAAAATATACCGCCATACGACTCGATATAAGGATTGACTCTTGTTGTAGGACTGAGTTTCGATGTTGCTACACTGCTTACGTTAGCGTCTGCCAAAATACACTCCACGTAACCACTGTTTCCCCCGCAAACCCCACCGGCGTATGCGTAATGTCTATTATAATCCGTAGGATTGCCCGCGAAATCGTAGGTGGAATCAATTGAAATTTTTCCGCCAATGGAGCAGCTTGAAACGATATTATAATTATACCCCGTAATCCCGCCGGCATAGATCCATATATAGCTTTTTGACTTTTCAGCTTTTAAGGTAAATTTAACGTTTTCACTGTCACTTTCACTGTCACTATTAACGTTTTCACTGTCAATGTTCGGAGAAACGACTGCCGCTTTTTTGTAAATTCTGCAATTTGTGACATAACCAAAGTTTTTCCCGGCAATTAACCCGCAATAAAACTTATTGCTTTCTTTATGGAGCGAATTTATATCAGTTTTAATTGAACACGATTCAAGCGCAAGATTTTCCACAATTCCATCCTGCCCGATAATTGCAAATAATCCGGAACATTCTCCGCTAGACTTGATTGTTAAATTTTCGATCTTATTTCCGTTCCCATCGAGTGAACCGGTAAACTCGGTAAAGTCGTCTCCGTTACTGCTTAATTTATCACCGAAAGAATAAATCGATTCGCCGACAGTAAAAGGAATGTCTTTAATCAGCCTATAGTGTTTATCAAGCCCTTCTCCTATTCGTAAAAACTGATTTTTGTTCGCAATAATATACGGATCGTCGTTCGTCCCGCTTCCGCCGTAAAATGCTTTTTCATTATTATAAAAATTAAATTCTGCAATTGCATTATCATTGTACTTTATAGTGGCGTTTACGTCTCTATTACAAATGTCCTCATCTATCTCAAATATTCCGTTAGTCGGTTTTCCATCTACAATATACGTTATTTCCCCTCTATTAAAATATCCCGAAAAAATATCATACATATTATCAGGGAAAGACGGTAAATATATTGTCTGCTTGGCATCAACATTTAAAAACGTGCTCGGGTCGTTATTATCTACTTCGTAGAACTCACCTTTTTCGGTTTTTACAACGTAGTATTCACCCATACCGGTGATATAAGCCAAATCTTTTATAATGTAATCGCCGAGTTTGCCCAACCTTGTTTTTATTTTTTCATTAAGAGCATTTACTTGATATGGCGAGGTGAATCCGGAGAGAGAATATTGATACAAGGGAGCGATGCTTTCCTCATCAAAATCTCCCTTGCCTGAGTTTATCCACTCTTTTTTCATATAACTGCCTTGATAAAAATTACAAGCAATTAATCTGCTTTCTGCTTCCAATACAGTATCGTAAACGTTATAAGCAAATACTATCGTCTGATATTGAGCGTCTACTACGGCAATTTCTTTATCTGCGCAAAGCGCATTATAGCAATCTCTGATTATAGAGTTACCCATACCCTGTTCCGGCATTATGTAATCGTACAATATATCCGTATTAGTCTTTAATGCTACGTATAATTGATCGTAATAATATTTTAATTCTTCATTGGAATAATTTGAAGAAGTCGCTTTATCCAAAAGATTTGCGTATCCGTTTTCATTCACACCATATAAATATTCTCTGAACTCATTAAAACTGAAATTACCGCTTTGACGTCCCAAAAATTCCCTGACATGTTCAATTGCTATCGTAGAATCGATTTTTTGCGACAATTCATCTATAATACGGTTTGATTCTTCATTTAACTGATTTGACAACTCAGTAATTTGCTCACTGGTATTACTGATTTCCCTTTGTATTTCATCGAATTTCTCATCCAAATGAGCCTCTAAAAGACTCAATTCGGAAGCAGGTTCTTTGCCACCCATAATCTTTTTAAAGACACCTTGTGCAAAACCAAGTACAGAAGATGCGATCTGTCCATATGGCCCGAAACAATTCGCAATAGCGCAAATGCTCCCGACTATGCTATCTATGCATGCTGCGGTATCAAAATCTCCTCCGTTTTGAGCGTCTTTGATGATACTATCCAGCATTTTATAAGTGGCTTCTGTTGCCGCCAACGCGTTTTTCACATTGTCGGCCTTTTTCTTATACATTTTATCGTATTTAGTTTTCTCGTTAAATTCGGCAAGTTTTTTATTGAGATTTATCTCATCCACAAATTTCTTCCCCGTTAATAAATGTTCTCTATTAGGATAATAACTTGCCTCGGCAATCGTAGTCTTATTTGTAAACGTTAAAATCGAAACAAATGACATACATACGGCAAGAAATACAACCAAAATCGATATAGATCTTTTTTTCATTTTTACCATCCTTTTACTCCTTTTAATATTATACTATCAATAAAATTGGGGTAACACGTTCCACGTCTTCCGTTGAATCAAATTTTTCACCTATCATAAACGTAGAATTTTCCATTAGGCTAAATAAATTATCCTCTTCTATTCCTTCGAATAGCAGAGTAACTAAAGAATTACTGCCGATTTCATGCCCATTAACACATACCCATGATAGATAGAAAATCTTTTTCATATTGTCATGTTTTATATTGTCGTTTATTTCACTTGTTTCCATAGAACACGTCTTATTATCACCATGGGATATAACGCGAATCGGACTTGATGTATCATTTATGCTTACGTCTTCGCTAATCCCCGCATCGGCACCTGTCCAATGAAGTTTTATATCAATAGCATAAAGTTTTTTCCCTGAAGGTAAAGTTACTTTTATATCCACATTCGTTTGATTTGAATTTGTTGCGGATTTTGTTCTTATCAATGTAATTATCGGTCTGTCCACCTCTTTATCGTATATTGACTTAACTATTAAATCTTTCTTTACGTTTTTATATCCACTTTCTTCTATAACTTCCTTACCGTTTTCATCAGTAAAGTATGTTTCAAGTTTTTTAAAAGCAAATGCTCTGTTTTTTTCTACGTTATAGAAATACTCAGGGAACTCAGGTGCTATAGCCGATAATCCGTATGCTACACTTTGTTCGTCTAAAACTTCACCATTTGGCATTTTAAACTTTACGCTGAATTTTATTATTTCGTATTTTGCCGTAATTTCTGCATCCTCTGTTATTTTCGCTTCTATATCAATATTCCATCCATCAAACGTATATCCCTCGGGATTATCCGGAATAATTTTTTCAAGATCTTCCTCTTTTACATTATTATTCTCCATGATTTGAAGCCGACCGCATTCTATCCCGTTATAATCTACGAAAGTTAAGATACAATATTTCTTCCATTGCGCGATTATAGTAATATCGCTTTCAACAAGAGAAAAATTTCCTTTCCAACCAACAAAATAATAATCATTTATATCCGACGGATCCTGTGGCACTATAGCTGATTCTTCATATTTCACTTTTTGCGCTTCGATTACATTTCCAAATCCATCTTCAAAAACAACTAAAAATTTGCGAACTACACCGCATGAATTGCATTTGTTGCTTGAATCGTAATCGTGTTCTTCCTTTGCAACATCACCACAACCATCACATACCTTTTTATGTAATGTGTCGTCTTTTTCATCTTCAGTCCACGCAGAATAAGTGTGTTCATGCGTTAAGTTCGGAATATTAACTATTCGAGTTGTCTTACAAACCGAACATTCTTGTTCCTTCTCTCCCTCTGCTTCTTCAGTCGGCTGAACTATTACTTTCCCCGTGTCTTGCCAATTATGTTCATTCTTATCGGCAATCAATGAAGTATGTTCACAATTCGCCGCATGCCAATGATAGTCATCATCCCTTGACCATTCAGTTGAGAACGTATGTCCTGTAGCAGTTCCGGCAACAGTTATAGTATCGGTAACATCACATCTATCACACTTTGCTGTTTTCGTTCCATCTTCTGTGCATGTAGCGTCGTTGTTATATTTATAATCAGTAAAACTATGCCCTAAAGGTTCACCGTATTCAAAGGTGTCGACGCCTTTCTCCCCGCATTCACATGAATAGTAATAAACCGCCTTGTTAACACAATCAACCGGTGATTTCAAAAACTTTTCTTCAACTCTTTTATAGTTAAAAACATGCTCATGCTTAATGGTAAAAACCTCACTTCTTGTTTTTCCACAGGTTTCGCAGGTATACTCTCTTTTTCCTTCCGTCGTGGCTGTGGGGGCAAGAATTATTGCTCCTTCATCCCAATCGTGTTCAGACTTATACCTTACTTCATCACACCCCGTACATGCTTGCCAATGATAATTTGCATCATAAGTCCATTCATTCGAAAAAGTATGTGTATGCTTATTACAGGCAGTAACCATCGCGAGTATGCTGGTTGTAATAACAAACAACACGACAATCCCAATTATTCTTTTCCTTTGCACTTTAAACCTCCAAATTTAATAGATGATATTTTTATAGGTTAGTCTTTACCTATTATTGTAATAGATGATACTATTACTTGTATATAATATCATAAAATAATGCAAAAAGCAAGATTTTCCATTGTTTGTTTTCCATAATTTTGTAGGTTTACAATAGCAAGCAAACAAATCAGAAATCTTTTTTTCTTCATAACATACACTCCTTACAAAACAAATTTAACAGCAAATTGTTGTTACGGCACAAATTATATCAATATTTGTCAAGTATTATACAGCTGTTTGCTGTAAATAATTTTAGGAGACAGTTATGAAAATATTTGCGCAAAGAGTTAAAGAATTGAGATTAGAAAAAGGAATGAGCCAAAAACAGATGGCAGAAATATTAAAAATCAAGCAGCAATCTTACGCACGGTACGAGCTTGATACCTCCGAGCCCTGCTACGACATGTTGGTGGAAATTGCAAAATATTTTGAGGTGACTACAGACTTTCTCCTCGGCTTAAGCGATTATTGAACTTTAAAAAAACGATTATTGAACTTTAAAACAACGTAAGCAACTCCGGCGCGCATCTCTCTCCTCTTTGCCCCTAAAACGCCGCTCAACATATACGGAACGTCTTTCAACAGTATAAAACGGGCCGTAGTATAAAACGGGCCGT
>CAJOMT010000054.1:9676-11663 GCA_905235815.1 uncultured Clostridia bacterium
GTTGATAAATCTCAACTTGCGACGGCCCTTTGAATTATCCTTCTCCCCACTTCCGCAAAAAAAGCGAAAGGATTTTTAAAGTTTTATATTTAAATTATTCCTCGCCGTTAATTTCCGGCTCGACTTCCGGTTCGGTCTCCTGTTCGGCGTTCAGATAGTCGTATTCTATATTCGCACCCGTCAAGTTCTCGTTGCCTTCTCTTATATCCAAAGCGGCAAACTGTTCTTCGCTACCGGCAAAGAAAACGGACTTCAACCCGTCGCACCCTTTAAATGCAAAGGAGTTTATTATCTCCAGATCGACGCAGTTTACGTAAATAGTGTTCAGCGCCTTGCAGTTGTAAAAAGCCCTGTCCTTAATCACGCTTAAGTTAGCAGGCAAAACGAAAGTTTTCAAAGCGGTACAGCCGCCGAACGCATTTATTCCTATAACTTCCAAATTTTTGCCCTCGTCCGCAAAGGAAACGGTTTCGAGCGCCGTGCAGGAATCGAACGCCTGTCTGCCTATGCTCTTTACGTTACCGGATATAGTCACCGAAGTTATCTGCGAACCCTTAAACGCGTAAGCGCCTATTGCCTCGACCGTATCGGGAACTTCAACGCTCTTTGCGCTACCTGCGTATTTGACGAAAACTCCGTCCTGCGCGATGATTCCGTTCTGATAAACGCCGCCGTTGCCCACGACGTAATCTTTATAGAAAAGCCACGCCTTGTCGGCCTTAAAGCTCTGTACGTTCATATCCCTGACGATAACGGCGGGATAGTTCGTCCCGAAAAATATATTCGTGTTTTTGGTAAAGTCGAAATCCGGAACTTCGGGCGCGTAATCGGACCAGATGGCAACGGTAAGCAGCGCGGTATCGTTCATAAACACGCCGTTACCAAATTCTTTAACGGCAGAACCCTCGCTGTCGCTGCCGATAGACACGGTTTTAAGACTTTTGCAGGCAGAAAACGCCTTATCGGCTATAAACTCTATCGTTTCAGGCAAATTTACGCTCTCAAGTCCGGAAAGGTAAAACGCGTAAGCGCCTATGCCCTTTACCGGCAACCCGTTATATTCGGCGGGTATGGTCATCGTTTTATCGTAACCGCCGTATATGCCGAGTTTTTCCGCCTTTTCGTCGAAATCGTATTTGTTAAGGTCGCTTTCGGTAATTTCAAGCTCCGAAAGCTCTTTACATTTACCTACGATATAATAACTTTCCGTCTCGCCTTCAACCAAGGTATATACGGGCGTCATGTTTACGACCTCGGAAGAATCGTACTCGACGTCGCACCCGTACAGTCCCGCCAAAATGAATGTCATCATAAGCAAAGCAATTAAAGTTTTTTTCATATAAGTCTCCTTTTTCGCACGTTATCGTGCATTTTTATCATTGTCGTTCGTTACTCTATCACCCTCCAGCAGGTTTCGGGTTGAGTCTTTTTGCGCTTCTTCAGAACCTTGCCGCGCGTCGTTCTCGAATCTATTTCCACGTCGTCCGTATTGATGACGTACACGTCTCCGAGCCTCTCTCTCACCGCAAGATTGAACGGTTCGGTCACCATAGCCGCGTAAACCACGCACTCTGCGCCCTCGCCGAGATCGACGACTTTAACGCCCTTTCTCGCCCTTGCCATGGGTTCCAGCGCGCCTATTATGACCACGCGCTTGAAGGTTCCGAAAGAGGTTACGATAAGCAGCTCACCCTCGGCTTCTTCCTCCGCCTGTCCGGCAAATTCAACGTAGTCGCCGTCGTTCAGATTTATGCCCTTGACGCCGCCGGAAATTCTGCCCTGTTGCGGTATTTCGTCCTTTAAGGCGTTAAGGCATAAGCCGTCGTGCGTAACGAACAGGATGGTGTTGTTCTCCTTGTCCTCCTCAATCGCAACGACCTCGTCTCCGTCCTTGAATTTAGCCGCCTGAAACGCCTTCTTCTGCACGCCGTACTCACTCCAGGCAGTCTTTTTGACCATACCGTTTTTGGTGAAGAACAGCAAATTG
>CAJOMT010000055.1 GCA_905235815.1 uncultured Clostridia bacterium
CTGCTTCGTCTCTGTCTTTCGGAAAAAGTTTACCGAGAATAGATTTATAATCTCTCTGTTGATATGTGCGATCGTCACTAGATAGGGCAGGTTCATCTTCATTTTCTTTTACTACTTGCGGTTTTGGCTCTTCACTTGCGACCTCTGCGGCCTCAACGATTGGCTCGTCATATTCGGTTTCGTCATCTAAGTTAAGTTCCTCATCGACCTCAACTTCGGCAAGTTCGTCATCGGAAGCATCTATATCAAAGGTTTCAGATTCGTAATTTATTTCATTTTCTTCGATATTATCTTGAATTTTTGAATGTTTTACAAAATTTTCGGTCTCATCGTTTTCGCTTAATTCACCGATAAGTTCATCTAAAACGCCTTGACCGATATCACTAAAATAATCTGAATCTTCTGAATTTGATATATCTATATCGTCCGCATCGACGTCAAGATTTTTAAATTCTTCAAAGTCGTCGCTTGAATTCTGTTTGGGTAAATCTTTTTTGACGGGCACAGACGGAGTATCAATCAAGTCATCGATAAATTCTTTGGAACGATCCCATTCTTTTAGGCTTTTTTCAAGGAAATCACGTCCTTCATCGGTTAAAGTATAGTATTTTCGCCTTATTCCGTCGGCAGCGCTCGAACGGTATTCCTTTATGTAGGCTTGCTTGACGAGCCTTTGCATGGCGCTGTAAAACGTACCTTGTTTTACTTTATAATTATTATCGGATTTTTTCTCAATATCCAAGCAAATTTCTTTGGAATCTCTGTCTCCGCCTTTAAGCGAGAGAAGAATAATCGTATCTATATGTCCGCGTATCATTTCGGCGCTGATGAAATTATTCTCCATAAAAATCTCCTTTGTGTTATATTTAGATTATAACATTAAATATAAACCGTGTCAAATTATAATGTCAATTTTCATAAAAATTTTTAAATTTCGTTTAAATATGCGGAATTTAAAAAATAATTACAAAAATATTCTGAAAATGCTTGACAAGGATTTTTATTCCCTGTATAATATAAATATAGGCTTATCATTGCGTAAAACTTGTGTTTTGCGCAATGATAGAAGATTGAAGTGGTTAACTTTTTTTACCGCCCTATCAGTATTTTTTCTGTAAAATTGAGGTTAAAGTAAAATGTCCGAAAAGAAGAAAAAGATAAATAACGATTATTATGCGGAACGTAAGGAAAAGACCGACGATAAAACCGAGGGACTTATAACCGAACTTCCCTACTTTTGTTCTGAATTCTTTTATGGAACCGCAAACAATACGTCTGCCCTGACTCGGCTAAACTACGCTTATGATTTGAGAATATTTTTCGATTATGTATCGAAGATAAAAAAAATCAAAATCGAGGATATGCAAATATCTATTTTAGACGAAATCACGGCGTACGATTTAGAAAGATTTTTAAACTATCTTTCACATTATAAAATAAACGGTAAAGAAGAATCTTGCAGTGAACGAGGCAAAGCGAGAAAACTTTCTACGATACGGGCTATGTACCGCTATTTTTTCAATAAAGATTTAATAAAATATAACGTTGCCTCAAAAGTTGCTACGCCTAAAATACACGAAAAAGAGATAATTCGTTTAGAGGGCGACGAAGTTAAAAGACTGCTCGAATATGCAGAAAGCGATAACGCTTTCGAGGGGCGAAAAAATGCTTATCACAATAAACTTAAAGTCAGAGATTATGCCATATTGTCGTTGTTTTTAGGCACGGGAATTCGTATAAGCGAACTCGTTGGATTAAACGTAGACGACTTCGATTTCGAGCAAAACAGCTTTGTCGTTACGAGGAAAGGCGGAAACAGAACTATTTTATATTTCAACGACGAGGTTAAAGAGGCACTGTTTAATTGGCTCGACTACCGCTACGATCTTAAAAATATAGATCCAAACGATAATGCCCTTTTCGTTTCAATGAAAAATCAACGCATTGCTCCGAGGACTGTTGAAGTTTTGGTTAAAAATTACGCATTACAGGTTACCCCGCTCAAAAAAATAACTCCGCATAAACTCCGCTCTACTTTCGGCACAAATTTGTATAGGCAAACCGGAGACATATATGCAGTTTCCGACTTTTTGGGACATAAAGACGTCAATACCACACGTAAACACTATGCGGCAATAAGTCAGGATTCAAGAAAAAAGAGTGCCTCGATTATAAACTTAAAGGAAGATACCGATAATTAAAATTATGGAAAATACCGCAGATTTTACACGTATTTACGAAAACGCATACTTGCTCGTTCCTATTCTTGACGACGATGAAAACACGGAAGAAAGAATAGATGAAAGTATACAACTTATAAAAACCGCAGGAGCCGAATTCGTTGGCTATACGGCGCAAAAAATTCGTCAGATAAATCCCGCAACATTTATGGGCGAGGGAAAATTAACCGAAATAAAGGACGAATTAGTTAAACTTAACGTCAATATTGTCATCTTTGACGGACAATTAAGTCCTGCTCAGGCGCAAAACATTTCCGCCATTTACGGGGGAATAAAAGTTATCGACCGCACGGCGCTCATATTGGATATTTTCGCCCTTCACGCAATGACAAAAGAGGGAAAATTGCAAGTAGAACTCGCTCAACTCGAATATATTTACCCAAGACTGAAAGGAATGGGGACTTCCCTTTCAAGGCTCGGAGGCGGCATAGGAACGAGAGGCCCGGGAGAAACGCAACTCGAAACCGACAGACGGCATATCAGAAACAGAATAAACCATATAAAGTGCGAGTTGGAAGAAATATCCAAGCGCCGAAAAGTTCAAAGCGACAACAGAATAAAAAACAAAGCGTTTACGGTAGCAATTACGGGATATACGAACGCCGGCAAGTCAACGCTTTTGAATACTCTGTCCGGCGATAACGTACTCGCAGAAGATAAGCTATTTGCCACCTTAGATCCAACCGCTCGCAAAGTAGTAATAGGTGATTTTTCGGTAATTTTTATTGACACGGTCGGATTTATCAAAAATATTCCCACGTCTTTGATAAGCGCTTTTAAATCAACTTTGGATAGCGCCGTCAATGCAGACGTCATTTTGAATGTTGCGGATATAACGAAAGACTATAAAGAGCAATTCGATACAACTCTTTCGACTCTCAGACAATTAAACTGCGTTTCGCCAATCATAAAAGTTTTAAATAAATGCGATAAAATAAGCAATTTTGAAGATTACCCAAAAGATGTTTGCTATATTTCCGCAAAACAAAATTTAGGTATCGATAAATTAAAAATGAAAATTGCCGAAATATTAAAAGGAGAGTTTTTTGACTTAGAACTAAAACTCCCCTATGATAAAATCAATGAATTTTATGCTGTTAAAGATTTTACGGAAAACTATACCGTAAATTATACAGACGAATTCGTGCAGATAAATCTTACGGCAAAAAATATTTACAAATCAAAATTCGTTAAATTATCCAATCTTCCGCAACGCCCTTGATATAATCAAAATAAGTCTTTTTGTCGACGTCCTCCGCCGCTATAACAGGCACTTTTGCGTATTCTACGTTATCAATATAAACGATGAGTTCTCCTACGGCTTCGCCCTTTTTAATCGGCGCTTTTACGCCATACGGCTTAAAGTCGATATCGGTCTTTGCCTTTGAATTTCTTTCCGCAAACACGAACAGATCTCGTTGCGGAATAACTTGAACGGAATCTTTAATACCCTTTTCGACCGTTACGCTTATGTCTAACGGTTTTTTTGCGTCTACAACCATTTTTGCTGTATAATTGTCAAAACCGTAATTAAGCATATTTGACACTTCGGCAAACCTCGTCTTACTGTCCGGTGCATTTATAACGACTGAAATAAGGCGCATTGCTCCCCTTTTTGCCGTCGCCGCAAGGCAAAATCCGGATTCTGTCGTATAGCCCGTTTTGCCGCCGTCGCAGCCGTCGTAAAACCTTATCAGTTTATTGGTGTTGTTTATACCCGTTACCCTACCGCCTTCATGTTCTATTTCGTCGATCCAAATACCCGAATAGGTAAAATAATCTTTATGCGTTAATAGTTTGCCGAGCATTTTAGCAACATCCTCGGCGCAAGAATATTGGGTAGGTTTCGGCAGTCCGGTACAATTTGAGAATAGAGTATTTCCAAGCCCCCATTCGTTGCATTTATTGTTCATTTCTTCTACGCAAACATCTTCGCTGCCGTAAAGCCTTTCAGCCATTGCTACCGACGCATCGTTTGCGGACGCTACGATAATACTCTTTATCAATTCACCTGCTTTATAATCCTTGTTGCTTTCCAAAAATACCTGAGAACCGCCCATACCGCTTGCATTTTCGCTTACGGTAATATAATCGTCTAAAGTATACTCGCCTTCTTCAAGTTTTTCAAAACACAAGTTTAAAAGCATTATTTTAGTCATACTTGCTATCGGCAATCTGTCTTTACTGTTTTTGGAATAAATTACAGTACCGCTGTTAAAATCCATAAGATATGCGGATTTAGACGACACTTGTATTTCTCCGAGCGCTAATGCGGTTTTAGCGGGAATTGCAAAAAGACACAGTGCAATAACCGTAAATATAGCGGAAAATATTTTTTTCATAGTAAACCTCCTATATAAATATTTTCCGTAATATTTTAAATATTATTCAAAAATAGAAATTCATCGGCCTTAATAATACTACTGTTATCAAAAATTCATACAATGCACCGACTATCATAATTAAAAACCCTATTGCGCAGTTTATCAAAATTTCCTTAATTTTATTTTCCTTTGGTAAACATTTATCCAAATTATCGGCAAAATTTAATAATCCGCTAACAATAATACCGACCGTAACAATCAAATTTTGCGGCACCACGACGGCTATAAATACGGCGCAACCGTTAAAACCGTACAAAGATATAAAAATTCCGCCAACGCACCCGACGATTGCGCCCCTATACGCTATCAATAAAAAATTCAGCGGAGCAAGCACTATGGATAATCCGAATACGAATATTATAGCCGTATAACCGAAGTCTATTAAGAATCTCAGCCAAAAAGTAGATATCGGCTTTGAATGAGAGTCAAATATCCGTTGATAGAAATTAAAAACCGACCTGTAAAATGCGCCGTCATGTACCTTGCTTTTAGAATATACGATTCCGATTATAATGCCTATAATATAAAAAACCGCCGCTATAATCGCAAATTTTATCTGTTTTTTTAAATTCGTAATTCTTCGGTTTAGTAAAATATGCATAAAAATACCTCATAATAATTTATGAGGCAAATTTATGTTTAATGATTATTAAATCATATTGTATATCGAAATGCCGTATCCCCTCGAAGGATCTCCTATAAATACGTGCGTAACAGCGCCTACTATATGATCGTTCTGAATTATCGGACTGCCGCTCATTCCTTGTAAAATTCCATTTGTAGCTTTTAAAAGTTCACTGTCGGTCACGCTTATTACGAGATTTTTGTTTTCCTTATTCCCTTTATCCACTTTAACGATATCTATGCCGTATTCTTTCGGCGTAACACCGTCTATGCAAGTATATATGGTCGCCTTGCCCATAGTAGCCTCTGCGACAGTCATTTTCTTTAATTTTTTATAATCGTACGTTTTATCTGCCATTCCGTAAAGGCCGCTATCTTTATTGGCGGTAATTTTACCTATTTTTACGTCGTCAATAAATACGCCTTTAAGTTCGCCTGCCTTGCCTCTTTCTCCTTTATTTAAGCCGATTATCGAGCAAAGATACGCCTCGCCGCCGCTAACGTCCATTTTAACGCCGTTGTCGTTTAATACCGGATGTCCCAAAGCGGCAAATTCGCCGTCCGCCTTAAAATAGGTGATCGTACCTATTCCGTTTAAGTCGTCTCTCAGTAATAAACCGAGTTTATACGCTCCGGTTTTATCCTTTTTAGGCGCAACGAACTTTTTTATTTCCATACCGTCTCTTTTAACCGTTACTTCAACAGGTTCTCCGTTAGCCGACGTAAGTGCCTTTGCTATGCTCTTTGCTCCGTCTATTTGCAAATCACCTATTTTAACTATAATATCGCCCACCCTTATATCTGCGTTCTTTGCTGGAGATTCGATATAATCATCGGTAATAACATCGCTTAGTCCTATAACGTACGCTCCCTGCGTCTGTATTGTAAACCCTGCCGGAATACCGCCCACGTATAACTCCGATTCGTCTGCTAAAGCCGTATTGCCTATAAAATTAAAAGCGATGAATACCGCCAAAACATATATAAATAATAACTTGAATTTCTTAATAATTTTCACTGTATGCCTCCGTAAAAAGCCAAAGCGGTATTGATATCTCCATATAAAAATTTAATATATCATTAGCCGCTATGCATTTAGTATATTGAAATTTATCGTTATTATACAAAAATTCCGACGCAAATTTACGTCGGAATTTATTTTTAAGCCAATTTTTCTTTAAAGTTATTCGCAGACAAAAGCAATTCTCTCGCATGACTCTTAGCGATTTCACTGTTTTCTCCGCCAATTATACGAATGATTTCTTCCACCTTTTCGCTTTCGTCTAAAATTTTAACAGAAGTATAGGTTTTATCGCCGTCCTCGTACTTTTCTATCTTTAACGAATTGTCCGCCATGGCGCATATCTGTGCCAGATGAGATATTGCGATGACTTGCGTTTTCGTGGATATTTTCGCAAATTTCTCCGCAACGATTCTTGCGACGTCTCCGCTTAATCCCACGTCTATCTCGTCGAACACGTAAGTCGATATTTCCTGATAATCGGAAATTATAACTTTCAGAGCGAGCATAAATCTACTCATTTCGCCGCCGCTTATTATCTTGGATAATGATTTTGGCGGCTCTCCCAAGTTTGCGGAAAACATAAACTCGATTTCGTCTGCCCCGTTTTCGGAATAAGGTGCGTGTTCCGTTTCGTAAAACGTTTTAAAATCGACGTAAAAATCGGCGTTTTTCATTCCCAAGTCGCACAACTGCTCTTTTACTTTTTTTGAAAATCCTTCTGCGCCTTTTTTTCTTAAATCAGAAAGTTTTCGGTATAAATCATTTAAGATAGTTTTATCTCTGGATATTTCGGCTGTAAGTTTAACTCTCTCTTCCTCGTAGTTTATGAGTTTATCGTATTCTTCTTGAGCCCTAAAAAGAAAGTTGTTAATTTCCTCTACCGTATTACCGTATTTTTTCTTTATATTCTTTATAATTTCAAGTCGCTTATTTACTTCTTCGATTTCAGCCTCGTCGAAGTCGCATTCGCCGATAAAGTCATCTATCGTTGCCGCAGCGTCGCTTAATTCCGAAACAACGCCGCTTAATCGCTCTTTTAAATTAAAATATTTGTCGTCGAGATTTCCAATTGCACTTATTGAATGGATTGCGCTGTTTATCATATCTATTGCGCACTCGTCGCCCTTAATTGCTGCGTTCGCAGCAGAAAGTGATTCGTTTATCTTCTCGACATTTTTAATTGTGTTATTTCTGGATATCAACTCCTCTTCTTCGCCCTCTTTGATATCCGCTTCTTTTATTTCGTCTATCTGATATTTAAGTATATCAATTCTTATTGCCCTTTCGCTTTCCGTTCCACCCACCGAATTTAAACTCTTTTCAAGGGTTTTAAGCGAGTCGATCGTTTGCCTGATTTCACCTTTGATTGCAGATATTTTTTCGCCCGAAAATCTGTCCAGAACCTTTAATTGCTCGCTTTCTTTTAAAAGCGAATAGTGTTCGCTTTGCCCATGCACGTCGACGAGTAATGAAGTTACGGATTTAAGCATCGATAAGGTGTATGGTTCGCCGTTTACCCGTATGCTCGTCTTTCCGTCTGACGATAATTTTCTCGTAATAACGAGGTCGTCTCCGTCATCTTCCAATAGGCCCAAAGCGCTCTTTGCTTGTGGCGAAGCAGATAAGTCGAATACTGCGGACACTGCGCACTCGTTTTTGCCGTATCTTATCATCGTTTTATCCGCTTTGGCGCCCAAAACGAAATTGAGCGAATCTATTATTACGGATTTTCCTGCGCCGGTTTCACCGGATAAAATATTCAAACCCGAAGTAAAATCTATAATCGCACTTTCTATCAAGGCGATATCGAGAGATTTAAGCATCTTAACCCAATTTATTTTTGACTTTTGTATAAAAATTATATTCGCCTTCTGCAAGCAATAGTTTTTTGTCGCTCTTATATACTTTGATGCTATCGCCGGCAGTTAACTTTGTCACCGGTCTGCCGTCAGTACTTAATATGCAGTCGGCGCTCGACTCGATAAGAGTTATTTCCGCTTCTGTTTCGTCGGCATAGACGATTGGCCTTGTGCTTAAAGAATGAGAACAAATAGGAGTCACTATAAAAGATTTCAAGTCGGGAGCAAGAATAACTCCTCCTGCCGAAAGCGAATAAGCAGTCGAGCCGGTTGGCGTAGATATTATTACTCCGTCCGATGAGAGATCGTAAACCGAATTTCCGCCTATTTTAAGTGAAATTTTACAAATTACCGACGCTCCTATAAAAGCCTTGTCACGTTCGACAACCGCATCGTTAAGAGCATAAAACACCTCGTTTTTGCATTTGATTGCAAGAACGCTCCTCTCGGTGAATTTAAGGGAATTATCGGCAATCAAACCGGCTAATTTCTTAACTTCATCAGGCTCGTATGCCGATAGAAAACCAAGCCGACCTTTGTTTACGGCTACGATTGGCACGTTATCGATCATTGCGCGTTGAGCGGCGGCAAGAATAGTTCCGTCACCGCCGAAAACGACGATTAGGTCCGGACGAACGCTGAAATCCGTCAATATGAAATTTTCTATATTTCGAGCGTTAAGCGCATTTATAAAATCGTCGACCGACTTATCTTTAACGCCTGTTTTTATAAAAATTCCTACTTTCATATCTCTTTTATAATTTTCTCTATATATTTAAAATCAATCGAGTCGCCGCCCGACTTTTTCCATAAAATCAAGTATTCTCTGTTTTTATCGCTTTTGATTGGCGCATTTGTAAAATTTATCGGGGTTAAACCCAAATTCTTACCGAAATCGTAAATTTTTTTTACGGCGTCCACACGTTTATTGGGATCCGTTACTATTCCGTTTTTATTTAAAGCGCTTTTACCGCATTCAAACTGAGGTTTAATTAAAGTTATCGCTACCGCACCGTCTTTTAATATATCGTAAATCGGTTTTAATATATAAGTCAAGGAAATAAAACTCACGTCGCATACGGCACCGTCCGTCTTTTCTCCCAAAGTATGCTCATCGAGATATCTTGCATTAAAATTATCGATGACTTTAACTCTTTCGTCCGCCTTTAAATCCTTTGAAAGAAGGCTTTCTCCCACGTCGATTGCATATACGAACCTTGCACCTCGGCGCAAAAGGCAGTCTGTAAATCCTCCCGTGCTCGCCCCGATATCCGCAAATGTAAGATTTTCAACGTTTAAATCGAAATCAGATAATGCTTTTTCGAGTTTATAGCCGCCGTTCGAAACAAAATCTTCATTTTTTGAAATTGAAATATCATCGTTATCGCCGACTTCAACCGAAGATTTCAATGCAATTTTGCCGTTTAGCGATACTTCGCCCCGTCTTATACCTTCGCTCGCCTTATTTCTCGAAGAATATGCCCCGATTTTATATAAGTAAGCGTCTAATCTCATTTATTTACTTCTACTTTTCTTTTGCCGGCAAGGTACGTATTATAAAGAAGCATCGTTATAGTCATCGGCCCCACTCCGCCCGGAACGGGAGTAATCAAAGAGGCTTTTTCGGATACTTTTTCAAAATCAACGTCGCCGTATAATTTCCCGTCTACCCTGTTCATTCCTGCGTCTACGACGACTACACCGTCTTTTACCATATCTTCGGTTATGAGATGTTTCTTACCGACAGCGCAAATCAAAATGTCCGCTTGCCTCGTAATATCAGATAAGTTGCTTGTCTTGCTATGGCAGACCGTAACCGTGCAATCCTCTTTTAAAAGCATCAGAGCCATAGGTTTACCTACAATATTGCTTCTTCCGACGACTACGGCATGTTTTCCGCACAGTTCAACGTTATATGCTTTTAACAGTTTAATAATTCCGAAAGGCGTGCATGAAAATACGGCGGAATCGTCGAATTTCGCAAGTTTTCCGATATTGCCGTCCGAGAATCCGTCAACGTCCTTTTCGTCCGGAATAAGTCTCAAAACGGATTTGGAATCTAAATGTTTCGGCAACGGTAGTTGAACTAAAATTCCGTCGATATCGCTGTCTGCGGCGTACTTCTTTACCTCGTTTTCGAGTTCGGCTTGAGAAATATTCTCGTCGAGTTTTACCGTAAACGAACTTATCCCAACCTCTAAACACGCCTTTTCTTTATTTTTGACGTATATTTCCGAGGCCGGGTCATTTCCGACGATTATAACGGCAAGGTTTAACGTCTTGCCGTATTTTTCTTTTAATTCGGCTATATTTTCCTTTAATTCTTCTCGCATTGAAAGCGAAACTGCCTTGCCGTCAATGATTTTCATCTGTGTTCTCCAAAAATTTTTTATACGACGCAAGTACGCCGTTCGCAAAATTTATGCCGTCTTTCGTCGAGTATTTGCGGACGAGAGTTACTGCCTCGTCTATGGATACGACGCTCGGAATATCGTCAAAATATTTCAATTCGGCAAACGCAATTATCAATGCGCATTTGATAGTCGAATAGATCCTTTCTATGCTGTATCCTATCGCAAATTTATCTATGTCGGCGTCGATTTCGCTCCTATGCTCTTTTATTACAGAGCGCAAGCTGTTTGCAAAATCAATATCGCTATCCGTCAATTTTAAATCTTCGTAAACTTCTTTTATAAAATCTTCGCCATTCGAATCGTTATAGAGTTCGGCATATAATATTCTGTATACCGCCTCTCTCGCATCTTTTCTCATATATCCTCAAAACGTGGCGACAGTCTGGATAGACCTGCCGCCATATATTATCTTCTATGTATTTCGACCGAAAACTTGCCTGATAAAATCTTCGGCTTAAAAATTAATCAACGTTTTCTTCCGGGAAAATTACGCCGTTCACTTTTACGTCGATTGCGCCCATTTTATACTTGGACATCGACTCGACGTTGTGCTTGATATTCTGCTGAATGTTATACGCAACGTCCGGAATGGAATAACCGTAATATACGTCTACCGTTACCTTGACGGTTATGGCGCCGCCGACCATTTCTACCTTAATATCGTCGGAATTCTTTTGAACTCGTTTCTTTTTAGCTTGCACGGCAACGCCTTCTACGCTCTCCACGGCAAGACGAACTATTCCCTTAACGATTCCTACGTTATATACTACTTTACCTTTGCTTTCTCCGTCGACGCGATTCTTGTTGTAAGACATAAAGCACCTCTTACGATTTAAGTTTATCCGAGCGGAGTTAAGTTCTCCGTAGCGGATATATATAATATATTTACTATATTATATCACATATAAATCGATTTGAAAAGTGTTTTTATGAAATTGATTGAATATAAACGTTTTCGGGCGATAAATTTAATTCTTTATTGCAAACGGAATATATCAATACGGCGTCGTCTTGACTGAATTTTTCGTCCCTTACGATGACGCTCACGTTATCCGACGTCATGCCCAAAGTCACTGCCACATCCTTGTAGCCGTATGCTTTTATAAGGCTTTCGAGCAAATTTTCTTTCTCATTGATTTCGGTCAATTTCAGTTTCATCGAAAGCGCCTCGCTTACGACTTCGCTTTCCTCGCTACTTGCAATAATTTCGTTTAACTGTTCGAGCTGCTTCGAGCGCGAAGTGTTTTTCGTGGTTTTTATTTCCGAAAAATAGTTTGCGGTAGTTACCGTTTCAGGTTTCTGTGTTCCTCCGACTACTGCGGACGACAGCACGAAATTGAGTACGGCAGTTGTTACAAGTAAAGCGATCATGCAACTTAAAACGATGATTTTTTTCTTCTTTGACATAGAAATTCTCCTTTAAATAAATTTATTGATTTAAGATTTGAATCTTATCGCATGTTATTCCGAGAGTCGTCGTCGCAGCGTCTAAAAGCGCCATCTTTACTCTGATATTGTCCGCTCCTTTAGCGACTATCAAAACTCCGGTTATTTCGGGATAAACTTCCCTTAAAATTATAGGTTTTCCACCCACCAGAACGGGCGACGTACTTGTAGTCGTCTTGCCGTTTTCGGTTACGCTCTTTTCCTCTTTTGCTATCTCCGTAGCAATGCCCGACGACACGGTAATAACTACCGATACTTTACTTGCACCCTCCACTTTCGAAAGAACTTTCTCGAGTTTTTCTTCCATTACAGATACATATTTATCAGTGTCCGTTTCGCCCGCAGTCGTTTTGGCGCTTCCTCCAAACGTGAAAAGCAATACCGCTATTACTGCAATTAAAAGAATTGCGACGACGATATATTCGAATTTTAATTTACCCTTAAACCATTTAACCATATACACTCAAAATATCGCCGTCTATGGACAGCTTGTCGGATATGTAATTTTTAATTACACTAATATTTATATGCTCGTAATTTTCATCGATAACCAAATTACTTAAATAAATTTCAACTTTGGTAATCTCTGTATTACAAACTTCGACATTTACCTTTTCAGCCACCAGATCGCAAATGAGAAGTTCGTTATATAGAAGCGATTCATAATATGATTTCATATTTTTCTCGACATAAAAAACGACGGAATCGTCCTTATAATTTTCAAAACTATCAAAATTTACGGCGCTTGAAATATCTAAATTCGCAATAGGTTGTATCATTACGGCTAAAAAAATTATCGACAAAACGACTTTAACCGTTCCTTTAAGTTTCCCCGAAGGAATAATTAGTTCGGCGATCGTCAGCCCTACCGCAACTACGAGTACGGAAATTACGTAAGCGGTCATAAGATAACTTGTGACGAATAGATCATCATAACGAATAAAATCAAATACATAAGCGAAATCATCAAAATTGCTGCGACCACAAAATTAAGCGATACGCATATCCCTTTTATAAATTCGTTAGCCCTACCGTCGCCAAGGGGTTCGGTTACGGCATTGACGAGTTTTAAACAAAGAGAAAGCACGACTATTTCCAACACGGGTTTTAAAACGGACCCGAATATCAAAATTATCGCAAACACGCCAAGAGAATTTTTAATCAGCACGGCTGACGCCAAAATCATATCAAAGCCGTCTTTAATAAGCCCGCCGACAATCGGCACCGAACTGTTTATCGTATATTTGACTGCCCTTAATGATATGCCGTCATAGATACCCGCATTTAAACCTTTAACGGTAAGAAATATCGAAAATATTGCCACGATAAGTCCTATTATCCATTTCAGAAGTCCGGACAAAAAATCGAGCAAACCCCTTAATTTTACAGATTTATTTATATTGGAAACAACCCCTATAACCATCATAAAAACTATTGTCGGAAATATAAGGTTTTCAACTACTATTACGGCAATATTCGAAATAAATGCGACTGCGGGAGAATATACGACAACGGACGATGACGTTCCCGTAACCGACATAAGAGTAAGAATTATCGGAAACACCGCCTGAACGGTTTTGGATATTCCGTCTATAGTTTCTTTGCCCGTTGTAAGCAAAGAATAAGCAATAGCCGTAACGGTACAAATTATTGCCGCATAGATAGCAAAATGCACTATATCCGAAATACCGTTACCCATAAGTTCAGGCCTTATCGCATTGGTAATACCGCTGAATACAAGCAAGACGAAAAGTACGATAAAGAGAGGCATTTTCTCTTTTACGCCTGACAGTAAAACGTTAAAAGCATAACTCGATATCGATTGATAATCAAAGGCGGTTTCACCGCTTATTAACTGTTTTAAATAATCCGTTATATCCCCGTTTCCGGAAAGCGTTTCGGGTAAATTTTCATATAATTCGCCGAGTGCGCCTATATCTATACTTTCAAGCATTTCGTCAATCGTTTCGCCCAAATTCTTTTCGCCGTCGTCCGCAGCGGCGGACCCTGAATATGCGGCAATCAACAGCAGGGCTAATATAATCAAAAATATGTATTTCTTTTTCATAACATACCGATTACGACTTCTATTAAATTTATTATTATCGGCATCGACATAGTTAAAACCAATATTTTCCCCGCAAACACTACTTTATCGGATATGCTCTTTAAACCGAAATCTTCGATTAAAGTCGAACTGAACTCCACGAGATACGATATTGCGATTATCTTGATAATAATCGCAAAAATATCCGAACTTAAACCCGAAAGTTCATAGAGTGACGAAAACAGTCCGAAAAATTCCACCGCATAGGATACCGACATCAGTAGCAATATGATTCCTGCGGCGACCGTTGCAAGTAACGTCATATCCGAATTTACAGACTTTAAATAAACTATCAAAATGGCGGAAATGATCCCGACTGCGATAATTTTATAAATATCCATACTAATATAGGTTAAAAATATATTTTATCGAATCAAAAAGTTCTGAAATCATTCCGATAACAAGCGTTAAAACAATTATTAAACCGGCAAGACTGACGAGCGTAGCAATGTCGTCGCGATCGGCTTTTTTAAGAATTTGACATATTACGGTAATAAGTATTCCTATCGCCGCAATTTTAAATATTATATCGATACTCATATTATTATAATAAACACCGTTACCCCGAGAATAAATCCCAATCTCGTCCCAAGTGACGAATATTTTTGAGATTCTATTTTTAATTCCGAACACCTTTCGGCGAATTCTTCACGCTTTAATAAAAGAAAATCGTACTCGGAAACAGACGACGACTTACCTATTTTAATAAAATAGCCGTCTATCTCCTCTTTATCTTTATCATCTAAATAATCCGGTAAAGTCGGCAAATTGCTTCCCGATTCCATTGCAAGTTTATATTCGTGTATGAAAACGTCAAAGTCTTTATTTCCGAAGTCATCACCTAAGACGTCTAATATTCCGTTCTTTTTGAATTTTACGTCCCTTAATAATGCGGAATTGAAGTCGCATAATGCTTTTAAAAACGAATATCGCTTGCAGTACTTATCGGTATATTTTTTCCCGATAAAAGTTGACAGAGCCGTTACGGATATTCCGATTATTATCCTTAGCATATCGGCTCTAATTTTTCGTTATACACTTTTCTTATGTTAAATCTATCTATTTCAATGACGTAATCAAATATAAAACATTTCAAAATTGCCGATATTTCTTGCTTTTTTAAAACGTTTTTCAAATTATCCGAGTGCACTGACGATATAACTTTTACGCCCGACGCCGACGCGAAAAGCACAGAATTAGCGTCATCGCCGCTCATTAGTTCATCGCAAACTATAACCTTAGGATTTAAAGTCCTCACCCCAACTTTAAAACCGTAATCTTTATTTGCAAATCGGAGCACGTCTGCATTTTCTCCGAGATAAAATTTTCCACCGCCTGAAAGTTCGTCTCGCTCGTCTATATATAAAACGCCAAGCCCTAATTTGTCTGAGTATAGCCTGCCGAGATCTCGTATAAAAGTGGTCTTGCCTTGCGACGGCGGCGAAATAACAAGACAACTTTTCGGTGAAGTTTTGACGTATTTATCAAAGAATTTCTCTGCGCAGCCTATTATATTTTTCGGAAATCTTACACAAAGCGACGTAATATTTTTAATCGCAGTTACTTCTCCGCCATTGAGAACACATTCTCCGCAAATGCCCACTCTTTCTCCTTCCGATGAGGTAATAAAGCCGCTTTTAATTTGATCTTCGACGGTAAAATATGCAAAATTACAAAGTCTCATAAAGCATTTTTCTATTTCTTCCACGCTCATTTCAATAGGAAGTTTTTTGACCGATTCGATTCCGTTTTCGCTCGAATAGACCTGAATTTTTTCTCCTGCCCTTATTCGTACTTCACACAGATTGTCGCCGCATAGAGATATTATTTCGTCTTGAACGTTTTTGGGAAGAAACTTCAACATAACTTGTCCTTTGCTATAATTCTATGCTCTATTTAATAAATTAGAACAAAAAAAAGACTATCGCTTAATGCGACAGTCCCTTATGTAATATTATAAGTTTGGTTATATTATAAATATGCTTCAACTCTGTATATCGGTTGCCCTTTTGCGGCAAATATTTTTTCGTAATCGGTTTCTATATTCTCTTTAAAATCAGAGTTATGTAAATCAAGCGAAACGTTTCGTATTTTAAATCCGTTTTGCGAAAATGATTCAAGTGAAAATTCAAAAAATTTCATATTGTCCGTCTTTAAACATATATCGCCGTTTTGGGTAAGCAGATATTTATATAATTCCAGATATCTCTCATACGTCAATCTGCGATTTTTATACGTATTTTTCGGATATGGGCAAGAAAAATTCAAAAATATTCTCTCTATCGAGTGTTTTGGTATATAATACTTCAAATTTTCAACGCCGCAATTTAAAAACATACAGTTATCCGGATCG
>CAJOMT010000056.1 GCA_905235815.1 uncultured Clostridia bacterium
CGTATATATATAAATTATTCTGCGATTGCGTCTTGAGAAATAGGGATACCGAACTCGGCGTCTATATCGAAGGAATCGACGTTTTCGTAAGCGGCGAGTTTGGATATTGATACCTCGTAAGCCGTCATTGTTTTGCTTTCGGTTTCGGAAATTTTTTTCGTATATTCTCTGCTTTGTATTCTGCCGGACAATGCGATTTTTTCGCCCACGCCTAAATTTCTTACGAATCTGGCGTTTCTTCCCCATGCGATACACGGTATATAGTCGGACTTATTGTAGGCTCTGTTTACCGCTACCAATACGTCGGCAATTTCTCTGCTAAACGGCGTAGTTCTGTATATGGGCGGTTTGCAGATATAACCCGATAATACGATATTGTTCGGATTTTCGATATTTTTTCCGTCTATAATTTCTCTTACGAAAACCGTCAGCATAAGTTTGCTCTTGCCGTCTACCAACTTGTTGTAACTTCTGAATTGTCCGATTGCGCAAATTTCAGAGTTCAAAGTCAAATGATTGTTCTCTATCAGCCTTTCGGAAACGGTTATCGGCAAAATATCCGCTTGCCCCGAAAGCCTTTTCACAAGTAAATCCGTTTCGTAAAAGCCCTCTCCGTAAACCTCGTGCGAATATCTCGCTTCGCTTACGATTTCGCCTTTTACGAGTACTCTGTTGCTGAGTTTTTCTTCGTTAATCATAATACACTCCCTTGTTTTTCTTTCCCCTCTTATGGCGATAATCGACACATAGAGGGGTTTTTGCTTTTATTTGGCAATTTGTAATAAAATTTTAGCATAGTGTTTTTGCCGCTTAACGGGATTATTTGTATAAAAATAGAGGTTTTTGTCGTTTTTCAAGCGATATGGTATTTTGACATCATCTTGACTATTTTCAAAAGTCTGTCCGAAAAGGCTTGGCGCTCGAACGGAAGCGGTTCTCTTGTCGCAAATTTTTGCATATCCATTTCCGCCTTGTCGAGTTCGTCCTCCTCGGAGGGTGTGATTTCTTCTCTGCGAAGTTTATCGATTATATTTTGAATTTCGTTGAAATTCGGTTCGATGCCGTTATTGTCGTATTGGTTGGGCATAATATACTCCACTCTTTTTATGGTTCCGCCGCGCGGCTTGTCGTAGGTGTATTTTTCGGAAAGTTTGCCTATAAGTCGTTTATCGCGCATTGTAAGCTTAACTTTTTCTTGCGATAAGAGCCTTAAAATGTCTGCGAGTGCGAAGTTTAAGGCAAATACCAAAAGCGAAACAAACGTGAATTGCGCAGATTTGGTTTCGCTCAAAAGCACGGCGTAGACTGCGAGCCAAAGCGTAAATAAAATTAAATTGATAGTTAAGCAGAATTGCTTATTGGCATATCTGAATCTTTTAGAGAAAATGCAGATAATTAAAAACACTGAGAAAATCGCCGTCATAGCGAGCGGTGCGGCATAAAAGACGATATAATAGCGCCCTACGTATTTCGCTATCAATCTTGTAATACTTCCTAAATATCTTTCCATACCTCAATTATTGCCTATAAAAATTCGTTTATACAAAAAATTCATTAAAACAAAGTATGGTGAATAAAATTAGTATCGGAGGAACGATTTTGTATTACGATATAGAAACGAGGGTGATAAAAGAGGCGGAATATCTTTTGAAAGAACGGACGACTGTCAGAGGCGTTGCCGAGAAATTCGGCGTGAGTAAATCCACGGTTCATTACGATATGACAAAGAGGCTGTCGGGGCTTGATTTCGTGCTGTACGAAAAGGTAAAAGAAATTTTGTCGATAAACCTGTCCGAAAGACATATAAGGGGCGGAATAGCGACGAGAGATAAATTCAAGCGCTTGTCCGAGCATTAGGAGTGAAAAATGGCGCTTTTTGAAAATTTACTCGATTCACTCGGTATCGACTGCGAACTTACGCCGTACAGATACCGTTATTACGTATACGGCAAATGCGGCGGTTGGTTCGAGGGGGTAACTATCGTAAGTTATTCAAAGGACGAAGTTATTTTTAAAATTCACGACGGCAAATTACAAGTCAAGGGCAAAAATTTATCCGTAAAAAAATACGTTGAAAAGGAAGTTGCGCTGACGGGTGAAATTTACGGGGTAGAGCGAATATGAAAGGACTGCGCGAAAGATTCGAGGTTACCGGCGACCATATCGAATACCTTATGGAATGGTTGCACGGCAAAAACGTCAATATTTACGGCGTTAAAATGATAAAAAACGGGCTAATTTTAACAATTGATTATAAAGACCGTAAAAAACTTTTTGCAATTTCTTCCAATATGTGCTATAATATAAGAAAGATAGGGTATACGGGAAAGTTTGCACCCTTCAAATACGTTGCCGAAAGAGTAGGAATTCTGGTCGGAGCGGCGCTTTTTTTGGCGGCGATTATTTTAACCGACGGCATAGTGGTCAAGTTTTCATATAAAGGCGACGCAGTATATCTCGAAAAGGAGATAGACGCGGTTTTAGAGTCGGAAGGCGTAAAAGAGTGGTCGTATATCGGCGGCGAAGAATGTGGCAAGTTGCGTAGCGCTATACTTTCTTCGTCGGATAAGTTTTCTTACGTATCGGTAGAGAAAAAAGGGCATAAACTTATAATAGAGGCATATAAGGCGTATGAAAGCGTCGTGCCGCTCGATACAAAAAAGGAAAAGATCGTAGCGACTAAAGCAGGAAAAGTGAACAGGATAACCGTATTAAGCGGTACGGCTCTCGTAAACGTCGGCGACGAGGTGAAAGAGGGCGACGTTTTGATAGACGGCAGTTATACGCATAACGAGTCAACCGGTACGACCTATGCGCTCGGCGAAGTGGAAATTGCCGCTGAATACGTTTACGAATATAGTGGCGTCGGAGACGCCGATTCGGTAAAAAGTCGGGCTATAACACTCGCAATCGAGAGTTTGGGCTGTGAAGCGACGGTAAAAGACGTGCGCATAACGGACGGCGAGAACGGGAATATTTGTATCGTTACGTTGGAATATTTCATATTGATAGGTTAAATATGGCGGAAATAAATTACGTCGATTGCGAGAACAATGAAAATTTGACGTTGCTGCTCGGCGTGTTTGATGAAAACTTAAATATTATCTCTCGAGAGACGGGAGTGAGCGCCTTTGTGGAAGGTACGAAAATAAGGCTTAGCGGCGAAGAAGGACAAGTCCTGTTGGCGAGCGTCGTTCTGACGAAGTTACTTGCCATAATCAAGGCGAAAGAGCCGCTGGACAAGTCCAAAATAATATATTGTGTAGAACTTGCCAAAGAGGGCAATGCCGACGGGATAGAGAAGATAATGAGCGGAATAGTCGCTATCACTTCTCACGGAAAGCAAATAAAGTGCAAGACTGTCGGCCAGAAAAAGTACGTCGACGCCATAAAGAAAAATACTATCGTGTTCGGCGTGGGGCCGGCTGGAACGGGAAAGACGTATTTAGCCGTTGCGATGGCTGTTTCGGCGTTCAAGAGCAAAGAAGTAGATAAGATAATTTTAACGAGGCCGGCGGTCGAGGCAGGTGAAAAACTCGGATTTTTGCCGGGCGACTTGCAGACCAAAGTCGATCCGTATCTTCGTCCGCTCTACGATGCGTTGCAAGAGATGCTGGGGCTGGATAATTATTCCAAATTGATTGAAAGGGGCGTAATCGAAGTTGCGCCGCTGGCGTATATGCGAGGCAGAACTTTGCAAAATGCGTTCATTATTTTAGACGAGGCGCAAAACACCACCAAAGAACAGATGAAGATGTTTCTCACGCGCTTAGGCGACGGAAGCAAAATGGTAATTACCGGCGATTTAACTCAGATTGACTTGCCGGAAGGGAAGAAGAGCGGATTAAAACACGCCGTTGACATATTAAAGAATATCGAAGGGCTGGATAGCGTATTTTTAACGGCGAAAGACGTCGTACGCCATCCGCTCGTTACCGAAATAGTAAAGGCGTATTCATTATCCGAAAAAAATAATAATAAAGACAAAAGAGAGGGCAATGTTTAAACAATCTAAAAAGGTAAAACCTTGGTCAAAGGCCGACTACGGCAAAACCATATCGTTTTTTGCAATCCATACGACGATATTGTTCATAATTTTTCTTTTGGCTTCGTACGTGAAGTCAGATTATAATTTCGTGGCGAGTATGTCGGTGCTTTTTTCGTCCGACAAGATTTATACTACGCTGTATATTGCGATTGCGCTAATACTTACCAATGTCGGTATGTACTTATATTTTTTCAGCGAGCATAGGGATTTTTTAAGGGAAATCAAGAACATAAATATGACGTTTATAATATTAGAAGTGTCGATAGTGATAATGTTCTTTGTCGGCGAATATTTAAGCGTTTACGCTCGGCCGTTTGCACTTTGCGCTTTGCTCGTGCTGCTGCTTATCGACAGGCGTACGGCAATATTTATGAATACCGTATTATGCTTGTTAATGTTTATGCTCGACATATTTTTGGCTGAAACGTTTACGAGCATGCAACTGTATTCGGCGCTCATAATCTGCTATACTTCAAGCTTGTTCGCCATATATCTCGTTTACGGACTGCGTTCGAGATTGGCTGTCTTTTTAATGGGTTTTGTAATTGCCGTGCCGGTAACGGCATGTTGCATTTGCCTTGAATTCACTAATTTTCTTAAAATGCCGATAAATTATATACTGTACGGTTTGACTTCCGGAATACTTTCGGTAGTTTTGATGATGGCGTTGCTTCCGTTTTTCGAAAAGATTTTCGCCGTCGTAACAGATTACAGGCTTGCCGAAATTACGGACCACAAATCTACGCTTATCAAGCGCCTTATAGCGCAAGCGCCGGGAACGTTCAACCACTCGCTCGTCGTGTCGACTTTGGCGGAGTCGTGCGCAAACGCTATCGGCGAAAATGCTCTTTTGGCGAGGGCGTGCGCATATTATCACGACATCGGTAAATTGAAAAACCCCGAAATGTTCACCGAAAACCAAAACGGCTTCAATCCGCATAACGAACTAAGCCCCGAACTTTCTACGGATATAATCAGGGCTCATACCAAAGACGGATACAATCTCATCAAAAAATACCATTTACCGCAAATACTTGCCGACGTAGCGCTTCAACACCACGGCACTTTGTCGATACGTTATTTCTATGATAAAGCGTTGAAGTTTACCGAGGGCGAACTCGATATAGAAAACTTTTCTTATCCGGGGCCAAAGCCTCAGACTAAAATAGCGGCTATAATAATGATAGCGGACGGCGCAGAGGCAAAGGTGAGAACGCTCCCCGACCGCTCCCATGCGAAAGTTGATGCAGCGGTAAGGGAAATTATAGAGGAGAGAATGAATTTCGATCAGTTCTCCGAATGTGAAATAACGTTTAAAGACATAGATATAATAAGGGCGACTATAACCAACAGTTTAGCCGGCGTATATCACGACCGAGTTGAGTATCCGAAACTCAAATACGGCAAAAGCGCAAGGAACGGTGATTAAAAATGAAGTTGCGCCTGATTGAAACGAATGCGCCCTTCGATTTATCAAAAGTTGCAGACGAGGCGTATAGAGAACTTGAACAGACAGACGATCTCGCAATAGAACTTTCGTTCGTGGACGAAGACGAGATACAGAGACTGAATAGGGAATATAGAAATATAGACCGTGTGACCGACGTTTTGTCGTTCCCGTATCTTGACGGGATAAGATACAAGACAATAAAGGTCGAAGACTATCCCGAGGACGCAGAGGACGGCGAACTCCTTTTAGGTTCCGTTTGCGTTTGCACCGAAGTCGCCAAAAGACAAGCGGAAGAATACGGACATTCTTTCGAGAGAGAGGTCGCATTTTTGACATTACACGGGATACTACATTGTTTCGGTTACGACCATTTAAGCGAGTCAGACGAAAAAGAGATGAACGGCATTGCCGAAAAAATAATGAATACACTTTCGATAAAGAGGTAATCGGTGAAAAGCGGTACGGTAGCGGTAATAGGTAGGGCGAATGCGGGTAAATCCACCCTTGTAAACGTTTTGGTGGGAGAAAAGATCTCAATAGTATCCCCAAAACCTCAAACGACGAGGGATAGGATATACGGCGTTTTAACGACCGAAGAATATCAGATAGTTTTCGAGGATACGCCGGGGATATACAAGGCGTCGTCGCTATTAAATAGCGGCATGCAGAAAATAGCGAAGGACGTTTCGGATAATTGCGACGTGATAATGTACGTGATAGACGGACATGCAGGGCTTAAAGAAGAAGATATAGAGACTGCGAAGAAGTTTTCTCAATCGAAAGTTCCGTTCGTTTTAGTGTTTACCAAAATAGACATAATGCCGAAAGAACGACTTATAGAGGAACTTTCTAAACTTTCCGCAGTTGAAAATGCGAGCGACGTAATAGCGGTTTCGGCGAGGAAAGGTAAAAATATCAAGAAACTTTTGGATATACTGTTAGGGTATTTGCCCGAAGGCGATTATATTTTCGATCCGAACTACGTTTCGGATAAATCCGAGAAGTTTATGATAGCGGAAATAATGCGCGAAAAGATACTTTTGAAGTTCGACAAGGAAATACCGCATAGCGTAGCGGTAGTGGTGAATGAATTTTCGCTGCAAGAAAACGGGGTATATAATATCAATCTGGATATAATCTGCGAAAAGCAGAATCATAAAGGAATAATTATAGGCAGGCAAGGACGGGCTTTAAGGGAAGTAAATCAATTTGCGAGAGAGAGTATGGAAAAGTTTTTGGGAGCGAAAGTTTATTTAACGACTTACGTCAAAGTTAAAGAAAATTGGCGAGACGATCCGAAACTTTTAAAGGAATACGGCTACGGCGAAGAAGATTATAAATAAAAAGTGGGGCTATAAGCGCATAAAACGTGTATTTTCGAATATACTACGAGTATGAATAATCCTAAAAAGACGGCATGGGAACTATTTACCAAGACGGGGAAAATGGGTTACTATATGCTCTATAAAAAATTAAGCGAAGACGACTGAAAAAAATGGAAGTAAACGTAAAAGGCATCACGGTGCGCACTGTCGATTATAAGGACAGCGACAAAATAATAACCGTATTTACGCTCGAAAGCGGCAAAATATCGGTTTCTGCGCACGGAATAAGAAAGGCAACCGCTAAAATGAAAGCAATAGCGGAGCCTTTTTGTTTTGCCGAAAGCGTATTGATTTTTAAGTCGGGTAGGTACACGTTAAAGGAAATAAACGTGATAGATACGTTTTATCCGATAAGAACGGATATAGTAAAATACTATGCCGGAATGACTGCGCTTGAATTTACCAATGCGGTAATGCAAGAGAATTTAGAGGCGAAAGAATATTTCGTTTTGCTCGTAGAATTTTTAAAAAAGTTGGCGTATAGCACCGAAAAACCCAAAAATGCGCTCATTGAGTTTTTGGCGGGCGCATTGAAGGACTCGGGGTATTCAATCGATTTTTCGAGGTGCGGCAGGTGCGGTAACGAAATTTCAGGCAGAGTGTATTTATCCGTGTCGGACGGCTGTAACTGCTGCGAAAACTGTAAGACTGCGGGCGACAGAGAGTATTCGGTCGATACTTATAACTACTTAAAGGCGGTAGTCGGTGGCCAAGGCGTAGAATATTCCGACGACTTTTCGGGCAACGCATTGAAATTTTTCGCATACTACATAAATTCCGTTACGGGAGTGGAACTCAGGAGCCTTGAAACTTTAATAAATATTTAAGTTATAAAGAGGATAGATTATGAAATTAAAGACGCAGTTGATGGACGAAATCACCGTTAATCGCACTATAACCCGACTTTCTTATGAGATTATAGAGCGCAGTCAAAACCTTGAAAACGTAATTTTAGTCGGAATAAAGACGAGGGGAATACCGCTCGCTCAAATGATCAGGGCGAATATTTTAAAGAATTCAGAGGTAGACGTTCCGATATACGAACTCGACATAACGCATTTCAGAGACGATTACATAAAAGAAGTAGAGGTGCGTGAAGTCCCCGAAATGTCGGTAGAGGGCAAGGACGTAATTTTGGTCGACGACGTACTGTTTACGGGCAGAACTACGAGGGCGGCGATAGACGCTGTGCTTAAAGCGGGCAGAGCGGCGAGTATAAGGCTTGCAGTCTTAATCGACAGAGGACATAGAGAACTTCCGATAAGGGCGGATTTCGTCGGGAAAAACGTTCCTACGTCTATGAAAGAAAAAATCGTGGTGCATTTAGCATCGAAAGACGGCGACACGAGCGTAAGTATATACGAAAACTAAAAAA
>CAJOMT010000057.1:0-14601 GCA_905235815.1 uncultured Clostridia bacterium
TTCTGTTCACCCTCACCAAAAATGACTGCAAAATTTACCGTTTAAGGTATAAAATATTAAAACGCCGCAATTTTGAGTGGATTTTCGTAAAGGCGATTGCAGGCGTATACACATACGTCAAATGAGAATTTGCGGAAATACGCCGAAATTACGGCGTTTTAACGGGTTCAACTTTATTTTCATTCGGCTAGGGGTGCTTACGTTTTATAGTAGGCTGAGATTATACCCTGATAACCTAACAAGGTAATGCTTGACGGGGAACTGTTTTTTTATGTTCTTTTTAAGCGTCTCCTTGAAAATTAAGGAGGTTTTTTTATGTTAACAAATCTTTTGGCAAATTATGCGGTGGACGTCGTCGAACCGTACGTAAAATGGATAAGCATCTCCCTTGCGGCCATTGTCCTGATCGCCGTCGTGATTTTATACTTCGTAAATAACGACGTTTTCAAACAAGTGTTCAAGGTCGCAACGTTTGTATTAGTCGTGTATGCGCTCGTCGTTACTATCTTTATGCTTATACTCGACATTGCCAAACATTACAATTCCGCTTATCTCGACAAAAATTACGTCAGCAAAGATGTAATTTATTACGTCTTGATTCCCGTTGCGGCAACTTTGTTTCTTTCGCTCGTATCTCTCGTCGCAATATACGTTTTAAAGACCAAAAATTATGCGAAAACCAAAACTTTAACTAAAATTTGTCTATGCGTTTGCGGCGCCATGCTCCTTGCTTCGCTCGTAACTATATTTATTTATTATGCGAGACATATCGAGGGCGACGGATACTACACGGCGAAAGGCACGAATTTCAATCAGATAGCGCTTTACGCTTCGGCTATACTTTTGATAGCCGTAGAAATTGCGATTGTATTCGTAATAGACAAAAGACATACTCCTTTAAATACTAATGAAATAGCGAGAGCGGGTATTTGTCTGGCGCTTGCTTACGCCCTTTCGTACGTTAAACTGTTCTCTAATCCGCAGGGCGGCTCGATGACGCTTGCGTCTATGCTGCCGCTAATGCTCTTTTCCTACTTCTACGGCACAAGAAAGGGCGTGTTCCTCGGACTTATCTACGGTCTGCTCCAAAGTCTGCAAAATCCGTACATAATTCACCCTGCGCAGTTTCTGTTGGATTATCCGATAGCGTTTTCTATGATAGGCCTTGCCGGAACGTTTAAAAACTTAAAAAATCTTCCGCACGCAGTCCGTTTCGGGCTTGGCGGAGTGTTAGCCGGAGTTATGAGATTTCTTTCGTCTTTCCTTTCGGGAGTATTCGCATTCGGAGCGTATGCACCAACAGGACAAAGCGTTTGGGTGTACAGTCTTTTATATAATTCGGTAATACTTCTTGACGCTGCCCTCGCCGTTGCAATCGGCATACTGCTTAACTACAACAAAAATTTCAGAAAATTATTTTAATCAAACAGCGAAAGCGACCGACGCTAAATTTGCGTCGGTCGCTTTTTTTATAATGTTTTTAAATAACTTATATCGAGCGACCACTCGTCGACCTCGTTTAGTTCTCTGTGTTTTTTATTCGCCTCGCCGAGAGCCTTTACGTAATCGGCGTAAGAGCAATTATTCACTTTCATAAAATGTTCTATTGCGGCGTCCTCGTTTCCCATAAGTTGAGTTCTGCCGATATGGATAACGCTATGACATTTTTTACAGACGGCGATTATACTTTCTAACTTCTGAACTTTGTTTTTCTTATCGTAACTCCACTTTTCGTGTGCGTCGAGCCGAGAAGTCTTTTCGCCGCATATCTCGCATTTTCCGCCCGCCCTGTTATACACGTATCGCCTTAATTTATCCCAATCGGCAGGCTTTAATATGCTCCTTAAATTAGAATACCAACAGCCGTCCGGCACGAGTTCGAAATTGAGTTTATAATTCATACGTTTATCTTTTCAAAGAGTTTGCCCGTAAAGAAAAACGCCAAAAACCCAACGAGCGCAAACACGACTATATATCCAAGTAAAGCCGCCTCGATAAACGGCAATGAGTTGGCGACAAACGCCTCGATAGACGTAAACGCTATGACTAATAATACTACCGACAGCAACAAAATCGCTACTTGCGCATAGTAGAACAGCGCTATGAAACCTATCGTTGCGCCTATCTTGAACTTTGACGCAACTTTGTTTGCCACCATTATTGCAAGCATTATCTCCAAGCCTATTACTAAATCTGCCAATATCTCCAAAACGCCTATTTCAAGAAATAAAATTACGGGAATATCGGTAAATCTTAACATAGTTCTTAATTCGCTTATAATTCCGCCGTATTCCGAGTTTCCGTACGCCAGCGCTTCGAATATAAACAAATCTACAAGCATAACTGCGGCTGAAATAATTCCCCATAATAAGACTACGAGCGTCCTCGACCTATGTTGCTCTTTCGCCGTAGCAGGCAAAGTAAACGTTAAATACGCTTCGTCCGACGAAACCGACTTATAAAACCTTATAAATAAAATTATCTCTTGCACGACGAGAGCGGCGGATATGCCGAGTCTTGCAATGGTAGTCATAAACCCCGAAACGAGCGACAAGTAAACTTGAGCGTTCGTACTTGTTACGTTCATAGCAATTTCGTTTAAAATTCTGACGAACGTTCCGAGCAGCAGCGCCAGCCCTGCGCTTACTGCAATGGTTATAATCATAACCTTTAAGACCGACTTGAATTCGTATTTAAAAATTTTCAGAAACATCTGTACGCCTCCCTGAACATTCCGTCCAAAGTCTTGCCCTCTTTATGCAGGGCTTTTACGTCGCCGTAAACCGTAAATCTGTTCTCCTCAACCAAAATATACTCGTCCAATATCTCCTCGACGTCAGAAATAAGGTGCGTGGAAACGATTATCGTCGCTCCGCCCTTAAATGCAGCCAAAATGGTATGCAATATAAATTCCCTCGTAGCCGGATCCACGCCGCCCAAAGGCTCGTCTAACAAAAACAACTTCGCTTTTCTCGACATTACGAGTATAAGCTGTACTTTCTCTTTGTTTCCCTTTGACAACGTTTTGAGTTTCGCCTTGCTGTCAACGCCCAAAATCGAGAGCATTTCCCTCGCCTTGTTCTCGTCGAAATCCGAATAAAACTCGCAGAAAAACTTGATCGCTTCGTCTACCGTAAGCGAATTGTCGAGATACGTTCTCTCGGGCAGAAACGACACTTTCTTTTTCGTTTCTGCGCCTATCGGTTCTCCGTCTATTATTATCTCGCCGTCGTCCGCCGACAAAAGCCCCGCAACGCATTTTAAAAACGTGGTCTTTCCCGAGCCGTTCTGTCCTAAAAGTCCTATTATCTTGCCGCCCTCGATATTTATATTTATATCTTTGAGCGCAACGAATTTGCCGTACTTTTTTGTAAGAGATTTTACTTCCAATACGTTTGGCATTATTTTACCCCCATTATCGCTCGGAAAATTTCCGAGCCGCCGGATATACATTTTATATAATAAGCACCGTCGATTTTCTTATAAAATATATCGTAAGCCGAGTTCGCTTGCATTTCGTGGACGTAATCTATTTCGAGCGAAGTAACTTCTTCGCTTTTGCCCGGCTTTACGGCGTTAAATACGTAATCCAAGTATTTTACGTTGTTCACGTGCCCGTTATGGTCTAAATCCGAAAATTCAGTTCTCCCCGAAAACTTCTCGAATCCCTCTTCCGAAAAATTCTTTATTTTCTTTACACCCTCGGGATAAACGCACGTTTCGGTATATTCGTCGCCGTCGCACTTGCCCTCGTCGCCGAAAAGTATCTTTCGGGTTTTAAAGTTTATAAGACACCACTTCGACGAGCCTTTTATATACGTTTCGCCCGTCGGGCTTTCGATATAATAATCTCTGTCGAAATCGCCCCTGCCCGGCTTATGCGGATAGGTCTTTACGATAACGGAAGAATACGGAACAGGGCTTTTGATGACGTCAAATCTGTTTCTGAGCAGTACCCATATAACGTCCTTTTTAATGAGTTCTCGGTAACCGATACCCATTTCGTCCGCATTCTGCCCCGCTACGTCCTGAAAAAAGTCGAGTATCGCAGACGGACGAAGTCTGTCGTAACAGTCGAAGTCAGACACCCTTAAAACGTATTGCTTTTCAAATTTATACATATTACCTCTAATACAGCAGTATCGCCTTATCCGATACCACCATCGCCTTGTTGTTGTCGCCCTTAATGTGGAAAACGTGCTGATGATAAGTCTTATGCGGAATCAGATATACTCGCTTGTTCTTGTAAATTTTTTCCAAATCTTTTTTAAGCAGATTTTTGGTCAGAATATAGTCGGCTATCTCCGCATTCAAATCTATTACGGCGTTGTCGTACCCGTCCGCAAACAGATCCAGAAGTTCGGTCCTTATCCTCATAACCGTGTAGTCATTCGACTGAATTTGCCCCGTGCCTTGGCAGTACGGGCAAGACTTCAACATCATCGAAACGCTCTCTCTGCGCCTCTTTTTTCTCGTTATCTCGACGAGCCCCAGCCCCGTCATTCCGACTACGTTACAGCGTTCTCTGTCTTTATCCAGCGCCTCTTTCAAAACTTCAAGAAGTTTTCTCCGATGCTCCGGATCTACCATATCTATAAAATCTACTATTATTATTCCGGATATATTCCTTAAACGAAGTTGTCTCGAAATTTCTTCCGCAGCAAGTAAATTCGTCTCGAATACGGTCTCCTCCAGACTGTCTTTACCCGTATAGCCGCCCGTGTTTACGTCTATTACCGTCAGCGCCTCGGTCTTATCTATTATGAGATATGCGCCCGACTCCAAATTCACTTTATTGTCTATTAAAGTTTCTACGTCCGCCTCTAATCCGTAATAGCGGAACATATCCGTCTTTTTATCGTAAAGTTGTAATTTCCCCTTTAACTCCTTATCCGCCTTTGACGCATAATCCCGTATCTTTTTATACGTATCCTCGTCCGACACGATGAATTTATCTATATGCGCGCCGTAGACGTCCCTTATCATTCTGAAAGCGAGATGCCCCTCCTCATGCACGCAATACGGCGCTTTGCTCGTCTTGTAAAGTTTCGTTATCCCCTCGAATTTTTTAGTCAAATACTTGATTTCGTGATGCAATTCCCTTTTCGTCGCTTCGAGCGCCGCCGTGCGGATAATTATACCCGCCTTTTTCGGCTTTAACGCCTTGGCGGTCTCCATAAGCGACTCCCTCGTCTTTTCGTCGGTTATCTTCCTCGACACCCCGACGAAATCTATCGTCGGCATATATACGACGTATCTTCCGGCAAAGGATATGTTCGTCGTCAGCCTCACGCCCTTAGTCCCCGCAGGGTCCTTTACCGCTTGAACCATTATCTCGTCGCCGACTTTTAGGTCGAGTATGGACGGAATCTCCACTTTGCCTTCGAGTTCGCTCCTGTCCATCAACATATCTTCCGCAGAAAGATACCCGTTCCTCTCTAAACCGACGTTTACAAACGCCGCTTGCATTCCCTGCAAGACGTTTTCAACACGACCTCTGTAAATACTGCCTATCGTAACCGCTTGATTCTGCTTTTCTATTCTGTATTCGAGCAATCTCGTTCCGTCTGCGACCGCACCTATTAAATTGCTGCCGCAACTGTCGATGTAAATATTTACCGACATTACTCTCCCCCTTGTAAAACGCTCTCGAACGGCTTACCGTCCATTGTGAGCCCCTCTGTCTTTATTATATCCAAATCGCCGCCGCCGTAGCGCTCGACTAACTTTTCCGCAAATTTCTCCACTCTCAATCCGTTGCCGAACCCCAAAACGCATACGACGTCGCCGTCTACCCTCTTTACTTCGTAGATAAGGTCTCTGACGTTCTTATCGTTGCCGTTTTTATCCTTTATAATAAATTCGGTCGAATTCAATATATCTCTCTCGTCAAACTCTCCTATGCCCTTTATAAGATATTTCGCCTTTACTATATCGCTCGCAACGCCTATCTTTTTCTGCGTTTCCCACGCTCCGATACACTCTATTCCCTTTCTCGTTACCTTATTGAACTTCGCTTTGAAATCTTCCGCACTCTCGTCCGTATCGATTAAACAGTATTCCGAATAACTCTTTATCCCCAGCCCCAAAGGCGCCGACATAAATATCAGCAAATGCGGATGATACCCTTGCGAATACTTAACTTCTATCTTTGCCCGAGCAAGCGTTCTGCCGATGCCTCTCATAAGATCCAGATGCGCCGTGAACTCCGCTCCGAGCGTCTTTGAATATCTCATAAGTATCATACGTCGCACCTATATACCTTTTGTATTCCGCAGCCCTTGCAACCTTGTTTGCAACTGCCCGTAACTTCCGCTCTGTACGCCTTTCCCCGCTCTTTGAGTAAAAATTTCTTGTCTACGAAGCAGTCGATAAAATCCCACGGAAGTATTTCGTCCTCGCCCCATTCACGGGTGTAAAACCTCTTGGATATGCCGTTCTCCTCAAACGCCTCGTCCCATTTATCCGGCTTGAACTTATCCGACCAACCGTCGAAATAACAGCCCTTTTTGTACGCCGAATACAATACTTTCCCGACTCGTCTGTCCCCTCTCGCCAAAACCGCCTCGATCTCCGAAAGGGCAAAGTCGTTCCAACTGAGATTAGTGTTATAGCCGTAGAGTTTGCTTTTAAGTATATCGACTTTATGTTTTACGTCCTCGCTTAAAATTTGCGCTTCCCATTGAAAAGGCGTGAACGGCTTAGGAATAAACGTGGACGCACTGACGCTTATTCTCAGCCCCCTCGCCCTCGATTTATCCTGCGAATATATCTTCCTTATCCTCGATACTATATCGCAAATGCCGTATATATCTTCGTCCGTTTCGGTTGGAAGTCCGAACATAAAATACAGTTTTATGCCCGTATAACCGTTCTCGAACGCCATATTCAGTCCGCGCTCGATATCGTCTTCCGTAATATCCTTATTGATTGCGTCTCTTAACCTTTGAGTGCCTGCCTCGGGAGCAAAGGTCAAGGAATTTTTCTTGCTCTCTTGCACGAACTCGCCGTCGAAACTATCAAGTCTCAAAGACGGCAAAGCGAGTTTGGTATTTTTGGGTAAATTCTCTTTAAGTCCGCCTATAAGCTGTTTTAAGTGGGGGTAATCGCCCGTTGAAAGGCTGTTTAAGCCCACCTCGTCGAACCCCGTATTCTCTATTAAACTCACCGCTTGGTTGATAAGCGTTTCGGGCTTTCTCGGCCTTACGGGGCGATATATAAATCCTGCTTGGCAAAACCTGCAACCTCGATAGCAACCTCGCATTACTTCGATTACCGCTCTATCGAATACGCTCTCCGAATTCGGAACCAGCATCTTATCCGGAAACGCTCCCTTATCGAGGTCTTTGCAGAGCGCCTTCTTTATCGGCTTATCTATCGAAAAACTTTTGATTTTGCCGTCCGGATAATACTCTACTTCCATTAAAGACGGTACGTATACGCCTTGTATCTCCGTAGCCCTCTTTAAAAACTCGGTTTTATTCTTGCATTCAAGTTTCAGTTCGGCGAGTTCTCGCATACTGTCCTCGCCGTCGCCGATGACGAATATATCTATAAAGTCGGCAAGCGGCTCGGGGTTTACCGCACACGGTCCGCCCGCTTGAATTATCGGGTAGTTTTCGCCTCGCTCCGTTCTCAAAAGAGGAATACCGGCTAAATCAAGCATATATAATATAGTGGTATAACTCATCTCGTATTGGAGAGTAAACCCTATCATATCGAAATCTTTAAGGGGCATTTTCATTCCGAGCGAATAAAGGGGGATACCCGCCTTTTTCAGTTCGTCGCCGAAATCCGTCCACGGCGCAAAACACCTATCGCAAACGGCGCCGTCTACTCTGTTTATGACCTCGGAAACTATCCGTATACTCAAATTGCTCATAGCAACTTCGTACACGTCCGGAAAACAAATACAATAATTAAGACGAGAAGGTTTCAAATCCCTTTCGCCGTACTCTCCGCCCGTATATCTCGACGGTTTTTCAACCCTTTTTAAAATGTTTTCAATGCTTTTTAAGTCCATCTTTTATATTTTAACATATTTATTTGCAATTTGCAATACGTGCGGTAAATTTTATTTCAATAAAAATGCGCCCTGAAAGTTTCTCTCTCAAAGCGCATAATTACTATTATTCTTCGGTTTCGGTCGCCGCTACTTGCGACTCCTTTTCTTCATTTTTCTCTTGTTCTTCTTTTTCGGGTTCGATAGCGACTTCCGTCTCCTCGTCTACGGGCGCCGCCTCTTCGGCTCCCTCGGCTTGTTTTGCAAGCGCCTTCTTCGCTAAATGCCTATCGTAGAGTATATCCACTGCCTCGAATACGATTTCAAGTATAAGTTCTATTCCGAGAAGTACTATATGAACTTTGGCGTGATGTTCGCCCGGTTCCAATATCATTGAGACAGACATTCCTATCACGACGACAGATTCGATAATATTTATTATCCCCGGCCTTTTATGTATTACTTTTGCGATAGCCTCAGTCATCTCTCGGCTCTCGCGGATTATAGACCATATACCCCAGATAACGCATACTTTTTCGAGTTCGTCTGACGATATAATGAGCAGTACGCCTATTATTACCTGAACTAAATCTTCGAAAAACGGACTGCCTTCTTTAAGCAGTTTCTTTTCCGCTAACGCTATGATAAAGTCCTCAATAGCATATGCTATTACTACTCCGCCCACTACGTAGCCTGCGTACGGCAGTATCGCAGAGTGCAAAATCAAAATTATTATTCCGGCGGCGACAAAAGATATCGCCTTAAAAATTCTTCCTAATCGCATAATATAATTATATAACAATTTTATAACTATGTCAACTAATATGTCAACTAAAATTTCACATTATTGCATTGTGCGAAATTGTTTGGTGCGTCCCGGTTTATATCCTTATCGGCGTAGCGTTCAAAGTTGACGGCATTTTGACTTTATTCGGAAAGAGATATTAAGAATTTACGAGACAAAAAAATTATTCGCTTAAAAAGGCGGATAATTTTTTTTATTTCTCTTTGAAAACCGTTGACAAAACTTTGCCGCAGTATTATAATATATCCGTAATTCCTACCGAGTAGGTAGGAATTGGGTATAAATTATGAAGATTTCGTCAAAAACTCATTACGGAGTGCAAATTTTATCGCTGCTTGCCGCCGCCGACGGTACGGTTTCCGCCAAAGAACTCGAAAAGCGGACGGGCGTGTCGAGCAAATATCTCGAAAAGGTGCTGAAAATTTTGCTTTCCGCAAACGCCGTCAAAGCGACGAGAGGCAAAAACGGCGGATATATGCTCGCAAAAGACGCAGGCGATATCAGAATGGGTGAGATCGTCGGAGCGCTCGAGGAGGACAATCTCGAATTTATCGACTGCGTGAACAGTTCGGGGTGCTGTTGTCCGTCGAGCAAACTTTGGCAAAAACTCTACGACGAAATGTTGACTATTTTAAACGGTATAACGCTTAACGACATAGTAGAAGGTAACATTTAATGAAAGAAATTTATTTGGATCACGCCGCCACGACGAAGCTGGACGAGCGTGTTCTCGAAAAGATGACGCCGTATTTTTTAAACGATTACGGCAATGCGAACAGTCAACACGGTTTCGGCAGAGCCGCACAACAAGCGGTGGACGAGGCAAGGGATACGATAGCCGGACTTATCGGCGCAAAAGCGTCCGAAATATACTTTACTTCGGGCGGCACGGAGAGCGACAACTGGGCGCTCAGAGGCGTTGCGAGCGCACTTAAAGACAAAGGAAACCACCTTATAATCTCTAAAATCGAGCATGCGGCTATGCTTTCGACCGCCAAAGAACTCGAAAAAGAGGGCTTTGAGTTTTCGTATATCGGCGTAGACAGCGAGGGCTTTATAGACCTCGATGAACTCGAAAAGGCGATCCGCCCAACGACTATACTCGTAAGTTGTATGCTCGCCAACAACGAGATAGGCACTATCGAGCCGATAAAAGAGGTCGCCGAGATAGCGCATAGGCACGGGGTTTTATGTTTTACGGACGCAGTACAGGCAATGGGCGCATTGGACGTAAACGTAACGGATCTCGGCGTGGATATGATGAGTTTTTCGGCGCATAAGTTCAACGGGCCGAAGGGCGTCGGAGCGCTGTATATCAAGACGGGCGTTAAAATCGGGAGACTGATTTCCGGCGGACATCAGGAAAGGACGAGAAGGGGCGGCACGACGAACGTTCCCGGCGTAGTCGGATTTGCGGAAGCGCTTAAATTAGCAAAAGCGGAATTAAAGGAAAATTACGACTACGTAGCGAATCTCAGAAACAGATTCGTCAATCGAGTCAAGACGGAAATACCGTTCGTCAAATTCAACGGTCCCGAGGACTTTTCAAGGAGACTTCCGAATAACGCAGACTTTTCATTCGAGTATATCGAGGGCGAATCCATACTGTTTTCGCTCGACCTCGCAGGGATAGCGGTCTCGTCGGGTTCGGCGTGTTCGTCAGGTTCGCTCGATCCGTCGCACGTACTGCTCGCAATAGGCGTTCCCGAAGAAATTGCGCACGGCTCTATCCGATTTACGTTCGGTAAAGAAAACACGATGGAAGAAGTTGATTATACCGTAGATACTCTCAAAGAAATAGTTACGAGGCTCAGGGCGATGTCGCCGCTGTTCGACCTCAAAGGAGATATAAAAGATGTATAACGAAAAAGTAATGGAAGCGTTCCAAAATCCGCAAAACGTGGGCGAAGTCGAAAATTACGACGGCATAGGCAAAGTCGGCAACGCCGCTTGCGGAGATATAATGCAGATAACGTTAAAAATCGAAAACGATATAATAACCGACGCCAAGTTCAAGACGTTCGGTTGTGCGGCGGCTATCGCCACGAGTTCTACCGCAACGCAAATGGTGATAGGAATGACGGTAGACGAGGCGCTTAAACTCACTAACAAGCGAGTCGTCGAAGAATTGGAGGGACTTCCGCCCCAGAAGATACACTGTTCCGTTTTAGCGGAAGAAGCGATAAAGGCGGCAATAGAGGACTACCGCAACAAGCAAAAAGGCGTAGTCAAAGAGGAAGAACCGCCGAAAATGGTATAAAATGGTATAACAGTAAAAAACAGTGAAGGCTGCTACAAGTGGAATAACCCACTTATAGCAGCCTTCTTTTTACTCTTTTAATCACTGATAACGAATATATAGGCTTACTTTTTAGAAATTTCGTCCGCCGCCTCGGTTAAATATTCGCCGATAAACTCTATCTCGCCTCTGTCTACCGCCGCCGATAACTTTTCCTCTATCGGAAGCCTGTCTAATACTTTCAGCCCGTACTCTTTCGCTACGTCTTCCGTCTTGCTCTTGCCGTAGGGGTATATCTTCTCTCCGCAATGCGGACACTCTATATAACTCATATTCTCGATGATGCCGTACATATTGATATTCATCATCTCCGCCATTCTGACCGCCTTTTCGACTATCACCGAAACGAGTTCCTGCGGCGTAGTTACGACTATTATTCCGTCAACTTTAAAAGATTGGAATACCGTCAGCGGCACGTCGCCCGTTCCCGGCGGCATATCCACGAACATATAGTCTACGTCCTCCCATAACACGTCGGTATAAAACTGCTTGACCGCTCCGCTGATTACCGGACCTCTCCATACTACCGGCTCATTTTCATCATTAAGCAGCAAGTTCATCGACATTACCTTTATCCCTTGTCTCGTTTCTACCGGATATATGACTTTGCCGTCCTCACTGCCGTACGCCTTTTCGGTTATGCCGAACGCCTTGGGTACGGACGGCCCCGTTACGTCTGCGTCTAATATTGCGACCTTGTAGCCTCGCCTTAACATGTTGACGGCAAGTAGGTCTGTAACCATCGACTTGCCTACTCCGCCCTTGCCGCTCATAACCGCTATTATCTTCTTTATCTTCGTGGTCGGAAGCGGGCTGACGAAAAACTGTCCGCTTTCGCATTTTTCTTTGCAACCGTCGCAATTTCTATCACATTCACTCACTGAATTTTGCCTCCTTCTATGCGTATATTATTGTACTTTTCATAATCGGGTATACAGTCCGGTTCCGTACAAGTTATTATCGTCTGCATTCCCTTTACCCTCTCGATAAGTCTTAACCTACGGGACCTGTCGAGTTCGCTCATGGCGTCGTCCAAAATCAATACGGGGTATTCGCCGAACCTATCCTTGAATATCTCGGTTTCGGCAAGTTTAAGCGACAATGCGCCCGTCCGCTGTTGACCTTGCGAGCCGTAAGTCCTCACGTCTATCCCGTTTACTTTTATTTTAAGGTCGTCTCGGTGCGGTCCGACGGTGGTATGTCCCCGTTCGATATCGGTTTCACGCCTCTCGGTAAGCGCCGAGTAAAATTTTTCTTTTATCTCGTTTTCTTCGCCCTCGAAATTTCCGTCGCCCGTAACTTCGAGCGTTTCCGCTCCGCCCGTAACGAAAAGGTGCGCCTCTCTCGCCAAAGGCGAAAGTTTTTCGACGAATTTATTCCTCTCGACTATTATTTTTGCGCCGGCCTCGGCAAGTTGCAAATCCCAGATAGGCAAGGTATCGTAAATAATTTCACGCTCCTCGCTCTTTAACAGATTATTCCGCTGCGACAGTATTTTTTTATACTTTTGCAGAGCGTAAAAATAACTCCTCGACAGTTGCGACAAAGATATATCCATAAATCTACGCCTGTCCTCGGGGCTTTCTTTGACGAGTTTCAGTTCTTCGGGGCTGAAAAATACAGAGTTGATATTCCCCAGCAGTTCGCCTATTTTGGAAATTTGCACGCCGTTTATCTTTACTTCTTTGTTTTTATCCGAAAAGAAGTTTATTTCAACTTCGGTCTTGCCGTAAGAGGTAAGCGCCTCGCCCTTAACCGTCGCTCTATCGCCGCCGTAGGTTATGACTTGTTTATCCCTCGTCGCCCTCGGCGAATAACCGGTACAAAGGTAAAAAATAGCCTCGGCGGAATTCGTCTTGCCCTGAGCGTTGCCGCCGCTGATTATATTTATGCCGCCCGAGTAATGAAATTTTTCGGCGGTATAGTTTCTGAAATTTATAAGCGTCAGATTTTCGATAAGCATTACAAAACCCTTGATTTTTTTCGGCAATTAGTATATTATAATTATATATAATAACGAAAGATTAGTAAAGTATTTTTTCGTTCAAGCGAGGAATTTATGGAAAATTACGAAATGCTATGGGAAAAAACGCTTGCCGTTTTGCAAAATACCGTAAGTGCAATATCTTATTCCACATACATTTTACAATTAAAGCCCGTCGATCTCGTCGGCACGACTTTGGTGCTTACTACCCAAACCGAAATGTTCGCTTCGGAAGTTGCGGGGCGCTTACAGGACAAGATACGCAGTGCGCTCGTTGCCGCCGACACCGGCATTACGGACATAAAACTTTACGTCGGCGACGGCAAAGAAGATTACCTCGCGCAAAAAAATTCGGACCCCGTTCATGAAGAAATAGAAAATACGCCCATAAACCCGAATTACACTTTCGACACGTTCGTCGTGGGCGACTCAAACAGATATATGTATGCGGCGGCGAAAGCGGTTGCCGATAACCCCGGTATGAACTATAATCCGCTCTTTATCTACGGCGGCGCAGGGCTCGGCAAAACGCATATGTTGCATGCTATCGCCAACCATATAAAGAGAAACAATCCGCTTATGAACGTCCTTTACGCCACTTGCGAAAAGTTTACTAGCGACCTTATTTCCACTATCCGTCAAGGCAAGGCGTATTCCCAAGAGGGAATGGATTTCAGAAACAAATACCGCCACGTCGACGTACTTATCATCGACGACGTGCAGTTCCTCGCAAAAAAGCAATCGACGCAAGAGGAATTTTTCCACACGTTTAACGAACTTTACGGGCAAAACAAGCAAATAGTTTTGTCTGCCGACTGTCTGCCGAAAGATATAGAACTCCTTTCCGACAGACTTAAAACCAGATTCGAGGGCGGACTTATGGCGCAAGTTCTGCCGCCCGACGTCGAAACGAAAATCGCTATCTTGCAAAAGAAAGCGGAAATGCGAAAATATATTCTCTCTTTGGACGTGGCGCTCTATCTCGCCGAAAACTCGGAAAACGACGTGCGCTCGCTCGAAGGTATGCTCAACAAGGTGATATTCGCCTCTATGCTCCACGAATGTCCGATAACGCTCTCGCTTGCCAAGGACGCTCTCAGAGAATCGGTTACACCCGAACAAAAGGAAGAAGTTATCACGACGGATACGGTAATCGACGCCGTATGCTCGTTCTATCAGGTCAATAAAAGCGACCTCATCGGCAAAAGAAAGAACAAAGAACTCGTGGAACCCAGACAAATTTGCGCTTATTTAATGACGGAACTCTTATCCATTCCGCTCGTATCGATAGGCGAAGCGCTCGGCGGCAGAGATCACACCACCGTCATATATTCGAGGGATAAGATCGCAGAACTTATGAAGGAAAACACCAGAATAGCGACTACGGTCAAGGACCTCAAAAACTTGATTTTGAAAAAATAATATGGCATACATTGAAGAAAATTTCGACGCCGTAGTAGTCGGCGCCGGCAGCCTTGGCCTCCTCGGCCTGGGCACCGTGTTTGGCGTCG
>CAJOMT010000057.1:14612-17238 GCA_905235815.1 uncultured Clostridia bacterium
GGCAATTCTATCCGTAAACCTCGAAAATATCGCTTTTATGGCTTGCAATCCGTCTATCGGCGGAACGGCTAAGGGCCATTTGGTAAGAGAGATCGACGCACTCGGCGGCGAAATGGGGATAAATGCGGATAAAACTTGCCTTCAAATAAAAATGCTCAATAGGGGCAAGGGTTCGGCGGTACAATCTTTAAGGTCGCAGTCGGATAAATTTTTATACCACACCCTTATGAAGAAAACGCTCGAAAACACCCCGAACTTATCCGTCATTCAATGCGAAGCGACGGAAATTCTGACTGAAAACGGAAGGGTTGCGGGAGTCAAGACTTCTTACGGGCAAATATTAAAATGCAAGGCCGTCGTACTCGCCACGGGCGTATACTTAAACGGCAAAGTCATAGCCGGCGAATGGGAAAAACTTTCGGGGCCGGCAGGGTTTGCGCCGGCAAACGAACTGACGAAAAACCTCATAGACCTCGGCTTTTCGGTAAGGAGATTCAAGACGGGAACTCCGGCAAGAGTGGACGGAAGAACCATAGACTTTTCTTCGCTCGAAAGACAAGACGGCGAAACGAACGTCTATCCCTTTTCGTTTATGACGAAAAGACTTCCGAAAAAACAACAGCCCTGCTATATAACCTACACCAACAAAAAGACGCATAAAATAATTCTCGACAACCTCGACCGCTCTCCGCTTTATAACGGAACCATTTTATCCACCGGCCCGAGATACTGTCCGTCGATAGAAACGAAAGTCGTAAGGTTTTCGGATAAAGACAGGCACCAGATATTTTTGGAGCCCGAGGGCGCCGATACGAACGAGTATTACGTTCAGGGCATGTCGACTTCGCTCCCTTTACGACGTACAGATAGAGATGTACCGCTCGGTCAAGGGGCTTGAAAACTGCAAGATAACGCGCTTCGGCTACGCTATCGAGTACGACTGCATAGACAGTCTCGACTTGCTCCCGTCGCTCGAATACAAAAAAATCAAGGGGCTGTTCACTGCCGGACAAGTAAACGGCACGAGCGGCTACGAGGAAGCGGCGGCGCAGGGGCTTATTGCAGGAATAAACGCCTATAAGTCGATTAACGGCGAAGAACCGTTCGTTTTGGGCAGAGACGAATCGTATATTGGAGTGCTTATAGACGACCTCGTAACCAAGGGAACGAACGAGCCTTACAGAATGATGACGTCCCGTGCGGAATACAGAATATTCCTACGTCAAGACAACGCCGACAGCAGACTTACCGAAAAGGGACGGGCGATAGGTTTAGTCGACGACAAGCGCTACAAGGTATATCTCTCGAGAGAGAAAAAAATCAAAAAACTATTAGAAGAAATAAGCGTGAATATGCCCCCGAAAGAGGCGGAGGAGTTCGTTTTATCGTACGGCGGAAATGCTCTGCAAGGCGGAATAAGTGTGAGGGATATGATAAAGAGGAACATTCCGCTATCGGATATTCAAAAGCATTTCGGGTTATTTTACGAATATCCTTTCGATATTTTGGAGCGCGTCGAGACGGACGTCAAATACGAGGGATATTTAAAAAAGACCGAAGAACAGATAGTCAAACAAAAGAAACTCGAAGAAAAACTTATTCCGGAAGACATAGATTATTATGCGCTTAGCGGTTTAAGGGCCGAGGCGCAGGAAAAACTTGCAAAAATAAGACCTCTTTCGCTCGGTCAAGCGGAGAGGATATCGGGAGTAAATCCCGCCGACATAGCGGTTTTAATGGTATATTTATCAAGATGAAAATAGAATTTAAGAGTGATGTCAAATTTAATTATAATGAAAAAGGTGAACTTGTGGCTTACAAAGACGGTAAGCCCATCGGTAAAGTAATAACTATGGGCGATGACGTAAAAAAAGAAAAAGAAGAACAAAAAAAAGAAGATAAAAAAATTACTAAATCCCCCAAAAAGACTTCGGAGGATTTTAAGCGCAAATATTTCGAGTTTTACGACGACATTAAAATCAGCGACAGACAAGATTGGTAAAAGTTAACCAAACAAAAAATTGTGTAAGAATTTTCCTTACACAATTTTTTATATATTGTTAAATTCTCGTATTAACGCCTCGAAAAGTTTAACGCCGAACTTTCCGAGCCTTTCGTCCTCGTCAACCGTTCCGCCGCTCACTCCCAAGCCGCCCACGATTTCGCCATCGATTTTAAGCGGCTCGCCGCCGCCGAAAAATATAAGTTCGTCGCTATGAAACCCTTCGAGCGCTCCGCCCTCTTTGGTCGCCTCGCCGAGAGCCGACGTACTCATCTTTACCGCAACGGCGGTATATGCCTTTTTAGTCGCAACGTCGTAACTGACTAAAAAAGCGTCGTCCATAACGTCTACGGTTATAATTCTTCCTTGCGAGTTACACACCGCCACGACGACTTTCATACCGAGTTCTTCGGCGTGTATTCTTATACCCTCGCTGAGCGCTTTTGCGAGTTGTAACGTAATTTTCTTTTCTTTCATATTTACCTTTTAAAATAAATTCAATAACGAGATTTTTGTTTACCCGTATTTTGAAGCAACAGACGCTCGTTAGGCGAGGCGTGCGCAGATTTTTTGAAGGGAGCGTACTCCTTGTACGCAGGAATTCAAAAAATCAAGCAGAACAAT
>CAJOMT010000058.1 GCA_905235815.1 uncultured Clostridia bacterium
TCGACAATATTATTTTACTCTTGCCGTACCGAGCGGACGAACGCTCGCTTTAAATACGTTTTGCTCGCCGAAATATTCTTTCATTTTGGCGATATATTCTTCGGTTTCGTCATTTCTGACGATTGCGAGCATAGATCCCGCAAAACCGCCGCCGTGCAATCTCACCGCACCGTGCTTTATTATCTTATGCGATAACTCAATTCCGAGGAGTAACGGCTGCGCGGTATCGCCTGCCGGATAACTGTTTTGAAGTTTGCTTATGCTGGATAGCCCCGATGCGTTTACTTGCTTTAAAAATGTTTCTACGTCTCCGGAAAGAATTGCGTTCGACGCTATATCGACTCGTTCGTTTTCCTCGTAAAAGTGTATTGCTCTGAGTATCGCACGTCCGCTGAAATTTTGCATAAGTGCGGCTATATGTTCATAAAACGTATCATAAGGCACTTCTCTCAAAACTTTTTTTCCGAAGTAATTTGCTATTTGCTCCATTTCCTCTCTTATTGCGGCGTAGTGCGGAGTCAACATAGAGTGGTCGCCGCCGGTATTGGTTATTACGAGCGAGTAGCCGCTAATTTCGCCGAGGTGTTTGATAGAGGGGCTTAAAGGATCGGCAAAGTCGAGTCCGACGAGCGAACCTATCGCAATTCCCGATTGGTCTAAAAGTCCGCAAGGCTTGCCGAAATAAACGTTTTCCGCATACTGCGAGATGACCGCCTTTTCAAACGGCGTAAGAGCGCCGCCGAGATATAATTCGTTGAAAATTTCCGCTATCAGAACTTCGAATGCGGCGGAAGAAGATACCCCTGCGCCCTTGAATACATTGCTCGTCAAATATGCCGTAAATCCGCCTATAGGCAGGTTTTTGTCAGATATAGCCCTTGCTACTCCTTTGACCAGCGCCGTCGAAGTTCCCTTTTCGGAGTCGATTTCAGATAAGTCGGATAAGTCGACTACGATGTTCGGAAAACCTTCCGAACAGACTTTTATCACGTTGCCGTTTTCTTTAGATACGCAAGCTAAAATGTCGCAAGAGATCGCGGCGACTATAACTTTGCCGTGGTTATGGTCGGTATGGTTTCCGAGAATTTCCGCTCTGCCGGGCGAAGAAAATACGTATTCGCACTTTTTACCTTCGTTGTTTTCGAAGATGCGTTCGAGGTTTTCTATTCTGCGTTCCGAGTTTTCAAAGTCGGCGTCTGCGCCGTAAAATTTACTGTAATTCATAGTTTAATTATATATAAAAAAATTGCAAATTGCAAATATTTTGGACTTATTGTCGATAAAATTTATCAAAGGTTAAAAAATAGTATGATTTTATTTCGGGTTATGGTATAATAGAGTTATGAAAAATAGGGTATTGACCGCAGTTTTGGCTACCGCTATGCTATTTACCGTATGTTTTACCGCTAATCGAGAGATAAACTCGGCAAAAGCGTATGAAACGATTACGGGCGAAATGATAAACGTAGCGGTCGCCGTGGAGTTTTCAGATACGGAAGACGCCGATAAGATAACTCCCGAAGCGGAGCAAAACATACGTTGTGCGTTTAATACGGACGATAACAGTCTTAAAAATTTCATATATAGAAATTCCGAGCGCAAGCTTTCGATTAACACGGTATTTGTGGGTACTGTGAGAGTAGACGTTCCGTCGACGAGGTATAGCCCGAGATATAAAGAAGGAAGAAACGGCTACGTCGAGGTAAACGCACAAGGTTACGATAACAGAAATTTCGATGAAAACGGCGAAGCGGACGCAAACGGAATTTATGCGTCTATCGAGTACGCTTACAGAGAACAAGAATTATTAAATAAGATAACAGAGAGGATCGAACCCTCAACTTTGCCAAACGGCGCTGACAAAGATGGAGACGGGTATATAGACGCATTGACGTTTATTTATTCGAATACCGTTAAAATAAGCGATAGAGGAGAAGATTGGGGCACGATTTTCTGGCCGCATGCGAGCCGTTTTTATTACGGCACCGCCGAGGAATTGATGTCTGACAATTATATAGGCAAAGCGGAAGGTGAATTCGGCGTTCAAAAGATAGGAAATTATTTTCCGCTCAAATATTTTTCGTTGCCGTACTCGTTTATATACGATTCGGGGAAATTGCAAACCGTTACGATATGCCACGAATTTATGCACGTTTTGGGCGCACCCGATTATTATTCGTACGATTCCGACGATGAATACGTGGGGCCGTTCGATATAATGGCCGACACGGGGGAGTACGTGCAACTTTCGCTCTCGTATTTGCGTTTTAAAATGGGCTGGCTAAGCGAGGGCAGCGATATTCTGGCGGTGGAAGAAAGCGGTACGTATTCCCTTAAACCGACCGAACATGACGGCGACGTAAAGGCTTATAAAATCGTACTTTCCGATTATTTTGAGACGGGGGATTGTTATTACGTCGAGTGCCGTGCGCTTGAAGGCGGAGATGATACGGGACTGATAATTTACAGGGTAAACGAAAAATATGGCTATATTGCCGAAGACGGCGAAATTTCAAATTATGAATACGGCAATATATTCGGCTTGCCGGAGGTCTACGTTTATAGAGTATGGACTTCGGGACTAATTCCTAAGGCACGGAAAAATATTACGCAAGGCAGACTTAATTTTGCATTGCTTTACGACGATTATCTGCACCTCTATTCGTCTTACGGCTCGAAATACGGGAATAAGAACCTTATAACCGATTCGTCCGGAAAGAACACGAGAATAGCGATATCTATAGACCGTTACGACGAGGATAGCGGCGAAATGGTATTTACGGTAGATTTGCCTGAAGAACCCAAAGGCGACGTTACAAACGGCGCAGAAGTCAAATTGTTTACAGACCTATCCGGCAGAGACTATATTACTTTTGAAAATTCGTACAGGTGCGGGTATGCGTATATACTCGTAACCGACGCAAACACGATAATCAAAAATTCGGAGGAATTATTCAGCGGCAATTACGGAACGACAGCAATAATTCCTATCTCGTTTCAGAAATACGTTTTGCCGAAAACCGATGGCGGAGCGCTCATTTACATCTGTTTCGGCGACGGCGAAAATTTCAGCGAGGTACAAGCGTTCAGATACGGGGACGCAGAGCCGCCGCATTTAAATCCGCTCGTATACGTTTTAGGCGGACTCGGAGGACTTTTAGTAGCGGCGATAATCGTTGCGATTATAATTATAATTCGGAGGAAAAAGTTGAAAAAAAGGAGGTAAAATTATGAATCCGGAAGACGAAAAAATAAACGATGACAAGCCGAAATACAAATACGATCCGTACACGGGCGAATATTTGGGCGGCGACGAAAAAGAAGAAAAAGCAGTAGAGCCTACTCCTACGGAAAAAAACGAAAATTATTTCGACGAAACGCCGAAACAATCGGACAACTACTTTGACGAAACGCCGAATCAATCGTACAATTATTTCGGCGAGCAGAATATAAGAAGCGATTACAATCAAAATAATGCATTTCCGAGCGGCAACGCATATAATAATCCGAACGACAGCGGAAAAGGTGCGGGGCAGAGTAAAACATTCGGAATAATATCGATGATACTCGGCATAGTATCCGTAATATCGTTATGCGGCTGCGGCGTCTCGATAATACTCGGAATCGTGGCGGTGGTGTTTGCTGCTTTGCAGATGAAAAGAGGTAAAAACGGATTTGCGATAGCCGGTCTTGTAATGGGAATAGTGGGAATAGTTTTAGGAGTATTTTCGGTGTTTTTAACCGTAATATTACAAAATTCGCCCCTTTTTGACGACGATTTCTGGGAAGAATTCGGAGAAGAATTCTATGATTTCGTTAAACTGATATTCTGAAATGAAAACGTTAAGGAAACTTTCTCTGCCTATTTTTTTGACGTGCGTTGCCGGCATATTCGTATACGCCTATATCGCATTGGGATTTGAAAACGGCGGAATAACGTGTCCGCTCAACGCAATTTTTCATCTTCATTGTCTGACGTGCGGCACGACGAGGGCGGCGTACTCGATTTTGTGCGGTAATTTTCGAGCCGCCTTTTACTACAACGCATTGTTTACGGTGGGTATCGTTCCGTTCATAGCGGTAACGTCTGCGTATCTTGTAAACGTTACGTTCGGCAGAAAGGTATTGCCGCTACCGAAAATAAGACTTTGGCATCTGTTTGTCTTGTTGGGAATTTGCGTTGCGTTTACAGTTTTTCGTAATCTTACGGACGCAATATATTGAAAAATATGTAAAATTTCCAAATTAAGCAAATTTTTGTATAAAACGTTTGAAAATAATTTATCAATGTGCTATAATTAGCCTTGAAAAAAAATCGGAGGATATATATGCAATATTCTAAAGAAGTAGAAAATATGGTTTGCGTAGCGAAAGGTCCCGATCACGGCCCCGCTCCCATTCCCGAAGAAGGCCTTTGGGTAAGATCCAAAGAAATCACCGATATTTCCGGCTTTACTCACGGCGTTGGTTGGTGCGCACCTCAACAAGGCGCTTGCAAACTTTCGTTAAACGTAAAAAAGGGTATCATCGAAGAAGCGCTCGTCGAAACGATCGGCTGCTCGGGTATGACTCATTCCGCCGCAATGGCGTCTGAAATTCTTCCCGGCAAAACTATTTTGGAAGCGCTCAATACCGACCTCGTATGCGACGCTATTAACACCGCTATGAGAGAACTGTTTTTACAAATAGTTTACGGAAGAACTCAGTCCGCTTTCTCTGACGACGGCTTGGTCGTCGGCGCAGGACTCGAAGACCTCGGAAAAGGTCTCCGTTCGCAAGTCGGAACTATGTACGGGACTAAACTTAAAGGTACGAGATACCTCGAAATGGCGGAAGGATACGTTACGAGTATGGCTCTCGACAAAAACGGCGAAGTAATAGGCTATGCGTTCGTTTCTCTCGGCAAAATGACGGATTTCATAAAGAAAGGTATGTCGCCTAACGAGGCTTACGAAAAGGCTTCGGGCACTTACGGCAGATATAACGACGGCGTGAAGTTCATCGACCCCAGAAAAGAATAATAGGAGGCAAGAGATATGAGTATAGTTTTTGAAGGATATGAAAGAAGAATAGATAAAATCAATAAATGTCTTGCCGAATACGGAATTAAGGACTTGGAAGAAGCGAGAGATATTTGCTTGAACAAGGGCGTTGACGTAGAAAAAATAGTAAAGGGTATTCAACCCATTTGTTTCGAGAATGCCGTTTGGGCTTACACGGTAGGCGCGGCGATAGCGATAAAGACGAACGCCAAAAGGGCGGCAGACGCTGCTGAAAAGTTGGGTATAGGACTTCAAGCGTTTTGTATTCCCGGCTCGGTTGCCGATCAAAGAAAGGTCGGTATAGGTCACGGCAATCTTGCCGCAAGACTGTTATCCGAAGAAACGACTTGTTTCTGCTTCCTTGCCGGCCACGAATCCTTTGCGGCGGCGGAAGGCGCTATCGGTATCGCTTTAAAGGCGAACAAAGTCAGAAAGACTCCGCTTAAAGTTATATTGAACGGTCTCGGCAAAGATGCGGCGTTTATCATCAGCCGTATCAACGGTTTCACCTACGTTCAGACCACTTACGACTATTATACCGGCGAACTCAAAATCGTCAAGGAAACGCCTTATTCGGACGGCGAAAGGGCTAAGATTCGCTGCTATGGCGCAGACGACGTAAACGAGGGCGTTGCGATAATGATAAAAGAAAACGTTCAGGTTTCGATTACAGGAAACTCCACCAATCCCACGAGATTCCAGCACCCCGTTGCAGGCACTTACAAAAAGTGGTGCGTGGATAACGGAAGAAAGTACTTCTCCGTTGCTTCCGGCGGCGGTACGGGCAGAACTCTGCATCCGGACAATATGGCGGCAGGCCCTGCGTCTTACGGCTTCACGGATACGCTAGGAAGAATGCATTCCGACGCACAGTTTGCAGGTTCGAGTTCGGTTCCTGCGCACGTTGAAATGATGGGACTTATCGGCATGGGCAACAACCCGATGGTCGGAGCGTCCGTAGCGGTTGCGGTTTCGATCGAAGAAGCTTTAAAATAATTTAAAAAACAAGTTCAGCCGCTATATTTAGCGGCTGTATTATTGAGGAGATAAATATGGATAAACGTATTCCCGTAGTAGTAATAAAGGAACTCGGCGAAACGGATAGAATTATGTCTGCGCTTAAAAAATACGGTATAAATTCCGCAGAAATAACTTTCAGAACCGCTTGCGCCAAAGAAGCTATTGAGTATGCGGTAAAACATTACCCCGATATGAACGTAGGGGCGGGAACCGTAATAAATGCAGAGCAATGCAATCAAGCGTTAGAGGCGGGTGCAAAATTCATAGTTTCGCCCGGACTTTCGGTTGAAGTCGCAAAGATTTGCAAGGAGCGCAATATACCGTATTTCCCGGGCTGCGTAACGCCGACGGAAATAATGCAGGCGCTCGAACTCGGCATAACGGTAGTCAAATTCTTCCCTGCGAACGTTTACGGCGGCCTCAAAGCGATGAAAGCGCTTGCCGCTCCGTTCCCGCAGATAAAGTTTATTCCGACAGGCGGCGTAAATTCGGAGAATTTAGACGAGTTTCTGTCTTGGGATAAAATATACGCCGTAGGCGGCAGTTTCTTTGTAGAGGAGGCACTTAAAAATGAGTAAAGTAGTAACTTTCGGCGAACTGATGTTAAGGCTCGCTCCGGAAAATTATTTGAGATTCGTACAGAGTGAAAAGTACGAGGCAACTTTCGGCGGAGCCGAGGCTAACGTTGCGGTATCGCTCGCAAATTACGGGGTAGACGTCGCATTCGTAACCAAACTTCCCGAACACGAAATAGGTCAAGCCGCAGTCAACAGCTTGAGAAAATTCGGCGTAAACACCGACTTAATCGTTCGTGGCGGAGACAGAGTCGGCATATATTACTGCGAAAAAGGCGCAAGCCAAAGACCGAGCAAGGTAATTTACGACAGAGCGTATTCGGCTATAAGTCAGGCAAAAGTATCCGATTTTAATTGGAATAAAATATTTAAAGGCGTAGAGTGGTTCCACTTTACGGGAATTACGCCCGCCCTTTCCGATACTACCGCTAAAATCTGTTTAAAGGCTTGCCAAGAGGCAAAAAAGAGAGGTATTACGATTTCTTGCGACTTAAACTTCCGCAAAAAACTTTGGAGCAAAGAAAAAGCGGGCAAAGTTATGGGCGAACTGTGTAGCTATATAGACTACTGCATAGCCAACGAGGAGGACGCAAAGGACGTTTTCGGTATAGAGGCAGATAACACGGATATTTACGGCGGAAAGTTAAACCGTGAGGGATATATATCCGTAGCGAAAAAACTTACCGACAGATTTAATTTCAAGGGCGTTGCTATAACCCTTCGCGAAAGTATTTCGGCAAGCGACAATAATTGGTCGGGTATGTTATATACTAACGGCGAGGCTTACTTCTCAAAGAAATACGCAATGCACATAGTCGACAGAGTGGGCGGCGGCGACAGCTTCGGCGGCGGACTCATATACAGTCTTGTAAACGGCTACGAGCCGCAGAAAGCGATAGAGTTTGCGGTTGCGGCGTCGTGCCTCAAACACTCGATAGAGGGCGACTATAATATGGTTTCCGTAAAAGAGGTCGCAGCGCTTGCAGGCGGCGACGCTTCGGGCAGGGTTCAAAGATAAAAGTCTCCATTTAAAATGAATTGAATAAACTAAAAAGGCGAGGTCGCAAATTTTGCGGCCTCGCTTATTTTATTTTAAAATTATTTTGAAAATAAAAGTGCTATAGATGAAATTAAAC
>CAJOMT010000059.1 GCA_905235815.1 uncultured Clostridia bacterium
GTTGTCTTTGTACTAACTTAATTACGTCTTCCTTTATATCTCGTATAAAGTTTCCGTCTTGCTTCTTTCTCTTTTAAGTTACCTAACTATTCTATACGATTTTTAAATTTTTGTCAATAATTTTTTAATACTTTTATTGTTTATCTTAAAATTTGTTTTGCCGAATAAAAATAAAATTAAAATAAAAGGTATTATCTGCAAAATCACAGATAATACCCCTCGTTTTATATATAGATTTTATTTTATCTGCTCTATATAATGTACACATTCGAGCGACGCCAAAAGGTCAATGATCTCATCGTGCGTTTTGTTTTTCAATTTCTCGTCTTTCACGGTTACTATCAAAGAATATACGCCAAGCCCCGTATTCGCATAAGCAGGGTTTATCTCTATATCGTTTACCGTAATTCCGAACTCTCGGATAGTATCCATAAATTCCCTCAATGAGTTTCTGGAATTGAGTTCGAGATGCATCTCAAAATGATTGGAACGCTCTTTAAAATGCATTTCAAGATTCGGAAATATCATCAGCGACAATATCAGCGCTATCGCTCCTATTATAAATACCGTGTACATTCCGAGTCCTAACGCTACGGATATTATACTCGATACCCATAAGCACACCGCAGTAGTCAAACCCTTTAACTGGTTTTTAGAACTGAAAAGTATTGCGTTACAACTTATAATCGCTATGCCGATTATAAGCGCCGCAGATATGAGCGGTATCCCTACATTATATTTTTCAATCAAATAAATATCGCTTACTCCGCTTAAAACCGCACCTATCGATACGAGCATAAACGTCCTTAATCCCGCCGCATGGCGTTTTTTTGCACGCTCTTGACCTATAATTGCCGAAAATATTATCGCTATGACTACTTTTAATAGCATCGACCATACGTTGATTTCCGCCGACCAGTCGCCGAGCAATTCGGCTATAAAATCTTTTGGCATAAACTACCTCCTGTTTTTGAACTTTTTACGTATATAATCGAGAGTTTCGTCAGATTCTTCCGACGCCTCTATATACGCCAATTCATCTTCGCTCCTTGCGTATTCTGTATCCGCTATCTTCTGCTCTATTGCCGATAACCGCTCTTTTAATATTTCCAAATCGTCTTCCACGGGCTGCTGGATAACGGCTTCTTCCTCGATCTCTTTTCCGTACGAACCGGATAAGTACAACGCAAGTTTCGCAGACGCAGGCCCTATCAATTCATACAATATGCTCGACGACAGTATTATCGTCTGCAATACTGCCCCCGTTTCGCCACCTAACATTCTCGCACCGAGCGCCGCCAAACCTATCGCAACGCCCGCTTGCGGAATCAATGCAAGTCCTAAATAATTACGCACTTTCTTCGGCTTTTTTACGGTCAGACAACCCAAAAACGCTCCGCTGTACTTTCCGAGTATTCTGACAATGAAATACAATATTCCTATAACGAGTATGGGTATGCCGTTTATCGCCGAACTCGTATCCACCAACACGTCTAATCTGAAATTTACGCCGGATAATACGAAAAATAAGAGCAATATGGGCGGTGAAAAATAATTTAACTGCTTGAACAGTCTTTCGTCGTTCGTCGCATTTATATACACCGTGCCCATTGCCATACACGCCAATAACGGCGATACGCCAAGCGCCGCCCCGATACCGCACGTAGCAAACAACAGTGCTACGGACACTATCAATCTGTTATCCGTCGAACGCTTGCCCATTAAAAATTTAAGTAAAAAGCCGAACGCTATTCCGATTACTATCATCAGCAAGTTCTCTGCAATCGGCAACAGCACGTCCCCTGCCGAAAACTTGCCGCCGAGTGACGCCATCGCTATCGAAATCGCTACGCTGAACGCAAGCAAACTCACTACGTCGTCGAGCGCAACTACCGAAAGCAACGTATCGACGAAATCGCCTCTCGCCTTAGTCTGCCTTATAGTCATCATCGTGGACGCAGGCGCTGTCGCCGAAGCAAGCGCCGCCAAAATTATGGAAAACGGTAAACCTAAGCCCAAAATAAAATAGGTCAGAACAAACACAAATACGGACGCAATCAGCGCCTCGAACAGCGTTATCACTATTACCTTGGTTCCGTTCTTTTTTAAGGTCGAAAATCTGAAAAACTCGCCTACGCTGAAAGCGATAAACGCCAATGCGATATCCGAAATGAAATCCATTCCGCTCGCAACCTCTTTCGGTATGAGTTTCAAACAATACGGACCTATTATTATACCCGCCAAAATATATGCGGTAACGTTAGGTAATTTTAAAAGTTTAGTCACTCTCGTCATCAAAAATCCCGAAAACAACATTATCGCAATCGAAATTATTATGACAGATACCGACGTCACACCGCCGAGCGACTCATAGAATTTTTCTACCATCTCACTCACTTGCTTAATTGCGCAAATATATACCCGTGTTTTGAGCAAAATGCGCAATTTTTACGCTAAAAAAATCAAAGTCGAGTTGGACTCGACTTTTAAGATTGTTACATTATACATTATATGTTTTGTTTTGTCAATATATTTTTAAAAATTTTTTCAGAAAATTCAATAATTTTTTAGAGCAGATAAATCGGCAGTTCATCGCCGATAGCATTTAATTTTTCCGCTTTGCACTCGTGAGTTTCCGCTTTCGCCTCCGACTTTGGCTTAAACTTTTTAAGTTCCGAAGCTATCGCCTTGCCGTCAGCGTCGACTATTACCGCTTTCACCTTATTTATGCCGAGTTCGGAAAGTGCGGATAAACGCTTCGAGCCGTCTATTACTTTCAGCCCGTCACCGTCTTTTACCGCTATTATCGGGAGCAATACCCCGAACGCCTTTACCGACGCAAGCATCACGGCGTTGTTTTTCTCTTTTTTGAATTTGAGTGAGTCTATCTCGACTTCGACTACATCGCCGAACACAGTTTCGTTTTTAGGCGCAACAATCGGTTTTGCCGCTACCGCTCTCTTTAAACTTCCTTTTCCTACCGACATTTTATTTCCTCCTCTATCTCTCCGGCAAGCGCAAAGTATTCCGTTGCGCTCCTCGACGATTTTTTATAACTTCCGACAGGTTTCGAATTGTCCTGCGCCCATTCGACAGAACTGTCCGTATGGATATAAGTCTCAAAGACTTTTATACCCTCGGTGGTTTTTAACGTTTCCATAGTCTGTTTGAAATAATTTCTTCTGCCGTCCACTTTCGTTACGACTACGCCTAAAAGTTCGAGCGACGAGTTTATCTCCTTTACGCTCTCGATAAACTCAAACATATTCGCTAAGCCGAATAAGCCCCATGGACTCGCCTCTACCGGCAATATTATGTAATCGGACGCCACCAAAATATTCATTGCCCAACAGCCGAGCGTTGGCGGAGCGTCTATAAGTACGTAATCGTATACGCCGCTATCTACTATGCCCTTTAACGCCTTTTTCAAAATACTCTCTCTCTGCCATTTCGTAAAGAGTTCGAATTCTATAGAACTCATAAGAGTTGAAGAAGGTATTATATCTATATTTTCATACTCTGTATTCGTTACGTATTCGTCCAATGCGTCGCCTTTTTTAAGCGCACTATATAAGTTTTTATCGCTTTTGGCAAATTCGAGCGCCTTATCTTCGTCGAAATACGATAAAGTCAGATTGAGTTGCATATCGCCGTCGATAATCAGTACTCGGTTGCCCTTTTCCGCCAACGCATACGCTAAGCTCGAACAAGTAGTCGTCTTTCCGCTACCGCCTTTATTGTTGGCAAAACATATAACCTTAGTCATAAGCTCTCCTCCGGATAAAGACATTCTATGCCCTCTTTTTTAAACTTTTCAAGCCAACTTTCGGGAGGCTTTACGTCCGTTATCACCATATCTACGTCTTTAAACCCTGCGACCAAATTGAACGCTATGCGGTTGAATTTCGTACTGTCTACCGCTATGATCCTCTTATCGCAATTTTTAAGCATGGCTTGCTTTGTAAAAGCGTACATATAATCCGAATCCGTAAAACCTTTGTTTATATCGAAACCTTTACACGAAACGATTGCGGTGTCGACGTGAAAATTCGCTATCGCATTATCCGCATGACTTCCGACGAGCGAAAGCGAATTTTCGCCCAAAAGCCCTCCGGTCGAAAATATCTTCCAATTCTTTTGGTCCTTAAATTCTATCAGTATCTCCAACGAATTGGTTATTACCGTCATATTTCTTCTGTCTTTCAATCGCTTTGCAATAAAAAAGGTAGTGGACGAACCGTCGAGCATAACGCTCGTATTGTCCTTTATTATTCCGGCTATAATATCCGCTATTTTCTGTTTTCCGATAACGTTGGTGCGCTTCCTTACGGCAAGCGGCATATCGCTCTGTGCGTTTTCATTCAAAACCGCGCCGCCATACGCTTTGATTACAAGACCGTCCTTTTCGAGTTTCTCCAAATCACGGCGTATTGTCTCCTCGCTTACCCCGAATTTCTTGGAAAGTTCCCCGACGACGACTCGCTTATCGCTTTGAAGTATCGAAAGTATTCTGTTTTTTCTCTCTACGGCAAGCATCGCTCTTTCCTTATTAAATTATTTTTTCAATCAGTTTTGCGTCCGGCCTTGCTATTACCGTACTGTCAAGCAACATACCGCTCGGCATTACGGCGTCTTTTGCACGCTCTATCGCAGCGTCCACCGCCGCAACTTCTCCGGTTATTATCGCATACGATTTGCCGCACATTCCCCTCGCAAGCCTTATCTCTATGAGTTTTACCTCTGCAGTCTTTACCGCATTATCCGCCGCAACTATTATCTGGGCGGCGTCGAACGTTTCTATTACCCCGAGCGCACTTACGCTCCCGACTTCTGTCGTTCCGACTATTGCGGGAAATATCGACTCGTCGGGATTGCCGAGTACGAAACTGTCTATATATTGAAGTTCAAAAGTATGCCTCGCATTGTCCACCGCAGAACGAACAGCACTGAGTTCACCCGTTATAATTGCGATATATTTCCCGGGACAAACCGTCTGCGCCTCTATCAAATCGACGTCGGCAGTCTTTACCATTAAATCGGTAGCGGTTATACCTGCCGAAACCGTCTTATATTCAATCATTCCTATTGCTTTACTCATACTTTATCCTCTGCTTGCCCTTATCGTTATAAACTTATCGGTTACGTCCGTAACCAACCCGTCTATGGACGAGTGAATATTTACGCTAAGCCCATCGCCCGCTCTCGCAACTACATCTCCCGTCTTGACAAAATCGCCTTGCTTTACGCACGGCAACGCCGCCGCACCGATGTGCTGTGAAGTTAAAATTTTGACCTCCGAAGTCTCTTTAACTTTATTGTCAAGAGGTGCTTCCGCTTCGTACTTTCCAACGTTAAGCCTCGCTATAAGTCGATTAACGGGCACTTTTCTGTATTCTCTATTCTTATCAACGTCGCTTGCTGTAACGCCGCTATCCGGCTTTACTCCGTTCGCCCTAAGTCCGCCTTTTACCAAATTTATAAGTTTCCTCGGCGACAACCCTTGCGGACATGCGTACATCTCGCATACTCCGCACGAACAACAATAAAAAGTATTTTTAAATGCGTTTACGTCCTTGAAATCATTACAAGCGGCGGCACGCATTATTTTATGCGGCTCGATCGGGTGCCCTAAATTGTGCCTCGGACATAAATCGGTACAAAGTTGACATTGACAGCAACTCGCCGCAGCCCTCGCAATTTCTATTTTAGGATCGCTGTGCAATCTGTTAAGCAGATAATGCTCGGGTGGAAGAACGAAAATCGAGTTCGTTGTCTTGGTTATCGGCGTATTGCCGCTCGCAACAATGCCCATCATCGGGCCGCCGAGCCAATACACTCCGTCGTTTATCTTTTCACCGCCTGCAAAGGCAATAGCGTCTTTAACGTAAGTGCCTATCGGCAGTCTTACGGTTACCGGATTTTTGACCTCGCCTGCAATCGTTACGAGTTTACTCGTAGTCGGTTTGCCGTGCAAAGCAAAGTATGCGTTATACATAGTTTCTACGTTATAAACTACGACGCCCACTTCGATAGGCAAGCCTCCCGGTCTTACTACCTTTCCGGTTGCCTCATAAATCATCACGACTTCATCGCCTGCCGGATAAACCGCTTGGAGTTTGCAAAGTCTTAAATTCGGAAAATCGCCGAGTTCCGCCTCGACTGCGGCTATGGCGTCGGTATAATGTTCTTTTAGGCAAAGTATGCCCTCTTTCGCTCCGAGAGCGGCTCGAGTTGTCTCGAACGCCTCCATTATCTCCCTCGCCGCAGACGCCAAAAGCTGACGATGCAGTCTTAAAAGCGGCTCGCATTCTGCGCAGTTTAAAAGAAGGGTCTCCGCCTTTTCGTTTAATTTCGCATAAGAAGGAAAACCCGCACCGCCTGCACCGACTATACCCGATTCTTTATAAATTTTACTTAATTCGGCTATATTCAACGAAATATCACTCCAAGTCTAAATTTTGTCCCTCGTCGACTATACCGACTATCGCTGCGTCAATGGGCGATTTCTCCTCGCCGCAACCTATCCTTGCGGCACTGCCCTCCGCAACTAAAACGAGTTCGCCTATGCCTGCGCCTATTTTATCTACCGCAACTATTCTGTTATCGTCTTTCATTGCGGCAACAGGCTCGATAATCATAAACTTATTGCCTATTAAATTATCACATTTTCTCGTCGAAACAACGTATCCGACAACTTTTCCTATAAGCATAACTTTTTACCTTTTACTTTTTTTCATCTCGGTTTTACCGCAAAATCAAACGATTTCCGCAGTCATACCCGTAGATATTTTTGCCGCATTCGCCTCGTCTGTATCTATGTGCATTTCAAGCGTGAACGAGGGATCTACCCTTATAAGTACGTTGTTAAACGTAGTCGCACGCTCGTTATCCACTTTTACCGATACTATATCGCCGTTTTTGACTCCCGCACGTTCTGCGTCGGCAGGCGACATATGTATATGTCTCTTTGCGACGATGCAACCTTCATTTAAATATATAGCGCCGCAAGGTCCTACCACCGCAATCGGTGCGGAACCGGCTATATTTCCGGATTCCCTTATAGGCGCTTTGATTCCGAGTTTAATTGCGTCAGTCGAAGAAATTTCGACTTGCGACGCCTTTCTTACAGGCCCCAATATCCGCACGTTCTCTATTGCGCGAAGTTTAAGCCCTACTATCGTAACGAGTTCGTTTGAAGCGAACTGTCCGCCCATCAAATCTTTCTTTTTGGTGAGCGTATAACCCTTGCCGAACAACGTTTCAACGTCTTCTTGGGTTAAATGTATATGTCTTGCCGAAACTCCTATCGGCACCAAAAAGCCCTGTTTTTTCTCGCTTTTTTCGTTAAGCGACTCCAAGACCATTCTGGTAATTTTTTCTATCTCGAAAGAATCCACTTCTACTTCTTCCTTAAATTTATTTAAGAAATTTTTGCAACGCAAAATCAATGGTATCTATCTATATACCATTTATAATCACGTTTCAGTAGCCGAAAACAGACGCTCGGTCTGCTTTCGGCTAAAATTGCTCAGACTTCCAAAGGTTAAATCTTCGGTAAAATCTTCTCAACGTCTGCGTGAGGTCTGGGAATTACGTGAGTCGCTACGAGTTCGCCGAGTCTTGCCGCGTTAGCAGAGCCTGCCTCTACCGCCGCTTTTACCGCTCCTACGTCGCCTCTTACCATTACGGTTACGAGTCCGCTACCGATCTTCTCGGTTCCGATCAAAACG
>CAJOMT010000060.1 GCA_905235815.1 uncultured Clostridia bacterium
TATCATAAAGTCTACCCAGTTTATATACGTATTCGACATATATAAATAGCCGCTTAAAGCATATAGAATTCCGAAAATCGAGTCTACGCATTTAGGAATATTCGGGAAGTGTTTTTTCAAAAACCAGATAGCGGAGCAAGCGACGCAAACGCTTTTGAGCGGTAAAACGAGGCTTACGAGGTATACGGTGTGCGTTTTCCCTCCAAGCAAAAATAAGAACGTAAACGGGCTTATAGAGCAGTAGGCAAGTATACCGAAAGTATCCATACCGCCGCCGGCAAAGAAAGTATGAAACAGTCCGCTCGTACCGTCGAGAACCGCAAAAAAGTGTTCGTAGAACGGCGCCTCTTGTGCGAGCATATCGTAACTTGCCATAATAGCGCTGCCGAACGGCCAGATATCGAAAACCGCCTGCGCTATCGCATATATAATTACGATTAAAACCGCCGGAATTGCGTACTCGAAATAAAATTTTAAAATTTTTTTAGTGTTTGCTTGTTCCATATCGTTAATTATAGCACTAATTTATATATTTGTCATCGATTTTATATAAACTCATAAAAAATGGAAAAGGAAGGTTGCCGTCTTTCGGCGGACAATCGAACGACGGGGCGTAACGTTTCCCGCTCCATAACAAAAGACGCACCATAAAGGTGCGTCTTTTGTTATGGAGCGGGAAACGAGATTCGAACTCGCGACGTTTACCTTGGCAAGGTAACGCTCTACCACTGAGCCATTCCCGCAAACAGTCATAGTGGAATTGATGGTGGGAACAATAGGGCTCGAACCTATGACCCCCTGCTTGTAAGGCAGATGCTCTCCCAACTGAGCTATGCTCCCATCTGAATGCTTTTATAATATAACAGATTTCAAATTAAATTGCAAGCGTTTTTTACCGTTTATCGAAAAATTTTTTATTTTTTTTATTTTGATATCGTTCGATTGACAATTTATTATATTACAGTATAATTATTATATGTAGTTATAGAAAAATTTTATTTTATGGATTGTATTTTATTTCAATGTCGAAATAAGTGCAAAACGCTTGACAAATTTCCGGGGGTAAAATAAATTACAATATATCATTGAGGTGTCGGATGAAGTTGTTGATTAAAATTTTAAAACCTTTTAAATTACAATTATTTTTTTTGATGTTTTTGTTTGCGATTCAGACTCTTTGCGCACTCTTTATCCCCTACGTTATGAGTCTGATCGTTGAAAACGGCATCAGAGAGACAAATATGGAAGCTGTATATATTTACAGTATCATTATGGTAGCGCTGGCGGTAGTAGCGCTCGGCTGTGCGTTGGCGGTGAATTATCTTTCTCCCGAACTCTCGTCAAAGGCGGCGGTATATTTAAGAAGAATGGTTTTCGAAAAAGTAAATACTCTTTCGTCGAAGCAGTTTTCTGATATCGGCACCGGCAGTCTGATAACCAGAACTACCGACGATATAAGCTGGATGGAAGACGTGATAAGCAATCTTCCGTACGTTATTGTCGCCGTTCCTATAATGTTTATCGGCGGAGTGGCGCTTTCAGCGCTCGGCGACTGGTTTTTAGCCGCTATCCTTTTGGCGGCGTCGATAATAGTATTACTCATCGCAATTTTCATAACTTCCAAACTCGAAAAGTACTGGCTTAAAGGCGACGAGTATAACGATATGCAAAACAGAATTATTCGGGAACGACTTAAAGGTATAAGGGTAATAAGGGCTTTCGATAAAGAAGAATTTGAACACGAAAGGGCTGCCGCTGTTACAACCGAAATGTGCAAAGCATACGTTCGTTCAAATACTGTCAGCAATTTAGTCAGCCCGATAATCTCCTTGTTTTTAAATCTCGCTACCGTTGCCGTAATCTACGTAGGAGCGGTAAGGATAGGTAAAGTCGAGTCATTAAAGGCCGGCGACGTCATCGCTACCATTCAGTATATTGCTTTGATTATCAACGCAATACTGATAATGGCGTGGGCGTTTGCGTTTATTCCGCACCTTAAGGTGAGTATGGGGCGTATAACGGAAGTTCTCGATATGGAGTCAAATTACGTGCCGTCCACGGGCGAAAAATTAAAAGGCGACATCAAATTCGAGCACGTCGATTTTTCGTACTCGCAAGATGAAAAAAAGGCGTTAATCGACTTATCGCTCGACATTCCTGAGGGCGAAATAGTCGGTATCATAGGCGGCACCGGCAGTGGAAAAAGTACGCTTATTAAACTTATAATGGATTTGTACGGTGCGAGCGGAAAGAGAAGTTTCGGCGGAAAAGATTACGACGAATTGAATTCGGCAACCGTTCGTGATAACGTTTCTATTGCTCTTCAAAAGAGTATGATTTTCGAGGGTACGGTAGAAGAAAATGTCAAGATTGGTTGTCCCGAGGCAAGCGAACAAGACGTATTGAACGTTTTGGAGATAGCCCAGCTCTCGACGTTTTTGGAAAGACACGAGGGCGGCATAAAATACGAATTAAAACAAGCCGGCAACAATATTTCGGGCGGACAAAAACAGAGGATAAATATAGCGAGAACTATTTTAAAACCTGCGTCGGTATATATTTTCGACGACAGTTTCTCCGCTCTCGATTATCTTACCGAGAGCAATTTAAGAAAGGCGTTGAATAAATATCTCGAAGGGAAAACGCAGATAGTTGTTACACAAAGAGTGGCTACGGCAATGCGTTGCAATAAAGTTTACGTAATGGATAAGGGCAGAATAGTGGGCGTGGGTACGAACGAAGAATTGCTGAAAAGTTGTCCTATATATAAAGAAATATACGATTCGCAGTTGGGAGGGGAAAATGAGTAAGAAGAAAAAAGAAAAAGAATTTTCCACTGCCCAAACCATAAAGCGAATCGTCATAGATTTAAAGCCTATTGCTTTGAGATTGATAATTACCGGTATTGTTTGTATGGCAACTGTGGCGCTATCTGTCTGGTGTCCTATGATACTCGGCGATTTAACGGATATGATATACGAACTCGGCGGCGGAGTCGCCCTCGATATAGCGCTTTTTGCAAGGCTTTGTTTGACGCTCGCAATCGCATACGTTGCGTCCGGCGCTCTTTCGTCTTTAACGGTAGTTTTAATGACTACTACCACTACGAGATATTATACGAGAGGCCTCAGAGTAAGACTAAGCGATAAATTAAAAAGACTTCCCGTATCTTTTTTCGATAATACGTCTGACGGCGAATTTCTGTCAAGAATAAACGGCGACGTCTCGAATATGTCCACCACTATTTACGTCATAATAGAAAGTTTTATAAACGGACTACTCAAAATTGTTGCGATACTTATATTGCTGTTTACGATAAACGTTTATACGGCGATAGCGATAATGATATTCGTTCCGCTTTCGATAATATTGTCGGCGCTTATTGCCGCAAAAAGCGAGGAGGCTTGGAAAGATTACCGAAAAGCAAACGGTAAACTTTACGGTTTTGTGGAAGAAGATTATTCCGGCTTTGAAACGGTAAAGGCATTCAACCTTGAAGAAAGGCAAAAGAAATTAGATTTCGAGATATCTGAAACTTACAGAAAAAAGTTGCGCAAGGCGAAGTATCTTTCGGGACTTGTACAGCCGATAATTGCATTTACCGATAACCTTGCATATATCGTTATCTGTCTTATAGGTGGATATTTTGCGGTTTCGGGGACAGACGGCGGACTGACGGTCGGGCAAATTGTCGAAACGATACTGCTTGCTAAACTTATAGCCGGTCCGCTCGAAAGCATTGCATACGGAATGGGGTCTTTGCAACATACGTTCGTCTGTGCGTCGAGGGTATATAAAATACTCGATATGGAAGAAGATAAGCCTGCCGATGAGCCGAACCTTATACCGAGCGGCAGCGGCGAAGTCGAATTCTCGCACGTTTACTTTTCTTACTCTCAGAAAAAGCCTTTAATTCAAGACTTTAACTTTAAAGTCTGTTCGGGACAAAAGGTAGCGCTCGTAGGTCCTACGGGCGGCGGCAAGACGACGATAGTTAATTTGCTTATGCGTTTTTACGATATCGACTCGGGGAAGATTACGATTGACGGCGTTGACACGTCTAAAATGGATAAATCCGTATTGAGAAATGAATTCGGTATGGTATTGCAAGATACGTGGCTGTTTAGCGGAACAATTTACGATAATATAGCTTACGGAAAAAGCGGCGCCACGCGCGAGGAAGTTATGGCGGCGGCGAAACAAGCGAGAATAGATGAGTTTATCGAAAATCTTCCGGACGGCTATGAGACGGTCATTAACGAGGAGTCTACCAACGTTTCGAGCGGACAGAAACAACTGATTACGATTGCGAGGAGTTATCTCGCAAATAAAAAGATGCTGATATTGGACGAGGCAACGAGCAACGTAGATACTCGAACCGAACTTATCATTCAAAAGACTATGGATGAACTCTTGATCGGTCGCACGAGTTTTGTTATCGCTCATAGGTTATCCACGATAGTAAACGCCGATATAATATTGGTTATAGATAACGGCGAGATCGTCGAGCAGGGAACACACGCCGAACTTCTCAAAAAGAACGGTTTTTACACTAAAATTTACAATTCACAGTACGAGGCGCTATCTTAGTTAGCCGAATGAAAATAAAGTTGAACACGCCTTAAGCGGTTCTTTTGCGCCCTTTTCGGCTAACGCCTTTTTTTACAAAAATTAAAATTCAAGTAAAAAACGCTTGACGAAGAACATAGAATGTATTATACTAATAATAGTTGAACAATTATTCAATCGTTCAATAAAAAGGGAGTAAAAAATGGACGTTTGCGAAGTGGTAGGTACTCACGACGAAGTGGTCGAGAGGGCGAAACAAAATATGCCGGATCAAGATACGCTGACGGATCTGTCGGAACTGTTCAAAGTTTTCGGGGATAGTACGAGGCTGAATATATTGACCGCCTTATTTGAGAGCGAGATGTGCGTTTGCGATATATCTGCGACGCTTGAAATGTCTATATCCGCAATATCTCATCAGTTACGGATATTGAGGCATAACAAACTCGTCAAGAACAGAAAAGAGGGGAAAGAAGTGTTTTATTCCCTTGCGGACGAGCATGTAGTAAAGATAATAGAAATGGCGTTAGAGCATATAAACGAATAATAAAAACCGGAGGAAATCAAAATGAAAAAAGTTTATAAATTGGAAGATCTGGACTGCGCTAATTGTGCGGCGAAAATGGAAGACGCTATATCCAAAATCGACGGAGTTAAAGCGGTGAGCGTAAGTTATATAATGCAAAAACTGATTATAGAAGCAGATGAAGACAAAATAGACGGCATAATGGATAAAGCCGTTTCGATATGCAAAAAAATAGAACCCGATTGTAAAATAATAAGATAAAAGCGCAGTCGAAAAATATCGAATTACGGTAGTCGAAAAACGGCGAAAAAAGGTAGTCGAAAAATATCGAAAAATTGCTGCAAAAAAAAGGGAAATTATGTCGAAAAAAAATAAGAAGGAAATAATACGTTTGATTATTGCCTCGGCGGCGTTTGCCGTCGTGTTTGCGATAGATAAAATAATTGGCCTTGAAAGCGTAATAGGCGGCAAACTGGGATTTTTGTTGCCGCTTGCGCTATATCTTTCAATATATCTGTATATCGGATACGACGTGCTGTACTCGTCGGCGAGAAATATAATACACGGTCAGTTTTTAGATGAGAAATTCTTAATGGCGATTGCATCGCTCGGAGCGTTTGCTTTGGCGGTTTATCGTAGTGCAAACGGAATGCCGGCAGAGGGCTACGAAGAAGCGTGTGCGGTAATGATACTTTATAAACTCGGAGAATTTTTCGAGCATTACGCAGCGGGCAAATCCAGACAGTCTATTTCCGAACTTATGGAACTTCGTCCCGATTACGCAAACGTAATACGTGACGGTGTGGTGGTAACCGTCGAGCCGGAAGAAGTAAAAGTCGGAGAGATAATTACGGTTGAGCCGGGCGAGAAAATACCGCTCGACGGCAAGATTATTTCGGGTGAAACGACTCTCGATTTGAGGGCGCTTACGGGCGAGTCGATGCCCGTGGAGATAAAAGCGGGCGAACGTGTTATGAGCGGTAGCGTGAACATATCTTCCACAATAACCATTGAAGTTGAGAGTGAATTTTATAACTCTACGGTGGGTAAAATTCTCGACCTCGTTGAGAATTCAGCGACTAAAAAGTCCAAATCCGAAAATTTTATCGCCAAATTTGCGAAATACTATACGCCGTCAGTCGTGTTTGCGGCGGTTGCATTAGCGGTAGTGCCGTCGATAATAACAAAAAATCCTACAGAATGGATATACCGTGCGCTGAACTTTTTAGTAATTAGTTGTCCTTGTGCGCTCGTAATCAGCGTTCCGCTCGCATTCGTTGCCGGCATGGGAAAGGCGTCGAGAAACGGAATACTGATAAAGGGCGGAAGTTACATAGAGGCTTTTAACCGTGCCGACGTATACGTATTCGATAAAACGGGAACGCTTACCGAGGGAAATTTCTATATAGCAAGCGTTACGCCGGAGAGCAAAAGAGACGAGATAATGAGGTGTGCGGCAATAGCGGAATACCACTCTAATCACCCTATAGCCGCATATATTAAAAATACGTATAAAGGCGAAATAGACACGACGTTTGCCGTAACGAACGTTGCGGGCAAAGGCATCATAGCCGAAAAGGGCGATGAAAAGATACTTTGCGGAAACGCAAAACTTCTCGAAAGTTTCGGCATAGAGTACGTACCCGAAAACGGAATAGGTACGGCGGTTTACGTCGCTAAAAACGGCGAGTACTTGGGTTCGATATTGTTCTGCGATAAGATAAAGGAAGAATCCGAGGAAGTTATAGCCGAATTAAACGGCTCGGGCGCAGTTACCGTAATGCTTACGGGCGACAGCGAAAAAATAGCCGCACAAGTTGCCGAAAAGTTGCATTTATCGACTTATAGAGCGGGTTTATTGCCGGCGGACAAGGTCGATGAGATGGAAAAAATCTTGAATAATAAATCGAAAAAAGACGTGGTGTGCTTTTTCGGGGACGGCATAAACGACGCTCCGGTTTTAATGCGCGCAGACATTGGCGTTGCAATGGGCGGGCTCGGTAGCGACGCTGCGATAGAGGCGAGCGACGTCGTATTTATGAAAGACGATTTGCGTTCTATATCCGTTTTAAAGAAGATTTCCAAAAAGACGATGGCGGTAGTATGGCAGAATATAATTTTGTCGCTTGCGGTGAAATTCGGGATACTTATGCTGTCTGCGTTCGGCTTGGCGGGAATGTGGCTCGCCGTATTCGGCGACGTCGGAGTTGCGGCGCTTGCTATTTTAAATTCAATGCGGATAATGAGAAAAGAAAGAAAAAATAAATTATGATTTCATCTTTTAGATGAAAAGTTTGTTAAATAATTGATAAATACCGGAAAACGTGGTATAATATTACAAACGCTTTGTTGAGGTGAAAAAAATATGGCATTATTCAGAACTAATATAGTTTGGAATGACGATACCAAAAATACAATAGTTTATAAGTATCCGTTTAAGAATAACGGTCGTGAAGTAAACGACAAATCGACTATTACGGTCAAGGAATCTCAAATTGCGGTATTCGTATATAAAGGTCAGATAGCGGACGTGTTAGGTCCGGGGCTGTACGACTTAAAGACGAACATTTTGCCGATTTTAACAAAACTTGCGGCGTGGAAATACGCTTTTGAAAC
>CAJOMT010000061.1 GCA_905235815.1 uncultured Clostridia bacterium
ACGGAATGCATGAAACTTTATCTGCCGGAGTTGTGAGCGGGTTTTTATATAACAACAATCCGTTAAACGCAATGCTTGCGGGAATGTTTTAAAAATTTTTGACAGACTAAGGAGTTGCTTATCGGCAACTCTTTTTTTGTTTCTTAATCATAATATTAAAATAGGGAGCATAAAGTAATAACGAGAAAATTCGGAGGATAATTTATGCTACAACCAAATTTTAATTCCTTAACTTGCGTGAAAAAAGTTTCGCACGACGTAAAAGTCAACGCCGAAGCGCTTATAAAGGCGGACGAGGAGATAAAAAAGCCTGTATCGATCAAGGCGGAAGTGTTCGTAACGGCGATAGAAAAGGGCGAGGCGGAAACTCTCGTAAAGGGGCAAGTGGTATTTGAATTCGTATATCTTGCCGAGGACGGCTATAAAAAGATCGAAACAAATACCGAAATAAGCGCAAAAATTCCGCTTTCCGACCCAGTAATTTCGGTTTCGGCGGAGGACGTGAGAATAACGAATTCCGAAAACGGATATCTGGCAAGGGCTAACGCTATTATCAAGGGCGTTTCGGACGCCTCTAAAACTTACGGCGCACTTGCCGGCGGCGACGATTTGTTTATAAGAGAATTTACGAGAGAGTTCGACGTGGGAACGGGTATGAGTTCGGATACTTTGACCGTCGAGGACGAATTCGAAGTCGGATATGCGGTAGCCGAAGTGCTTATGCATAGGGAAAGCGTCGAATTAAAGGAGGTAGTAGGGGGAATATCCGCCGTCATTTTCGACGGAGAAGTAAATATTGCCCTTAGTCTGTTGCCTTTTTCGGAAAATAGTGATATATTAAAAGAGAAGCGGACGGTTCCGTTCAGATTCGAAATGGAAAACGTCGGCGCTCTGCCGACCATGCGCGCTTACGGCGAAACGCAAATAAAGAAAGTGGCAGTCAAAGTCGTAGCGGACGAGGGCAAGGGCAAGAGTACGATAACGATTGAACTCGTTCTGGGCTTTACGGGCGAGGCGGTGGACGAAACTTCCGTAACTATGGTCGAGGACGCATACAGCGCCACTCACGCTCTCTCGATTAAAAGGGACAATATAGAATATCAAAGATTTGTAGGGCAGTATACTTACGGCGAGAAGATAAGCGGAACGACGGACGCCGAAGCGATAGAGGGCGGCAGGCTCATTACAGCACTCGGCGAGAGATTGAACGTATATAGCGCCGCAACCGAAAACGGAAGATTAAGGGCGTCGGGAACGGTCGTGGCGGACGTAATTTTCAGAAATGCGGATAACGGCACTACGGTAGTCAAAGCGGAAACGCCTTTCGATATCGATACCGAAGTTACGGGCGAGGCGGCGATAGGCAAGATAGCGCTTACCGATTTTAACGTTAAACTGCGAAACGGCGGCATAGAATTCGACTTTGCGATAGCGATAGATTACAGACTTTACGAGAATATGAAAACCGTAATCATTTCCGAAGTCGCCGAAGGCGAGGAAAGGGAAGTGAACGAAAGCGCTATAACGGTCTATATTCCGACCGACAACGACGAACTTTGGGACGTTGCGAAAACTTTGGGAGAAAGCGAGGAAAACATTTTAAAATACAATCCCGAATTGACTTTTCCTCTTAAAGCGGAGGACAGGGTTATAATTTACAGACAAAAATTATAAAGGTACTTATGAAAACGGTTGTCAAATCTTATGCGAAAATAAATTTATCTTTAAACGTTTACGGTTTAAATAACGGATACCACGACTTGGATACGGTCGTGGTTTCCGTCGGTTTAGCCGATACGATAAAACTCAAAAAGAGAAAAGATAAAGAAATAAAGATAAAAATGAAGGGTTACGATATACCGTTAAAGGAAAACAACGCCTATAAAGCGGCAAAGCTTTTCGAAGACGAGTTTGCGACTAACGGAGCGGATATAGAAATAATAAAGAAGATACCAATCGGTGGCGGACTCGGCGGCAGTTCTGCGGATTCTGCGGGAGTTTTGAGGGCGATGGCGAAAGCTTACGGCATAAGTTCCGATTTAAAACCGCTTGCGGACAAGCTCGGCAGCGATACGGCTTATCAACTTAGCGGAGGATTTGCGAGACTTAAGGGCAGAGGCACGGACATAGAAATTTTAAAAGATCCGCCGAGTTTTTACGTCGTTTTGGCGCTTGTCGGCGGCGGCGTAAACACCAAAGAGTGCTATGCGCTTTTCGATCGCTTAAACCGTGCGGAATTAGCCGATAACGATAAACTTATCGAGGATATTTTCGCCGCTTCTTTTGGCGAAGCGGCTAAAAACTGCATAAACGGGCTATATTATCCGGCGGCGGAACTCAATTCGGAAATAAATCGCAGTTATGAAAAAATAAAAAAGACTTGTCCTTGTATGTCGGGAATGACGGGCAGCGGCTCTACTTTATTTGCCGTTTACGGCAGCAGAAAAGAGGCTTATAGAGCTGCAAAAAAACTTAAAGGCGACGGCTTGAACGTCGTAGTTACCAAAACCATTAAACTCTACAATTAAAGTAAAAATTTAATAATTTCAGAATAAAAAATCTCCATTGCGTCAATAATTTCGCAACGGAGGTTTTTTGTATGAAAAAATTTTGCATAAGTTTGATGATAATCGTCATAATACTATTGTCAGTCGCCTGCGGGCAAGATAGCAAGACTAAAGAGAGTACCGAATATTTGCGCATACATATACGTGCAAATTCCAACAGTGAGGAGGATCAGAACGTAAAGTATGCGGTAAAAGAAGCGGTCGTAAATTATCTTACGCCCATAGTTGCGGACTGTAAAACCAAAAGCGAAGCGACGGAGAAGATTTCTTTAAGGTCAGACGATATAAGATATATAGCCGATGAAATTTTAAAAGCGAACGGATTTGAGTATTCTTCCTTGGTAAAAGTTTGTAGCGAAGAATTTCCGACGCGCGTATATGAAGATCTGACTTTGGAAAAAGGCTATTACGACGCACTTATAATCGGGCTCGGCAAAGCCGAAGGCGATAATTGGTGGTGCGTAGTGTATCCGCCCCTTTGCTTTACTTCGGGCGGTAACGTTAAATATCGCTCGAAAATTTTGGAAATTATTGCAGAGTTTAAACAGCGAATGCAATCGGAGGATATATGAATAGAAAACTAATAATAGCAACAGCCATTACTGCGGTAATAATCGCACTATGCGCCGCCACTTCGTTTATGACGATAAGCAACGCACGTGTAACCACTACCACCGCAATGACGGATTCTGTCGAAACGCTCGTCGTAAAACAAGGTTCGTCGGGCAGTACGGTAAAGACCATACAGACCAAACTCAAAAATTGGGGATATTATAAAGGTGCGGTAGACGGAATTTACGGGCCTAAAACCAAGGACGCAGTTATATTGTTCCAAAAGCGTAATGGCCTAACGGCGGACGGTATCGTCGGTGCAAAGACGTTTGCCGCACTCGGCATTGCCGTTTCTTCCACGACTTCGTCGACGTCGGGTAAATATACGAGTTCGGACACCACTTTACTTGCCAAACTCATTTACGCCGAAGCGAGGGGCGAAAGTTATACCGGACAAGTCGCAGTCGGGGCGGTAGTATTGAACAGAGTAAAGAGTTCGTCTTTTCCGAACACTATTTCCGGCGTAATTTATCAGCCCTATGCCTTTACTTGCGTTTCGGACGGGCAGATAAATTTAGCGCCCGATTCCACGGCGCTCGCCGCCGCAAGGGACGCAATGAACGGCTGGGATCCGTCATACGGCAGTTTGTTTTACTATAATCCCGCCGTTGCGACGAGCAGTTGGATATATTCGAGAAAAGTAGTCGTAACCATAGGCAATCACGTCTTTGCCTTATAAAAATTGACGGGACGAGGAGATATTATGAGTAAAGAAAATGATAACAAGAAAAACAGTGCGATAGAAAAAGTCGAAGAAATATCGAATGCAAATACCACCGGCGTATACGGTGCGGGAATGAACGTAAATTACGGTATGGGAACAGGAATGCCGGGCGGCTTGAACGGCGGAATGGGAACCGTTCCGCCTATAATTCCGGAATGGGAAAACAAGCCGAGTTCCGCTGAGAGAGAAAGAATGGCGATCGAGGCGGCGCACGAAAAAGAAGAAAAGAAAAAGAGAAAGGAAAACGCCGAGAAAGCGAGAGAACAGAGAAAGAAATTTAAAATCGAAAAGAGAGAAGAAAGGCTCGCACGCCGTGATAAGATAAAAAAGGAAACCGAGAGAGAAAGGGAAAAGCGGTTGATAGCCGAAAAACAGGCGGAATTCAGGCGCCAAGAGGAGAGGGCGCAAAGGCGTAGCGCCGAAAAAGAGCGCAAAGCGAAATTTAAGGAAGAACGCAGAAAGAACCGCCAAAACAGGGGGCTCGGCGGCTGGATAGCGTCTGTTGCGACTCTCTCATGTATGGTTTTGATACTCGGGTCTTTGTTGCTGTTTTCGATGTACGGCGATAAGATGAATCAAAGCGAGGACGTAAACAGCGTTCAAGCGCAGCGTGCGTTCTACGACTTCGTCGGCTACGTCGACAATATGGAAACGAATATGAGTAAATTTTTCGTTTCTTCGGATAAAGAGGGACAACAGAGAATACTCGGCGAACTGTCTGTTCAAAGCAATCTTGCGGATATGGCGCTCGGCGAACTGCCTTTGCAAAACGAGGCGAAGTATAAGACTTCCAAGTATATAAACCAAGTCGGAGATTACGCAACTTACCTCAATAAACGACTTATAGACGGGGATATGCTGACAAACGACGACTTAAAGAGAATGGAAGACCTGTATAAAATAAATACGGATTTAAAGAAATCTTTGACGACTCTTTCCGGCGGTTTGCCCGAAGATTACGATTTTTCGTCTTTGACGGCCAATATCGACGGCGATATGATAATCGAAGGGTTTACCGATATGGAGGAGCAAGCCAAAGATTATCCCGAAATGATTTACGACGGGCCGTTTTCGGACGGTATCGAGGCGATAAAGCCCAAGGGATTGAATTTTGAAAAAGTAGACGAAACGGTGGCAAAGGAAGAGTTTAAAAAACTTTTCACGGCATACGAAACGGATAATCTCGAAGTCGTCGGGAAAAGCGAAAACAGCAAGATAGAAACTTTTAACGTCAGAGCGGATATAAAAGAAGGCGGCGAAGTGTATGCGCAGTTTTCGGTAAATGGCGGAAAACTCGTATTGTTCAATGCGTTCAGGGATTGTTCGGCGGAAAATTATACCGAAGATCAGTGCCTTTCGATAGCCCGAGAATTTCTTGAAAAAGCGGGATTTACTTCGATGACGAAAGTCTGGGAATATTCGGCAGGCAACACAATGCACTATAACTTCGTTTACGAAGAAAACGGCATACTCGTTTATCCCGATATGGTAAAGGTGAACGTTTGCAGAGAGACGGGGCGTGTAAGCGGTATCGACGCCGACGCATACTTTATGAACCATGCGGAGAGGAAACATTCCGAGAACTTGCATTCTCTTGCCGAGGCGGCGGAAAAGGTCAATCCGAAACTCGATATAGTGTCGGCCTTAGCGGTAGTGATACCCGTCGGCAACGGAAACGAGAAGGAAGCGTACGAGTTTATAGCGACTTACGAGGGTTCGACGTATTACGTCTATATAGACGCATTGACATTAAAACAAGCGGACTTGTTTAAGGTGGTCGAAACCGACGAGGGAACGTTGTTGATTTAATAAAAATTCAGATGCGGAGCGAAATTGTCGCTCCGCATTTGTCACCAAAACTTGCAAACGCAAATAAAATATATATAATATGAATACCGGCGATAAACAAAAAAGGCTGTTAGAGGGCAACGTATACAGACTGATAATATCTTTGGCGATACCCACTATGCTTACGATGATAATAACGTCCGTATACAATATGGCGGACGCTTATTTTGTGGGAAGAATAAGCGTGAGTGCGTCGGGAGCGGTAAGCGTCGTCTATTCGTATATGGCGATAGTGCAAGCGTTCGGGTATTTTTTCGGACACGGTTCGGGCAATTACGTATCCCGAAAACTCGGTGCCGGCGAAAGGGAAAAGGCGGAAACAATGGCGACTGTCGGATTTTTTTCCGCTTTTGTTTTCGGTGCGGCGGCGATGGCGGCGGGGTTGACGTTTTTAAAACCGCTCGCTTATTTTTTAGGCTCAACCGATACCATTTTGCCGTATGCGGAAGATTACCTTAAATACATATTGATAGGTACTCCGTTTATGGCGGCGTCTTTGGTACTCAATAATCAACTCCGCTTTCAAGGCAGCGCAATTTACGCTATGACGGGGATATTTACGGGCGGACTTCTGAATATAGGTTTAGACTTCTTATTTATTATTCGTATCGGACTCGGAACGTCGGGCGCAGGGCTGGCTACGGCGATAAGTCAATTCGTATCCTTCTGCATATTGCTTATCGGCACCTTATTCGGCGGAAATATCCGCATTAAACTCAACCGACTTAAACCTACTGCGCATTTATACAAGGAAATACTGCGTTGCGGCTTGCCGTCGTTTGCGAGGCAGAGTACGTCGAGTTTGTCCGTCATATTTATAAATTACGCTTGCGCCGCTGCGGCGCCGTTGGCGGCGGACGAGATGATAGCGGCTTTCGGCATTACGGCTAAAATAACGGGACTTTTGTACGCTCTCATTTTGGGGTTCGGTCAAGGGTTTCAGCCGGTATGCGGATTTAACTTTGGGGCTAAGAAATACGATAGGGTTATAAAAGGTTTCGCTTTTTCTGCTGCGTTTGCCAGCGTACTCGGACTGTTTCTCGGAATACTCGGCATAATTTTTGCCAAGTGGGCGGTATCGGCGTTTACCCGAAGCGAGAACGTCATAGGTTATGCGGCTTATGCGCTTAAACTGCAATGTGCGGCGTTTGGATTTATAGGATATTTGACGGTATCGAATATGGCTCTGCAAAACGTCGGCAGCGTAGTTCCGGCGACGGTCTTGTCGCTTGCAAGGCAAGGATTGTGCTTTATACCAGCAATAGCGGCGCTATGTTTTCTGTTTGGGTCGGACGGAATTTTTTTCGCGCAGCCCTTGGCGGATATCGCGGCGTTTTTTTTAAGCGTTCCGCTCTCGGTTTCGCTCGTAAAAAAACTAAAAAAATTATGAGCCGATAGCGATGAAAAACGTAGATTTTTACGGCTGAAATCGCCTTTGAAGAAGCTATATCCGAAACCGATTTCTCCATAGATGAATTTGCCGCCACGGAAGAAGATGTATCCATCCGGATTGATAAGACCGTCCAGCGTGGTGCCGTCATTCGCATAATTGCGTTCCAATGTGAAGTTGGTTTCGACTTTGAGACCGAACTGACGCCATTTCTGGGCGAAGGCGGTAGTGCATAATACTGTTAAAAGAAGAATGGCCAATAACTTTTTCATAATGTGTCTGCGTTTGGATTCTGATTATGTGATGTTTCGTTTTTTTCAATGGTGTTATACTGGTTCATAGTGCGTTGCAGTCCGGCCGTGGCGAATGAGCGGATGGCTTCCACCGCCTGGTTGATGCAGGGTTCGATGCGTTTCAGTTCCTCGGAGGAGAAGCGTCCCAGTACGTAGTCCACCTGGTAGCCTTGGGCGAAATCCTTGCCTATGCCGCAGCGCAGGCGCGGGAAGTTGCTGTGCCCTAACTGCTCGATGATGTTA
>CAJOMT010000062.1 GCA_905235815.1 uncultured Clostridia bacterium
TTCTATTAGAGATAAATTTGATAAACATTACGGATATTTCAAAGTAAAGTGATGAAATAATTAAGGATTTATGCTATACTTATTGTATGAGTATAATTTATAGACCAACGGGCATGGCGAGAGAATACAGCCCTTACGCCCTTAATATTTATATGGGTTGCAGTCATAGATGCAAATATTGCTACGCTCCCCATACTTTGCAAAGAACTAACGACAGTTATTTCGGTCGCCCCGAACCGCGGAAAAATATCATATCACTATTAAAAAAAGACTTGCAAAAAAACGTTTACACAGAACAAGTGCTTTTATCTTTCGTCGGAGACTGTTATTGCGATAGCGCAGATAACGGCGAAACTGTGAGCGAAGTCTTGAAATTGTTAAACGAATATAACGTTCCCGTTGCCGTATTATCAAAAGGCGGAAAGAAAATGTTAAGGGATTTAGAGATTTATAAGTCTTTTGGCGATAGAATAACCGTAGGCACAACGCTTACTTTTTTTGACGAAGAAAAATCCAAAGAGTGGGAGCCGTTTGCTTCTCTTCCAAGCGAAAGGCTTGAAACGTTAAAGATTTTACACGACAACGGCATAAAAACGTTTGCGAGTTTCGAGCCGACAATAGAACCGGAAGAAAGCCTTAAACTCATTAAAAAGACGATAGAAGATAATTCTGTCGAGCATTACAAAATAGGCAAAATAAACAACTATAAGTCTGCGGACAAGTGGCAGGACTGGGCAAAATATTTGCAGGATTGCGTTGATCTTTTGCGCCCGACCGGCAAGCAGGTTTATTATAAATTTTGTTTGAGAAAACTTGCCCCCGATGTTCAACTAACTCCTGAAGAGAAAAATCCCGACGAATATATCGTGAGAACTTATCCGAAAACGCAGTTGAGTTTATTTGATAACGAATAAGTTCAGTCTTTACAAAAGCGTCTTGATAATACAGCAAAACGGCAGAAATAATCTGCCGTTTTGCTGTATTAATTCATCGTTTTAACGATACGATAAAGGCGAATCCGTCTCCTAATGGAAACGGGTTCGCCTTTAACTTGTCTGGTGACCCCTACGGGATTCGAACCCATGATACCGCCGTGAAAGGGCGATGTCTTAACCGCTTGACCAAGGGGCCATTTATTAAATTATTTTATGTATCTCTTACGCCGCAAAGCGTTTATTTACTGGTAGCGGCGGTCAGATTCGAACCAACGACCTGCCGGGTATGAACCGGCCGCTATAACCAACTAAGCTACGCCGCCATATTCTGTTACGCGTCTGCAAACTCATCGCTTGCAGACACGCCTATTGGTTGCGGAGGTGGGATTTGAACCTCACGACCTTCGGGTTATGAGCCCGACGAGCTACCAAGCTGCTCCACTCCGCGCCGAGAATGCCTATATATATTACATTAAATTTTCGATTTTGTCAACTAAAATTATAGTTTTTCTCAAAATTTTAAAAAAATTATTTATGCGCTCGTTTATTCTTGCCAGAATAATCTTTTATTGATATAATTATATTATGAATCGAACGCTTAACTTGAATGTAGATAACTTAAATCTTTCCGGTAAAATCGTTGCCGTCGCAGTTTCCGGCGGCAAGGATTCGGTGTGCCTTTTGGATTATCTGACGAAAAATTCGGAAAAATCAGGTATCAAAGTTAAAGCGATAAACGTCGAACACGGTATCCGAGGCGAAGACTCAATCAAAGACAGCGAGTTCGTTCGCAGCCTCTGTAACCGTCTCGGCGTGGAATTGTTTTTTAAAAAAGTCGATTCTTTGACTTATAGCCGCATAAACGGCACGTCGATAGAGGAGTCCGCACGGATTTTGCGTTACGGGGTATTTAACGAAGCGATCGATAGCGGCTTTTGCGATGTGGTGGCGACGGCGCATCACCTTTCGGATAACGCCGAAACGGTCTTGTTTAATATTTTAAGAGGTGCGTCTATCGGCGGCGTGGGCGGCATTGACGAACTTTCCGAAAACGGAAGAATTATAAGACCGCTGATAAACGTCAGAAAAGAGGAGATAGACGAATACGTAAAAGAGAATAATCTGGAGTTCGTAACGGATAAAACCAATTTCGACGACGAATATACGAGGAATTTTTTGCGCTTAAAAGTCATTCCGCTAATCAAAGAGAAATTTCCGAGGGCGGAGGACGCTCTTTGCAGATTGTCGGAAATTTCCGAAAAAGAGGACGCCTTTTTAAACGAGTCCGCAAGAAATGTTCTGATTTTTGCAGGCGACGAAATATCCGTACCGATAAGTGTTCCCGAAGTCATATTCGCACGGGCGGCGATACTCGCAATGAAAGAGCTCGGAATAGTAAAAGACTACGAAAAACGACATATAGACGGACTTTTGAGTTTAATAGGCTTAAAAAACGGTTCGGAAATGTCATTGCCTAAGGGCGTCAAGGCGGTCAAGGATTACGATAAGATTACGTTTTATAAAGATAAAGAGAAATCTATCGAAACCGCACCGTTTAAAGTGGGGAGAACGGAATTAAACGGAATAACGATAGTCGTTGAGCCGTGTAGTGAAATGGAATCGGGTAGCGGCGCTAAATACTTTGACGGAGATAAAATTCCGTCCGGCTCGGTGTTTCGGGCGAGGGCGGACGGCGACGTGTTTGAAAAGTTCGGCGGCAAGACGAAGAAACTTAAAAGTTATCTGATAGATAAAAAAATTCCGGCAAGGAAAAGAGACGAACTCGTCGTGCTGGCTGACGGAAAAAATGTGCTGCTCGTTTGTGAAATTGAAATTTCAGAGCGAATAAAAGTAGACAATGGCACTAAAAATATGCTAAAATGTTATAAAGGCTAAAAATTTTTTTACAGGAGATAAATATGGAAGAAGTAGTTGAAAGGATAATGTTTACAGAGGAGCAAATATCGCAAAGGGTAGGCGAACTTGCCGAACAAATAAGCAGAGATTATAAGGGCAAAACTCCGCTTATGGTCGCAATACTTAAAGGCAGCGTAATGTTTTTTGCGGACTTGACTCGAAAGATTACTATCCCGATGGAAATGGATTTTATGGCGATTTCGAGTTACGGCAACGCCGCCAAGTCGTCCGGCGAAGTCAAGATGATAAAGGATTTAGACAAAAAGATAGAGGGCAAAGATATTATTATCGTAGAGGATATTATCGACAGCGGTTACACGATGAGATATCTTAAAAATATGCTTTTGGCACGTAAGCCCGCCTCGATAAAGATTTGTTCCCTTTTAGATAAGCCGTCAAGACGAGAAACCGAAATAGTAATAGATTACAAAGGCTTTGAAGTCGAGGACGAATTCGTGGTCGGCTACGGACTTGATTATGCGGGACTTTATAGGAATTTCCCATATATCGGAATTCTTAAAAGAGAAATTTATGAATAGGAGTTAAATTATGCCAAGAAAAATTATTTCGGCACTGGTGGCGGTAGTTTTTACCGTGTGTGCGTTTTCGGTATTCACGGGTTGTTATAATTCCGCACCTGCGCCCATGGAAAAACTCGTCGGGACTTATAAACTGACGAAGTATGAGTATAGGCTCGAAACCGAAGAAGAAAATCACGATTATATAGCCGAAAAGGGGATAACTGCGTATCTCGTCGTTCGTTCCGACGGAACGGGGTATTACGTTTACAAAGATAACGAAACGCCCCTTTACGCCGAAGAAGTGGTTATAACTTACGAATACGAAACGTTGTCCGAAGAAACCGACGAAACAGACGAATACGGCAATAATATCATTAACACTATAACGACGGATAATATAAAGAGTATATACTATCGTTACAGTCAAGATATAACGGGCGGCGGACCTAACGGGCACCCGGGATACGGCTGGGAACATCTCGGCTTTGACGTAAAGAATAAAAATCTCAACGTCAGACATTCGCCGTATCACGGTATACTTGTAGATATAAAGACCTATCAAACCGTTGAGTATAAGCGTATAGATAACGCAACTACTTTAAGCGCCGTTGAAAAAGAGTTGGGCGTCAGTTTAAAAACCGCTCCGTTTCCGGTAAAAAGATTGAACGGCAAGTACGTTTTGCGTTCTTACGGATTTGAAGAGGAAGAAAATCTTTTCATTATAGCGGATATAGACGTTTTCGCTATGAAAGCGAACGTAACCAAAGTCGATAAAGACGGTGAAACGACGGTAGAAAGCGATCTTGCGTTTTCATATAAAAAGTCCGACAGCGAGGAGAATATTTACGAGATAATTATAGGCGATGAAACGTATTACGCTTATTATATAGAAGGATGTGCGATAAGGTATTTCTTTAAGAGATATACAGATGGCAGTGAATACGGTTTCTATTACGAGCCGAATTTTGATCTCGATTATGAGTTGGATTTGATTTTTAGTTCCGATGCAGAGTAAATTTTAATAAAAAACAAGTGAGAAGTCATAGTGGCGTAGCGATAAAGTTTATCGCTACGCCACTATTATATTTGCCTATCGGCAAGTTGTATGAAAAGATATAAAAAAAGACGTGCCGGCGGAACTTAATCCGCTGAAAGGATCAGCTAAAAGCCTCAACCTCCTTAGCAACACGTCTTTTTCTAATATTATTATATTAGAAAAAATCATACATGTCAACAAAAAAATATAAAAAAATACAATTTTAAATAAAAAAGTGTATTTTGCTTTTTTAATCTATAAATATTTTATTTTCAGTAGATATAATTTAAGCGAGAATAAGCAAATTTTTTTCTTGACATAGGGAGCATTTTTAAGTTCAGGCGTTTGATTTTTGCGTTCCGTCGGGTAAAATAGTGTAATTTTCTCTGTAAATAAGTTCGCCTATGGGTACGAACTTATACCCCTCGGCTTGCAATGCACTGAATATGAGCGGTAAACTTTCGGCGGTGTGCAGCCCGTTGTTGTGACATAATATTATTGAACCCGACTTGACTTTGCCGACTACTCGCTTCGCTATTTCTTCCTTGGATAAGTTTTTCCAGTCCAGAGAATCTACGTCCCATTGTACGGTAAACAGTCCGAGCGACGTGGCGGTCGTTATCAACTCGTCGTCGTATTCGCCGAAAGGCGCTCGAAACAATTCGACTTTTTTACCCGTAATATCCGAAATCGCCTTGGCGGAACTTTCGAGTTCGCCCTTAATGCTTGCCGCATCCATTTTACTCATGTGCGAATGAGTCGCCGAATGAGTGCCTATTTCATGCCCCGCATCGGAAATCTCTTTTACGTGCTCGGGGTATTTTTTTGCCCAGAATTCCACCGCGAAGAACGTGCATTTTACGCCGTATTCGTCCATTGTTTTCAGCAATTTGTCGGTGTATTCGTCCCCCCAGGCGCAGTCGAACGATATGGAAATATACTTATCGTCTCTGTCCACTCTGTAAATGGGCAATTGCCTCTCGGCGGCGCTTGCGGACGACGAGACTTTGGCGCCGCAAAAAACGGCAGTTAAACTTAAAATAATCGAGATAATCTTATTAAATTTTTTCATTTTCAGTCCTCCGAAATACAGTTTGTGTATTTTCGGAAAAAATTTTTTGAAAAATTTTAAAATATTTTGTCAAAACCGCATTAAAATATTTGACATACTTTTTCATTATTTATATAATATACGAGTTATGTTTAATTTTATTAAACTCTTTGTTTAAAATTCCTAAATCTTGTAAACTTTAAGTTTAGTACAGAGGTAACGTATATGGAACTCGGCAATAAAATAAAGGAATTGCGACTGCAAAACGATTTAACGCAAGAGGAACTTGCCGATAGGTGTGAACTTACAAAAGGGTATATAAGTCAAATCGAAAACGACTTAACGAGCCCGTCGATTGCTACGTTAATCGACATATTGACGGGTTTAGGCGTAACGCTGAAAGAATTTTTTGCGGACGAAGAGGAGCAAAAAATCGTATTCAAAGAGGAAGATTTTTTCGAAAAGGATACGGGGGCGTTCAAGATAAATTGGCTTGTAAACAATGCGCAGAAGAATATGATGGAGCCGATACTCGTAGAACTTATGCCGACTAAACGCACCGAGGCGGACATACCGCACGAGGGCGAAGAATTCGGTTACGTTTTAAGCGGTTCGGTCTTGATTCATATCGGGAATAAGAAATATCGCTGCAATAAGGGCGAAAGTTTTTATTATTCGTCGTCGAAGGCGCATTTTATAGAAAATCCGACGGACAGAGTTGCGAAGTTTTTATGGATAAGCACTCCGCCGACGTTTTAAACTAATGAATTAAACCAAAAAATTTCTTTGGCTATAAGGAGAGACGATTATGGAAGCAACAGAAAGAATTATTGAATTGATAGGCGTAGACAAGGAGTTCGACGGAACTTTTGCCATTGAAAATCTCAGCCTATATATTCATAAAGGCGAATTTGTAACGCTTTTGGGCCCGTCGGGCTGCGGTAAGTCAACGACTCTTAGAATGATTGCCGGATTTGAAATGCCGACTCGCGGACAGATACTTTTAAACGGTAAAGACATAACTGCCGTGCCGCCTTACGAAAGGCCGATAAATACCGTGTTCCAGAGATACGCATTGTTCCCGCATTTAAACGTTTACGACAATATTGCGTACGGTCTTAAACTCAAAAGGTTTAAAAACACTTACGTTAAAAACGGCAAGGAGATTACGAAAACCGTAAAACTCAGCAAAGCCGAAATAGACGCCAAAGTATCGAGAGTTTTAAAACTCGTCGACTTGGAAGAATTTGAAAAGAGGGACGTTTCCACTCTTTCCGGCGGTCAGCAGCAGAGAATTGCGATTGCGAGGGCGATAGTAAACGAGCCGGAAATCTTGCTTTTGGACGAGCCTCTCGGCGCATTGGATTTAAAGATGAGAAAGGATATGCAACTCGAACTTAAAGCCATGCACGATAAACTCGGCATTACGTTCATATACGTTACGCACGATCAGGAAGAAGCGCTTACGATGAGCGATATGATAGTCGTAATGAAGGACGGAAAAGTTCAGCAAGTCGGCACTCCGATAGATATATATAACGAGCCGAAGAACGCATTCGTTGCGGACTTTATAGGCGAGAGCAATATCTTTTCGGGAACTATCGTGGGCGACAGAAAAGTCAGATTTATCAACAGGGTATTCGATTGCGTAGACGACTTCCCCGTGAACGATAAAGTAGACGTGGTAGTTCGTCCCGAGGACGTTGTAATATGCGACGCAGGTCAAGGCGACGTCGACGGCAAGATAGTTTCGTCCGTGTTTAAAGGCGTACACTACGAGATGACGTTCGTCGTAGGCAAGACGGAAATAGTTATACAAGATACCGTCGAAAGAAAGGTCGGCGATGAGTGCGGAATAAAGATTGCGCCCGACAGTATTCATATAATGGCGAAAGAAATAGAGGCCAACCGTTACGTCGGTTACATAACGAAGAAGAACACCGTATGTTTTGCAGACGGAGAATTCGAGTGCGACGTAACTCAGCTTTATCCTAATTCTCATCTCGACGAGGAGGGGTATCTCATCACCGAGGACGGCGAAAAGATAGACTTAACGGACGTAGACGTCAACGTAGAAGTCGGGCTTAAAGACATAGAGATAATCGACAACGACGAGGACGGACAGGCTTGCGGCAATATTATACAGATAGTATATAAGGGCGATCACTATCAAGTCATATAATAAGGACGGACGAGGAAGAAGAAGACTTCGTCGTCGATACCGAATACGCCTGGAACGAAAACGACAGGGTTTCGGTAAAAATTCCGTCCGATAAGATAAAGCTCACTTTAAAGGCGGTGCAGAAATAATGAAAGCCCTTAAATTTTCGAGAAAGCATCTCGGCATACCGTACGCCTTGTTTATGGCTATGTTCGTAGTACTGCCGTTATTGCTTATAATCTTGTACGCTTTCACCGTCGAAGTTCCGACGAGCGAAGCGGAAATAATTACCAACGACATAACGAAATTTTCGTTTTCGTTCGAAAACTTCGTTAAATTTTTCAGCAACAGCGCAAACATAAGGGCGATATACATAAGTTTCGGTTTAGCGATAATAACGACGGCTATTTGTCTTATTTTAGCGTATCCCGTCGCATATATTCTCGCTCGTTCAAAGATGAAATCCAAAAGCGTATTGCTTCTTTTATTTATAATGCCGATGTGGATAAACTTCGTTTTAAGAACGGCTGCTATGAAAGAACTTTTGTTTGCGATAGGAATGTACCGCTCGAACAAATTGAGTATGGTAAATACGGTAATAGGTATGGTTTACGACTATTTGCCGTTCACTATTTTGCCGATTTACACGGTACTTATCAAGCTCGACAAAAACGTACTCGAAGCGTCGACGGACCTCGGCGCAAATAACGTGCAGACTTTTACAAAGGTAGTCATACCTCTGTCGATGCCGGGAGTTATAAGCGCTATAACTATGGTACTTCTTCCGACCACTACGAGTTACGTCATTTCCGATACTTTGGGCAACGGCAACGTTACGATAATCGGAAAACTTATCGAGGACCAGTTCTCGACCATGTTCGATTGGCACGCAGGTTCTGCGATAGCGATGATATTGCTCGTATTGATATTTATTACAATGTTTGTAACTCGTAAATTCTCCGATGACGACGAAGTCAACGTAAGAGGAGGCGGATTATGGTAAAGAAATTTATAAAGAGAGGGTATTTGTTCTTAATACTCGCAATAATGTACGCTCCCATAATACTTTTGACGGTTTATTCGTTCAATCTTTCGCCGGACATAGGCGTATGGGCGAAAGAGTGGGGATTCGACCTTTACGTTCAACTCTTTACGAGCGAGGACGTAATGCAGACGGTATTAAATACGCTCGTACTTGCTTTCGTAGCGAGTTTCCTCGCCACGATTTTGGGAACGATCGGCGCTATCGGAACGTTTTATTCCAAAAAGAGAGTTAAAAACGCACTTAACGGTGTTACGCAAATTCCCGTCATCAATGCGGAAATAGTTACGGCTGTATCTATTGCGCTCGTTTGTACGATGCTTGCGTTCGGCAGAACTTATGCGTCGCTGCTTATCGGACATATAGTTCTTTGTTTCCCGTTCGTATACCTTTCGGTTTTGCCGAAGTTAAAGCAACTCGACGGCAATCTGTACGAGGCGGCATTAGACCTCGGGGCAAGCCCCACGAAAGCGCTGTTCACGGTTATTTTACCCGAAATTATGCCGGGAATTTTCAGCGGATTTATGCTTTCGGTAACGCTTTCGCTCGACGACTACATTGTTACCACTTTCACTAAACCGCCGACGTTCGAAACGATTTCGACTTACGTTTTCGACGCTTACGCAAAAGGCGGCAAGGGTTCGTCCGTACCTGCGCTCCGTGCGCTTTCGGCGATAATATTCTTGGTTATGATCATATTCTTGGTCGTCAGAAATTTTGTCGGGAGGAAGAAAGATGAGAAAAAGAATTAGTCTTGTTTTAGCGGCTCTCTTACTCGTACTCACCCTTTTCCCCCTTGCTTCTTGCGGCAGCGACGACGTTATAGAACTCAATATTTATAACTGGGAAGAATATATCTCCGAAGAGGACGAAGAATGGGGAACTTTCGATATTATCGGCGAGTTTGAAAATTATGCGTCCGAAGCTTTGGGTAAGACTGTAAAGGTAAATTATTCCACGTTCGGAACGAACGAGAATATGTATAACGAACTTCAACTCACAAAACGCACCGTAGGCGGCGAATACCGCTATAATTACGATTTGGTTTGTCCCTCCGACTATATGATTCAGAGAATGATAAGAGAGGGAATGGTTGAAAAGTTGGATCTGTCCTTAATTCCCAACTATACCGACAACGTTTCGGGATTTATCTGGGATTTGTTCGAGGAAAACGGCTGGACGGAATATGCCACTTGTTATATGTGGGGCACTATGGGCTTTATATATAATAAGGACAGAATGATGGAAGAAAAACTTGCCAAAACCGGCGAGGAGTGGTCGGACGACGACGCTCATTCGTGGGAATTTCCGTGGAAAGAGTACGCTCAATACCTCGGAACTATCAAAGATAGTATCCGTGACACCTACGCGCTCGCCGTCGGGTACGTTTACAGAGAAGAACTTTTAACTATTGCCGAAATGTTCGAAGATGAACTTTTTGACGAGGACGAATACAGAAACATACTCGTAAAAATATTCAATAATATCGATAAGCCCATAGCGGAAGAATTAAAAGAACTCGACCTTTCAGACGAGGTTTATAATAGCGTTGCGGCGCTGTTCGAGCCTTTTGGCGAGGCTACCGTAGATATGGCTGGCAAGGCGCTCAAAGAATTGAAACGCAACGTTTACGGCTTTGAAGTAGACAGCGGTAAAAAGGATATGGCGTCGGGCAAAATTGCGATAAACTTCGCTTGGTCGGGCGACGCTGCGTTGGTACTCGACGAGGTGGACGAGTTAAACGAAGAACTCCCCGAAGACGAGCAGACCATACTCTATTACGCCGTGCCTTACGAGGGCAGTAATATTTGGTTCGACGGTTGGGTAATGCCGAAGGGCAGAGATGAAGAGCATAGAGAACTTGCGCACATGTTCCTCAACTTTATCGCCGATCCCGAATCGGCAATATCGAATATGGACTACATAGGTTACGTCAGTTCCATTGCCGGCGACGACGTGTTTGCAAGGCTGGTCGAAACCTATGACTTGACTCCGTTTGACGAAAGCGAGCAAGACGACGGCTACCATACATACGAAATAGATTACGGCTATTACTTTACCGACCTTGACGAAGAGAATGAAGATTACGTATTTTATCTCGGCGAGGACGGCGAGGTGTGTGTTGCAGACGGCGAGGAAGATTTGGAGGGCGTCGATAATACTTGGACGATAGCGAAATACATCTCCTACGACGAGGACGGTACAAGGCACGTTTACGTTTATATGGACGAAGAACAAGTAGACCGTCAACTTACGACTCAATATCCCG
>CAJOMT010000063.1 GCA_905235815.1 uncultured Clostridia bacterium
AAAGCGAAGAAAAAAACAATTTAGAGAGAAAAAATCAAAAAAAAATATTTCTTAATTGTAAAATCACTAATAACACTAATAACATTACAAATAAGACTGTAAGCAATATAGGCGTTGCAATATTCTCTTCTGATTGCACTGCCGAGTCTGTTATTTATAATGAATTTTCATATGGTAGTAGCGCATATTATACTTGTTGGTATGAAGGCTGTACATTTGAACCTCTTAAATATGTTGGAACGATGTATGACGGGACCTATTTTAAGTTAGGAGATGATATCTGTAGCTATACGAAAGGCGGTAATAAATATGGCTATGTTGATTACAAAAAAAACTAATCAGTAATCTTAAGGAGATAAAAAATCAAGAATTTTTCAGTAAATAGAGATTCTGGTTTCTACAAAGCAAAACTAAACAGAACCACTTAACAAAATGGCTCCGGGACGTAAAAACCGGAGTCGAACAAAAGCTCACAACTTAGCCGCCCGTTTTTGACATTAGGGCGGGCGGCAAATTGAACTTTTTTCCTAAGCAAAGAAGTCGGGAATAAATAATTTCTCGGCTTTTTTGCTGTATTTTTTTACACACCTTTGACAGATTGGTATTCATATTCATATCCAACGTTTTTGCATCATTTTTCATTAAAACTTCAGTAAAACATTGTTTGTTATTGACTAAAAATTTTAATTATGGTAAAATATTAACGTTTGAGGGCATTGTCAATCTATTGTCAGTGAAATTATAAATAGTAGGGCTTAAAGCCTTAAAAGGAGATAATTATGGTAAGAACAGACGTTTATGAAGAAAAAGTCAGAGGACTTTACAAGACTTTAGAAGAGGCAGGATACTCTCTTTGACGTCGCTAATCAGCGAATAAAATTGAGTGAACTCGAAAAAGAACTCGAAAAAGAAGAAGTCTGGTCCGACGTGGAGAAATCCACGAAAGTCAGCAAAGAGGCGCAACAGATAAGAAATAAACTTGCGGTCTACGACAAGGCCAAAAAGGCGGTCGAAGATGCGGAAGTTATGATTTCGCTTGCAATCGAGGCGGACGACGAGAGCGTTTTGGAAGAAGTTGCCGAAGAACTCGAAAAAGCCGAAAAAGACATCGAGGAAATAAGGCTCAGAACTCTTTTAAAGGGCAAATACGATTCTTGCGACGCAATACTTACGTTGCACGCAGGCGCAGGCGGAACAGAGGCTTGCGACTGGACGGAAATGCTGTACCGTATGTACATTTGCTATGCTGAAAAGCACGGCTACAAGATAACCGAGTACGATAGGCTCGACGGCGACGGCGCAGGGCTGAAATCGGTGTGCTTCAAAGTCGAGGGCGACAACGCATACGGGTATTTAAAGGCGGAGAAAGGTATTCACAGACTCGTCAGAATTTCACCGTTCGACGCAAATGCGAGGCGTCATACTTCGTTTTCGTCTATCGACGTAATGCCGGATATACAGGACAGCGGAGAAATAGAGATTCGTCCGGAGGACTTAAAGGTAGATACTTATCGTTCGAGCGGCGCAGGCGGCCAGCACGTCAACAAGACGGAGTCGGCGATAAGGATAACGCATATTCCGACGGGAATAATAGTCGCTTGTCAGAACGAGAGAAGCCAAGTTCAGAACAGAGAGCAAGCGATGCAGATGCTTAGAAGTAAACTTTTGGAAAAAAGAGAGGAAGAAAGACTTCAAGAGGCGAGCGAAATTAAGGGCGAAATAAAAAAGATTGAGTGGGGCAGTCAGATACGCAGTTACGTATTTTGTCCTTACACGATGGTAAAAGACCACCGTACCGGAACCGAAACGGGCAACGTGCAAGCGGTAATGGACGGAGATCTGGATATGTTTATCATCGATTATTTAAAGAAAAGTTAATATGTACGAAGATATAAAAAAGGGATTTTCCGTAAAGGAAAATCCCACAATACTTGCAATAGAATCTTCTTGCGACGAGACTGCGGCGGCGGTCATAACCGGTCGCAGGGAGATTTTGTCAAATGAAATAATGAGTTCGGCTACCGAGCATATAAAATTCGGCGGCGTCGTGCCGGAAATAGCGTCGAGGGCGCATACCGCCGCAATATCGTTAGTGGTCGAAAAAGCGGTTAAGAATGCGAATATTTCGCTTTCGGATATAGACGCCGTATGCGTAACTTACGGGGCGGGACTGCTCGGCGCATTGCTCGTCGGGGTGTCTTACGCAAAATCGCTGGCGTATTCGCTCGGCGTGCCGCTCGTACCGGTCAGCCATATTAGGGGGCATTTGTCGGCGGCGTATCTCGTGGATAAAGATTTAAAGCCTCCTTTTATCAGTCTGCTTGCAAGCGGCGGACATACGGCGGTGATAGTCGTCAAGGATCCTCTTAATTATAAAATATTGGGGCAGACGTTGGACGACGCAGTCGGCGAGGCGTTCGATAAAGTTGCGAGAGTTTTGGGCTTGCCGTACCCGGGCGGCCCCAACATAGAAAAACTTGCTTTGTCGGGTAAAGATACCGTGCCTCTCCCAAAAATGCTTAAAGGCGGCGGCGGATACGATTTTTCGTACAGCGGCTTAAAGACCGCCGTTATCAATTACGTTCATACGAAAGAACAACGAGGCGAGAACGTCGATAAGGCGGACGTTGCAAACTCTTTCCAGCGCGCCGCATTGGACGTATTGATAGAAAAATCGGTAAGGGCGTGTAAGGAATACGGGCTCGACACTTTAACCGTCGGCGGCGGAGTTGCCGCAAACGGGTATTTAAGGGAAGAACTTTCCAAAATATGCGCCTATAAGTCGATTAAACTCGTATTACCGCCCAAAAACCTATGTACGGACAACGCCGCAATGATAGCGTCGGAGGGGCTTATACAATACAGAAACGGAAACTTTGCCTCGCTCAACTTAAATGCGCAAGCGAGAGTAGAATTGGGCTGATATTCATAGCGATTTGGGTAAACTGCAAATTGTTTACGTAAAGGTATACCAAGACGTAAATATCCACGACGGCGAGGACGGGCATAAAGACCATAAACAGTAGATTTTTCATTTTGTAGCGCATAATGAACATAGAAACGTACGTTCCGAGCGCTCCGCCGAGTACGGCGGAGAGAAAAATTTTCCCGTCGCTCACTCTGCCGCAGGTTTCGTTGTCCTCGTTTGCTTTTTTTTGCAGGCGCATCAAGTTGAATGCGTAGACGTTGACGGCGGCGAAGTAGACTCCCGCCGCAATTTTTAAAATAGTGTAGACCATAAATATTAGGCTAAAAGTATGCGTAAAAAAATAAAAAATACGTAAAAAAGCTAAAAACAATTTGCAAAAATCGAGAATTGTGGTAAAATAATTATAGAAATAATCGGAGGCGGACACAATATGAAGTGTATGTACTGCGGAAGTTTAGAGAGCAAAGTAATCGATTCCAGACAGTCCGAAGACGGAACTTCCATACGTAGGCGCAGAGAGTGTATAGTTTGCGGAAAGAGATTTACGACGTACGAAACGGTTGAAACTACGCCGATACTCGTTATTAAATCCGACGGCACGAGGCAAGCGTTCGACCCGAACAAAATCAAGAACGGAATTATACGGGCTTGCGAAAAGAGGCCGGTGCCGATGTGGAAGATAGACGAACTCGTGGACAACATACATAAGTCGCTCTATAACTCGTTAAGACAAGAAGTTTCGACTAAAGAGATAGGCGAAATGGTAATGAACGGCTTAAAAGACATAGACGAAGTCGCCTACGTCAGATTTGCGTCCGTCTATCGTCAGTTCAAAGACATTTCCACCTTTATGCAAGAACTCGAAAAAATGCAGAAAGACAATTAGGGTTACAAGCGAACGGTTGCGGAAAAGGGCTGAAAAGCCGCCTTTTCGGAAACTATTGATAAGGTATGTTAATCATAGGAGAGAATATGAAAAAAACAGTAAAGATAGCGGCGGTATGCGCCGCAGTTGTAACCGCAATATCGCTTTCGGCGTGCGCAGGGAACGTAACCACTACTAAAACCGAGTGCAAGACGGGCTGGGACATATTGCAATATAACGCAAAAGACATAAAGACGGGCGAAACGACAGCGCAAAACCAAGCGGCGTTTTTGAGCGTTACAAGAAATACCGTAGACGGCGTTACGGAAAGCGTAAACGAAATATGGATAAACGTAGAAGCTTTGTCGGTAGACGAGGCAAAAGTTTTTGCAGTTCGATACAATTCGTCCGATTACAGCGAATATTCGTCCGCAACCTATAAAAAAGAAGCGACGATAACGAGAGAGCAAGTCAAAGCCGCTAAAAACGGCTGGATAAAGATAGTTTCCGATTATAATCTTGGCTATTCTTACGTTAAGATAGGAACGAGCGGCGGCATAAAGATAAACGAAGTAGTCTTAATAAGCGATAAAGGCGAAAAGATGAAGTATAGCGTAAAGGCGGCCACGATGATAATAAAGGCAGAGGACGGAACCATTACGAGCAAGGAATACTATACTACAAGCGAAGTCGAGGAGATGGGCCTAACGGAGTCGAGTCCGCTGTTTTTAAATGACGAGCAAGACAAGTTTTCAAAATAACAGGTTTTAAAATCGTCTTTTCAAAGGCGATTTTTTTAAAAGAATTTTAAGTTTATACGGTAAAAAATATGAAATTGCTGCTTGCCGAGGACGAGGCGGAACTTTCCGCCGCAATAAGAAAAATTTTAAAACTGAGCGGCTACGATACGGACGCCGCATTCGACGGAGAGGAAGCGCTGTACTATCTTTCCGAAAATAGGTACGACGGCGTGATATTGGACGTTATGATGCCCAAAAAAGACGGGCTTGCGGTCGTTCGGGAAATGCGCAAAAAGGGCGACAATACGCCCGTTTTGATGTTGACTGCGCTTTCCGAAACGGACGATAAAGTGCTTGGCCTTGACGCGGGCGCCGACGATTATCTGACTAAGCCATTTCAGATAAAGGAATTACTTGCAAGGATAAGGGCTATAACGAGGCGAGTCGGCGAAGTTACCGAAAAATACGAGTTCGGGAATTTCGTTTTAGAACCCGAAACGGCTACGCTTAAAGCGGAAAAGAGCGTAAGACTGACGCATAGAGAGTGTTCCTTAATGGAACTGTTTATAAGGAACAAGAACGTACTTCTATCCACCGAACGGATAATGGACAGTATCTGGGAATTCGATACGGACGCCGAAGTTTCGGTCGTGTGGGTGTATATATCGTCATTACGGAAAAAACTCGAAGAAATAGGTGCGGACTGCACTATCAAGGCGACTCGAGGAGTCGGATACAAATTAGAGGAGAAACAATGATAAAGAAATTAAGAATCAAGTTAATAGGGATAGCGATGCTTTCGGTAGCCGTCGTTTTGGCGACGATATTTACGGCGGTAAACATAATGAATTTTGCGTACATAGCGAATGATGCCGACAACTTGACGCAGACGATTTTTATTCGGAGTCTGGTTATCGAGCCGCACGGCAGCGAAAGACCGGAAGAACCGAACGGCGGCAGGTTTTCGGTAGAGCCGGATAAAAAACCGCCGGCGGAAACCAGATATTTCGTGGTGACGGTCAGCGGCTCGGAATTTTCTTACAATCTCGATTTTTCGGACACCGAGAAAGAAAACGCTACGCAAATGGCGTTGGGCGTACTCGGCAAAAAAAATAAAGTCGGATATTACGGGAATTACAGATATAGAAAGGTGGACGTATTAAGTATGACGGTTATCGTGTTTTTGGATCGTTCTCAACAACTGTCTACCGCCGAGACGTTTTTGGTGTACAGTATAATTATTGCGCTTGTCGGATTACTGATAATATTTGCGGCGATAGTAGCGCTGTCGTCAAAAATAGTAAAGCCGATAGCCGACAATTACGAAAAACAGAGAATGTTCATTACCGACGCCGGACACGAACTCAAAACGCCTTTGACGATAATTTCCGCAAATAACGAACTTATAGCCCTCGAATACGGCGAGAACGACAGCACGAGAGCGATAGAAAAGCAGGTCGAGAGAATGAATTCGCTCGTCAAGAATTTAACGGCGCTGGCGAAGATAGAGGAGGGCGGACTGCTCGTAAAAAACGAGTTTTCGTTGAGCGGTGCGTTTAAAGAGGTTGCGGAAAATTACGAGGCGGTATTTGAAAAGAGGGGAATTTCGGTTGAAATAATTGCGGACGAAGAAGTGAACTTTGTCGGCGACGAAAATTTGTTCAGACAACTTTTCGCAATTCTTTTCGATAACGTAGCGAAATATTCGGTAAGCGAGGCGAAAGCGACGCTTAAAAAAGTCGGCGGCAAGATAAGGATAAACGTACAAAACGACGCCGCATGCGTCAAAGACGGAGATATGAAAGAAGTGTTCGAGCGTTTTTATAGGTCAGCCGAGAGCAGGGCGTCGGGCGTAGAGGGCAGCGGTATAGGTCTTTCTGCGGCGAGGGAGATAGTCGCCTTGCACGGCGGAAAGATTTCCGCTTGCGGCAAAGACGGAAAGTTCAATATAGACGTAAATTTATAAAAATCAACTTGTATTTTATAAAAAAACAACCTTTGGTTTAATCGAAACAACTTTTAGGTATACAAAATGGATGCCGAAAAGAAGTATAATTAAGAAAAAATAGTGAGGATAATTATGGAAGAACTTTCAAAGCGTTTGCAAAGGTTGAGAAAACAAGCGGGATTGACTCAAGAGGAGGTCGCCGACAGATTCGGAATAAGTCCGCAAGCAATATCCAAGTGGGAAACGGGGGCGTCTGCGCCGGACATTTCCATATTGGTCGAATTAGCGGAAATGTATAGGGTTTCGGTAGATGAGTTGCTCGGCAAGGACAGGGATAAGACCGTAGTTCTGCCACCGGAAGAAAGAAAAGATATAAACCTTATGAATGTCAAAATGCACGTTCTTTCCGCCGACGGCGATAAGGTCGATATAAATATGCCTATGTCAGTAATAATTGCATGCGTAAAATCGGGGGTTGAATTTAATATAGGTAAAAACGGCGGAGCGCTGAAAGACGTAAATTTTAAGGATATAATATCTCTTGTCGAGAGCGGTGCGATAGGAAAGTTGGTAGATATAACTTCATCTGACGGCGATACTGTTGCGATATCGGTGGAATAATGAAAATAGCGATATTTGGCGAAAGATTTCATTTTAAAATGTACTTTCCGATATTTTTTGTCAAGAGCAAGATATTTTTGAAAGCGATTCATGCGGATATATCTTCTGAAACGATGAGGGTGTGCTATAAAGAAATTAAGAGATATGTAAAGCAAAACGGACATTTTAAATTTGTCGATATAGAGGCGGCAAACGGCGGCGGACGTGTGGAAATAACGATTTAATTGCACAAAAAAGAATTTTGAGTGAGCAATAATTGCACATCAATTAAAAAATAAATGTGAAAAAATTGCACAAAGGACTTTTGTTTAACGTGCAATTTTTGTAAAATGTATGCGCCCCGAAAAGTAATTTACTTTTCGGGGCGCATAGTCTATATTTGACTTATTATATCTCGACGACTTCGCCGCTTAAAAGATTGATAATAAGTTTTTCCTTTACCTTTAATTTGAGCGCCTTTTCGACGGCTAACGCATAGACGTTTAACTGTGCGGCGTAATCTCGTTTTAATTGCTCTTTGCCGTGCGATGAAGTCTTGTAATCTATTATGATAGCCTCGTCGCCCTTGACGGCAAGTAGGTCTATCACACCTTGCACGAGTATCTCCCTGTCGCTTTGCCAAGCCCCTGCCTCGTTTGCCGCTATCGGCACTATGAACGGCTGCTCTCTGTATAGTTCGTAGGACTTAAGCGCTTCAAAAATTTCGAGCGACAACACTTTTTCGAGCGGCTCGATACTCAGCATCGCCGCCTCGCTCTCGCTCAATACGTTTTGCGAAAGTAGGCGTATAAGTTCGTTATTCGCATTTTTTGCCGAAAAATCACAGTACTGCATAAACTTATGGTATGCGTTGCCCTTTTCAATAAACGAAGATTTTTCCGTAAGATAAAATTTGTCCTCGTCGTAAGTGGGGGTGGGGCGGCTTTCTTCGGCGATCTTCGTTACCGTGCGCTTTACGGGCAACGAACACTCCTCTATATACGGATAGGAATAAGATATGTCGGATAGTATTTTTTCGGTAAGCCCCTCGTCGCCTATGCCTATCAGTATCTTTTTGATTTCCGACTTTTCGCCGCTCTATAAAGTTTCGACCTGTCGTGGTAAACGGCCATGAAGTTCTTTTTAGATAAGAAGTCGGCGAATTTATCCGCATTTAAAATCGTAAAATCGTCCGTTTCGTCGGCTATGGGGCAATCGCAGACTATGTGCAATCTGTTTTGCGCCCTCGTCATTGCGACGTAAAATACTCTGGCTTCTTCTTTTACACGGTTGAGTTTGCCCACTTCTTTAAAGTACTTCCTCGCAAGCGTTTCCTCGCAAGTTTTGGCGGCTTCGTCGTAATATTTTATCGATATGCCCTCACTGCGGTTTAAGAGAATTTCGCCTTTCAGGTCCTCGGATGAGAACCTCTTTTTTGCGCCCACGATGATGACTATCGGGAATTCAAGTCCCTTCGAGGCGTGCATACTCATTACCCGAACGGTGTCCGAGCCGGATTTTGCGGAAATGCATATCTTATCCGGCGCAGAGCGGATACGGTTTAAAAATTCGGTAACCGAGAGTATTTTTCCGCCCTTTACGCTTTCGGAAATAAATTTTTCCGCCCTTTCGAGTCTTATGGCGCCGAACGGCATACCGAGTATTTCGAGGTCTAAACCCGTTTCTTCCATAATTTGGGTTAGTATTTCGCCGGCGCCGCAAAATTCGGATAACAAACGTATCTTTTCAAAATATTTCTTGAACGCTACGAGTTTAGTCTTGACTTCTTCGTTTTCGCCCACGTTTATATAAGCGTTGACGCACTCCGAAAACGTTTTGGCGTCTTTTGCGCTTCTCGGGAACGGCCTACGTATTTCGGCGAGTTCGGCTTCGGTCAGATTGCCGATAGAACTTTTTAAAACGGTAGCCAAAGGCACGTCGTCGGCGTAATAGGCGATGAGTTCGAGTACGGAAATAAGTATTTTGATTTCGGGGTAGTCGCATATCGCCGTTTTCGTTTCGCTGGTTGCAGGTACGCCGAGTTTGGCGAGTTCTTTCAAAAGTCTGTTGGTAAATGCGCTCGAATCCCTCGAAAGAACGGCTATATCCGATAGCGTAACTTGCCTATACGCTTTAAGTTTTCCGTCGTATATCTGATTTTTAAGTTCTTCTTCTATTATCTCGGCGGTAAGGATTCCCTCGTAGAAGTCTTCGTCCTCGTCCCGCTCCTCGTAAGCTTTTAAAACGCTGTAAACTCCGCTTGCCTTTTCCTTTTTGACTTTTTCGCCCTCTATTATATGCAGCGTGGCGCCGCCGATTCCGCTCGGTATGACGTCGCCGCCTATCATCGGATTGGCGCCGTAGTCCACGCTTCCGAAGTCTTTTGTCATAACTCTTGAGAATACGCCGTTTACGGAGTTGAGAACTTCGCCTGCGCTCCTGAAATTTTTATCGAGGAACAGCGCGCTTCCGCCGTTGCCTTTTGAGTAGTCGTCAAATTTGGCGGCGAATATGTCCGGATTGCAACCTCTGAACGCATATATCGATTGCTTGACGTCGCCCACCATAAACACGTTGTCGGAAGAAATGAGATTAAGTATCGCCTCTTGCACGCCGTTGACGTCTTGGTATTCGTCCGCAAAGATATATTTGTATTTGTTCTTTATTTCCTCTCTTATCGTCTCGTTCTCGCAAAGAAGTTTATAGGAAAGGTGTTCGAGGTCTGAAAAATCGAGTAAGCCCTCGTCTTTTTTCACCTTGTCGTAGTAGTCGCCGTATTCGATTGCAAGTAGGCAAAGAGCCTCTGTCGCTCTGCCCGTTTTAAGGTATTTTTCCTTTGCGTCAGATTGACTGAAAGTAGCCGAAATGTCGGCGTATATGTCGGTTAAAGCCTTTCTTATGCGGCTTAAATCTGCGGATAACTTTTCGGTCGTTTCGTCTTTGCCTCTGATTTGAGGGAGTCTGTCGAACGAAACGTCTGCGGATAAGTGTAGTTTATGTGCGTCCGTTGCGGATAGGGAAATTTTTATCGACGTTAAAATGTTTTCCGCATATTCCGCATAAGCGTTTACGCCGAAAAATTTTGCGTCGCCGATAAATTTTTCGGCAAGGGTTTGAAGCGATAAGAGTTTTCGCTTGTAGATATCTATGAGATTGCGCTCGAAAGCGTCATACTTTTCTTCGGAAACTTCTTTTGCACTACTCAGAAACTTGTCCGGCTCCGCCTCGGACGAGGCGAACTCGTATATCCGCATAACCGTTTCTTTTAAATGCCCGTCGCTTCTGTATCTTCTGAAAATTCGGGTAAGGTATAAAAATTCCTCGTCGCCCGAGTTGTATTTTTCATCGAAAAGTCGGTCTATAGCACGTTTTTTAAGGGCTTCGGCGTCTGTTTCGTCGGCAATTTTAAAGAGAGGATCTATTCCTACCGCATAAAAATGCGAGCGGAGAACTTTCGTCAAAAAACTGTGGAACGTAGATATATCCGCATTGGGTATTTCGGATAGGGCGACGACAAGGCGCTCTCTGTCCTTGCCCGAATTTATCGCAGAGACTACCTCTTTCACGAGTTTTTGTTTCATCTCCTCGGCGGCGAGTTTGGTATAGGTAACGGCGAGAATCTCGTCCACTCCCGCTTTTCCGCGGAAGCCATCTGTGCCAAAATATCTGCCCACGATTGATACACTCCTGTTCATCAATACAGCATACAGGATGCCGATAGAATTGGCCTTTTCAAGGTCTCCGATGATTATACAGGAGAGATCAAAGAAGTGTCAAGGAAAAGGGATGCTTCTTGAAATAGAAGCGCAAAAATAGTATCATAAATGTATTATTTAAGGAGTAAACGTTCATGGCTCTAGACGGAATTATGGTACATGCGCTGCGGGCGGAATTTGAATCTGTCCTGAAAGGTGAGCGGGTCTTAAAGATCCAGCAGCCGGACAGCGCATCTCTTTTATTTCAGTTCAAGACGCGGGAAGGGACCCGGCGTCTGATGCTTTCTGCGAATGCCACGCTGCCCTATGCAGCGCTGATCAGCGACAACAAAACCGGCCCCGATGAGGCGCCGGCTTTCCTGATGCTTTTAAGAAAGCATCTGAACGGGGCACGGCTCGTTTCCGTCAGCCAGTGGAATATGGACCGTATCC
>CAJOMT010000064.1 GCA_905235815.1 uncultured Clostridia bacterium
AAATTACCGAGCCGTATTATATCGCTTCCAAAGCTGCGGCGCAACCTGCACCGCCTCCGCCTATTATAAGCGTATCGACAAAGTGATCGGGGCATAACTCGTACAATTTGTTTTCATAAGTCAAACTTTTACCGCTAAGCAAATCTGCAAGGTTTTTAGGAACTTTAATTCCCTTGTTTACGCCGAACGCAATCTCGCCGTAATCCGATAAAGAAAAATCCGGATGAAATTTCTCGGCGAGTTCTTTCTTTTCCTTAGCCGTCAATACTTTTTCATCCGTTTTAATATTCAAAGTTCTATTCAATTTTACACAATTCGGAACTTCGTAAAAAATGGTAAAACCCCTTTGTTTTTCTGTCGTTTTTCAATGTTTTATGTGTAACATAAAGTTATTATTTCTCGTATAATGCGCTTAATCTTCTTGCAAGTAGCCCTACTTCCGCATGGTTGATTTTTGCAGGACAAGCGTAGGAGCAAGCACCGCAAGATATACAAGAAAAACTTAAGTCAGAAACTTTTTTTAAGTCTCCGTACTTTGCGTTTTCAATCATCAATCTGACGTCTATGCCTTGAGTGCAATACTTCGTGCACATACCGCAACATACGCAGTTATAAATTTCCGGATACAATTCGGAAATCATTCCGTTATTAAATTCATACTCTTTCAAATTGTATTTTACGGGAAATACTTTCGCCTTTGGAAAGGATACGATCATACCGTCTTGCGCAATGGTTCTACATGCAAGCATAGGTTTAACTTCTCCGCTATAACGAATCATACAAGTGCAAGCGCCGCATACTCCGCCTTTGCAGCCAACGTGCCCGACGACATTTAAGCCGTTATTTATCATAGCGTCTAATATTGTAACGCCTTGTTCGGCTTTAATTTTTTCACCGCTTACGGTAAACTCGATCTCACTCATAACTTTCCGAAGGTATATTCTCTGAAAGATATTTATTATTGTAAATAAATTCGTTTATTTCATCGTTATTTAACGATATCGTGTAATCTATAAGTTTAGTTACGTCTCTGTTTATACCAACGATCGGATCATTATCTACAAACCTAAGATAAACCTTATACATATAATCGTATATGCGCTTACTGCAATCGGGAGGCAAATCTACGCCGTCCAAAACGTCATATAAGTCGAGAATGGCGTTAAAGGCGCTTACTGCCTCGCGTGAAGTATACCATATACGAAAAATCAAATATCCGCCTATTATCAGCGCCAAACCTATGAATACCACCCAAACATGACTTCCCAATATGGCAAACGGAATGGAAATAACGATACCGACTGCCATAAATATCGGAAATAAAATCAAAAGGATTTTATTTCTCTTTTCTTTAGCCATATATTCGGGTATAAGGCTCTTGAAAGATTTTTCGACTCTGTCCTTTTTTAATTCGACTTCTTCTTCGGTAAATTGTTCGAGTTCTTCCTTTGAAAGTTTAGTCTTATCATAATAATTTCTGTACGTAGCGGCTATATCTTTTTTACCGTCCGAATCGGCAACGCTTATCGCCTTTTCTATATATTGTTTATGCGTTTCATCGGTCAAGTCGGTATAGTTTTTGGTGCATACAGCCACCATTGCCATATACACCCTATAATCCGTGTCTGTTATATTTAAAGCCTCGTCGATTTTCAACTTTGCCGCATCATAGTTGCCATCGGCAATAAAATCTTTTATTTGGTCGAGCAAAAAATTGACCCGATGATAATCCTCGCCGTAAGCAAATTTCTTTTCTGTGGAATTTTCACTGAAAGATTCATAGTATTTTACGGCTTGCATTGCCGATACGGTTTGTCCGCACTTAGGACAAACCGCATCTTTTATATCGCTTTCGACAGAAAACTCATTACCGCAAAGCGGACATTTTGCATTGTATTCCATTTTATCCCTGCATACCCATAGCCTGACGGACCATATTTTCAATGACGATATCGTGAATATCGCCAAGGCTCGAACAATATTCGAGAACTTTCCAAGGCTCGTTTGTATGATAATGTATTTTTACCAATTCCGAATAGCCAACCACAAGCAAGCAATCCCCCACGAAATTCTTATTTATGTATTCTATAATTTTCTCCGTGTCAAGATCCTCGCCTTCGATTAAAAGTTGAGTATCAAAAGTATAATTTATCTCCTCGTCATCATCTATTTCATTTATATCAGTCATATTATCCTCCGATCTTTTTGCTATATATTTCAATTCTGCGTTTAATCCCGTCTTTTTCATAAATTTTTTCTTCAACGCCTACAAAATCAAAGCCAAAAGATTGAACTAATCTTTTTGACGGAATATTCTCCTCATCCGTCCTATATATAAATTTTTTGCCGCCAATTTTCAAGCAATGCTCGATTAGCATATTTAGAACTTGTTTGCCATAGCCTTTCCCGGCGAATTTTTCGCCTATGGCGATTCCGCACTCGCAATATACGCCTTCTTCCATTTCGTCATAACCCGTAAAGCCGATAGCCTCGCCCGTTGAATTCAGATAGACAAAAAATGCGTCATGAGACTTTTGGAACTCCAAAGTTCTCTCCATTCTGCTCTTTGCGTCCGCCTCGTTATTCGTCGGCGACCACATCATATATTTTGCAGTCTTTTCGCTCGACCAAACGTTTTCGTATATCGATTTCCAATCCGAAAAAACCGCTTTTTTTATAGTTAAATCCTTACTTTTTAACTCCATTTTATTCCCATTCAATGGTTGCCGGAGGTTTAGACGTTATATCGTAAACTACCCTGTTTACGTTTTTAACTTCGTTTACAATTCTATTGGATATTTTTTCCAAAACGTCGTAAGGTATTCTCGCCCAGTCCGCCGTCATTCCGTCTACGCTGGTTACCGCACGCAATGCAAGCATATACGAATACGTTCTGCTGTCGCCCATAACGCCGACAGAACGGCAGTTGGAAAGTACGGCAAAATACTGCCATATCTCTCTGTTTAAGCCCGCTTTCGCTATTTCCTCTCTGTATATATAATCGGCGTCTTGCAAGATTTCTATCTTATCTTTCGTAATTTCGCCTATTATTCTTATCGCAAGTCCGGGGCCGGGGAACGGTTGACGCATCACTATTTCTTCGGGGAGTCCGAGTTCAAATCCAAGCCTTCTGACTTCGTCCTTAAACAAGTCGCGCAAAGGTTCGATTATTTCATCGAAATCTACCACCGAAGGAAGCCCTCCGACGTTATGGTGCGATTTGATAACCGCACTCTTTCCTTTTCCGCTTTCTATTACGTCGGGATATATAGTCCCTTGAACGAGATAATCTACTTTCCCGATTTTCTTTCCCTCGTCCTCGAATACTTTTATAAATTCTTCACCTATAATCTTTCGCTTTGTTTCGGGATCGCTAACTTCCGACAGTCTGTTTAAAAATCTATCCGCTGCGTCCACTTTGATAAGATTCATTCCCCTATCGATTTTGAACGTCTTGTAAACTTCATCCGCCTCGTTTTTCCTTAAAAGTCCGTGGTCGACGAAAATACAAGTAAGATTATCTCCAACCGCCCTATGCACAAGCGTTGCCGCAACCGCACTGTCTACGCCGCCGCTCATAGCGCATAAAACTTTTTTGTCGCCGACTTTGCTCCTTATCTTTTCGACTTGCTCTTTAACAAAATCCGCCATAGTCCAGTCGCCGGATAATTTGCAAACTTTATACAAGAAATTCCTCAAAATTTCGGTGCCTTGACGGGTGTGCATAACTTCCGGATGGAATTGTACGCCGTAAAAGCCCTTTTCTTTGTTACCTATCGCCGCAACGGGACAAGTTTTGGTATGAGCGATAATCTCAAAGCCGTCCGGTGCCTTCGAAATATAGTCCGTATGACTCATCCAACATACGTTTTCGCTGTCTATTCCGTCGAACAATTCGCTGCCCGTATACGTTATTTCGCTTTTGCCGTATTCTCTGAGCGGCGCATGCTCTACCTTGCCGCCGAGCGTATACGCCATTAGCTGTGCGCCGTAGCAAATTCCGAGTATCGGAACGCCAAGCTCGAAAATTTCTTTTGAAACGTGCGGCGCATTCTCGTCGTAAACGCTATTCGGCCCACCGGTAAAAATTATGCCTTTCGGGTTCATAGCCTTTATTTTTTCTAAATCGGTATCGCAAGGAATGAGTTCGCAATAAACGTCCTGCTCTCTGACTCTTCTCGCAATAAGTTGATTGTACTGTCCGCCGTAATCTAATACTATTACTCTTTCGTGTTGCATATTATTCCTCAATTTATATCCTATTTATTAAGAAGCATAATATCTTCATCTAACGTGCCCGACACGTCATCGATATTATGTTCTTTTAACTCATACGCTCTTACGATCTCTCCCGAGAACTCGTCGTCATTATTTATAACCGCAATCATTATAGCCGTGCCGAGCGGAGAATTTCTCGTATATTCATAAGTAAAACTCACGGCAATATCGGCGGCGGTTTTTATTTCGCCTTTATCATAAAGCGCCCCTATAACTATATGACAATAATAATTATATGAAGATAGCGAAAGATTGGAATTTTTGTCATATTCTGCGCAGTAATCGTTAAATTTATCCGAAGATATGAACTTAACTCCGTATACGCAAAGCACGTCATCGTCATCAGCAATATCGGCAGTATTTACGAGATCTGCTAAAACGGAAAAATCTTTATTCCTTTCGTATGCGCTTTTATAATATCTTATTGCTGCGTTATTTAAGCCTAGAGATTTCGACCACTTTGCCATAGTTACGGGCGAAGCGAGCGACGTAATTCCAAATATTAAAACAAACGCCGTAACTATTGCCGCAAGACAAATAAGAGCGGATCTGATGATCGTTTTACGCAAAATTTTTCCTCCGTAAAAAAGATATTTTTATTTTAGCACAAGTAAAATAAAAAATCAACTTTTTTATATTTATAATCATCATTTAACCTGCCAAAGAATAAATTTTTATATGCGAGGTGACATTATGAAAAAATTTATAGTGCTTTTGGCGGCAATATTTATGCTGACTACGGTTTGCGCATGCTCCGAAAACGATAAAACCTTTGAAAGAATAAGTCAGCTAAGAGAAGATATCTTTTACTACGGCGACGAAGAATTTACTCTGTACGCCTATCCGGAACTGAGAGAAAACCCGTTTGTAGAGGACGGATATGCCGGCAAGACCGATAACTATATTATATTTAAACTTACGACGGCGGGAAATAAAGAACCGATAGAAAGTCCGACGGTCTATTTTGAATTGAACGACAAAATCTATACTAAGCAGTTCGACTTTTTGCCGCTTGCAGTGAATCTTTATTGTCAAGTTGACGTTGACGAGTTGCCCGTCGGCAATTTTTCGGTAACGATTAAATTTAACGGGATCGAAAAGGATATAAATTTCGAATCTCTGAAAAAAAATTCAACTTTTTCGTATAAAGATATTATAAATCTCGCAAAACAATGCAATAATATAACCGTAAAAGATTTTTTTGAAAATCCCGACAATTACGAATTGCGGCTAAGGCTAATAGAAAATTCGGGATTCAATTATTGGTACGTAGGCATATCGGGTGAAAATTCCGTCGCTCTTTTATACGACGGCGAGACGGGAGAACTGATTGCTGTAAAAGATAATTAAAATTTTTGAATAATTTTGACGAAACGTGCCATACTTTTACCAGAAGGAGGGAAAATGGAGTTCAATCAGACGAAAACTTTTAAAAATCTCGCAGCAAGTTTTGCAAGCGAATGTCAAGCGGGAATGCGCTATCAAATGATTGCGCAATTAGCTTTAACCCAAGGTTATCAAACGCTTAATACGCAAATTAAACTTATTTCAAAGAACGAAACGGCTCACGCCACTCGTTTTTTCGATTTGTTTACCGCGCATAACGGCAATATGAAGAGCGTACCTGTAAACGCCGGATACCCTTTTGAGTCCGGAACAATTGAAGAAATGCTCGGATTTGCCGTGGAATCGGAAAGAAACGAAGGGGAACTTATCTACCCTGAATTTGCTGAAACCGCATTTGAAGAAGGGTTTGAAGATATAGGAACGGCTTTTAAATTGACTGCGGAAGTTGAAAGACATCATAAAGAAATTTTTGAATATTTAAGAGACGCTTTCAAAAATTCATCGCTCTTTAAAAGCAGTAAGCCCGTAACGTACGTATGCAGTAAATGCGGACATAATACGACCGCCAAAGAAGCGTTCAGAATTTGTCCTTTATGCAAAGCGAGTCAAGGTTTTGTCAACATTGTTCTCCCATAAAAGTTTATGAGAAATACTACTAAGAACTGTAAAAATTCTGAAAAGACCACGACTAAGTCTTGTGGAAAGACCACGAAAAACTCTACAAAGAACTGTAAATAATGAAAAAGAATAAGAAAAAGTCTACGATGAAATCGGAGTTCGACGTATTGGGAAGTTATACCGGAAATTATCTTTCCGGCGAATACGAAGATCCTATTCAGGACGCAGACGACCTTTAAAGAAATACCCCTTGCAACAAGGCAAGGGGTATTTCTTTTACTATTTAAAATTTAGCGACGACATTATTTTTAACGTTAAGTCCCAAATCCAGATCAAGATTGAAATCAAAAGTTATTTCAAACAGTTCGCCAAGCATATAAACCGCACCGGATAAAGAGGAAAACTCATAGCTGTCATTATGCCCGATGCCAATATTCAATTTACCAAGATTATGATCCAAAGGATACAGATCTATATCGAAATTAAATACGCTACCCGAATACGAAAATCCTTTTATTATATCTCCGATAGGCGCATCTTCATTTATTCCCTTGTCGGCGGCGTCCTCTATCGCTATTTCTATCAAAACGTTAAAGTTAAAGATAAATTCTATATACTCTATGGGGTTTTCACTGAACTCCGCCATAGTACAACGTCTGTATTCCGAACTTTGCAATTTGCCTAACCTACTATAAGATTTGCGCTCAAACAAAAGGTTATTGCCGCCGTCATAATAAATATTCGTTATACCGCCGTTATCAGAATAAACAGAATTCAAAATTCTATAAGGACGTTCTATCGTCATTATAAAGTACGGAATATCGTCTACCACTTCGACTTCAACTTCAACGTTTACTCCGCGTTCGATAAGACCTATCGCCGTAATCTCTGCCGTTCCGCTTATTCTGTAAGTCAACGATTCGGAAGTCGCATTAAACGCCTTACATAAGACCGCTAAATCGTCAACTTTCATATATTCTTCCTCTGAACTTAAATCAAAAGGCAAAAACGTACTACCCTGCGTTGCAATAAGCGAAATCGAGAAATTCTTGCCGCCTATAAATAAATCGATATCGAATTTAAGTTTACCATCTTCGCTTGTTGAAATGATAACAACTATATCCCCGTCCGCAATGGATAAAACGGAAGAATCTACATCAACGACCAAGTTTTTGGAATCATAACGTATCGACTTTATAAATTTCAAATAATTATCGCCCTTAATGCCGAGGTTTTGAAGTTCTTCATAAGAAATATCAAAGCCCTTATATAATTTAGCGACGTTTGGCAGGGTTATAAACTTATATATATCTTCCGCCATTAGACTTAAAACTCTCGGTTAAAAATTGAACTTTGAGTCCGTCATATTCCGCATAAATTTTTCCGTTCAAATAGTCTGCGGCAATATTTTCCCCGCCTACTTTTAGCCTCCCGGACGCATAAGTTTCACCGTCGACGTTTATCAGCACTCTGCCGCAAACGTCTACGCTCTCCTCGCCCTCGGAGACATTTCCCGATATTTCAAAATCATAAACCGGTTCGCTTATCAATTCTTTTATCGGATTGAAATACGTTTCGGTGAAATCAATAACGGAAGTATATCCACTTAAATCTACTTTTTCAATGCCTCGTATTTCAAAATTAAAGGTACTGTAAGACGCCAAAGCATAATCGAGTCCTATTTGATCGCCCTCGGAAATCAAGAAAACTTCAATATCTAAGCCCTTGCCGATGTTTAAACCGAGATTGATTTTACAAGCTGTATCGTCTTCGACATATTCGAATTTATCGACGTAATTCAGCACGTCCTCGGCACTATTTATTTCAATATTTTGTCCGCCGACTTCAACGTCGATATAGTTTTCAACAATGTTAACCAAGTCTTTAAGAGCAGAATAATATTCTGAAATTTCACCTGAAAGTTTCAATTCGCCGAAAGATAAATACAATAGACTATTATCGTATGCCGCAGTAAACTCCGACAATATCGTACCGTCAAGTTCTTCGATCCCGCCTATTTTAACCGAAAACGTCCTCTGTTCTTCCGAATTTATAAGACTGCCCAAAATATCCGATAGGGAACTTTCGCTATCTTCACCGCTCTCATCAAAACTTTCAGTTTCTCTTTGATAAGCACTATTGTCTGTATCGTCCGTCTCGCCGCCATAAACGCAGAACTGCTCGAAAAATTCCGATTCTTCTATTCCGCTTACCTTACCTATATCGTAAAATGTTTCAGTCAGTTTTTCGTTACACGTTACTCCGCCGAGTTTATCGACTTTATACTGCGCATCATAGTCGATGGACCGGATATACCAGTTCTTGTCCATTTTGACTGTCAAAATAATATGATCAAATACGGGGAGATTTTTAACCCCTGCCGAAACAGCCATCTCACGTTTCATATAGTACGTTGCAATGTCGTTATCCAAAACGTAATTAAAAGTATAAATATCGCCGTCTGCCAAAACAAAATTCGCAGAAGTAATCGAATCATCGTTTAAAATATATCCGCAAACTCCGCCTTGAACCATTCCGTATTTACTTTCATATTCGGCTGCGGAAATAGAATCCACAGTATCGTTCCAAACGACGTCATCAATAGATGACATCGACTTTTTATCTCGAATTAAATAATTGTTTTGCTTCACGTATGTCTGTACGCCGAGTTTAACAAAGAAAGAATAACTTCTCGATTCTTTGAATACGGTATCGCCGACTACTATTCGCCTCGATGCGATCGCATTTGAAATTCCGACGGTTGAAGTTTCACCCCTCGTTTCGGTTCTGAAACTTCCGGCGGACGACAATACGCCCGCAGCAATAAATAAGTTTTCTTTTGCAGAATAGTCATCAATCGTCTTATCCGCCTCAGCAACTTTTGTATCGCCGTCCAAAGAAACTTCCGAGCCGATTTCTTTTTGCGTGAAATCAGCGCAAGACGACAACGATAACACTGCCCCGATAAGCGACGCCATAGTCAATAACAACAATAATCCTCTTAATTTTTTCATATACCTTACCTCGGCAAACAATTAATAATAAGTGAAGTTTGCCGCTCTATGAAAAAATTATAATTTAAATATCGAATTTTCGCAATCGTTAGGTGTAGAAGCATTTTTCTACCGATTATAAAGTAAAGAGAAAACCACTCTCAAATCATGAGAGTGGTATAAAATATCAGCGTATAAGGCGTTTAAATACACTTTTAGCCGAAAATTACGTCTAATGACATCATTAACATGAAACCGAGCAACACGCCGACGACTGTTTTTATCTTACTTGATTTTAATGCGTCCGGAAGCAATTCGGTAATTGACGCAAATATCATCGCACCCGCCGCAAATGACATTGTATACGGTAAAAGCGAGGCGATAAAGCCCGAAAATATAAAGCCAATGATACCGGCTATCGGTTCTACTGCGCCGCTGAACATTCCGAACAGAAACGACTTATTCTTCCCCGATATTCCCCTTGCGGCAAACGATACGGCAGCGCCTTCCGGGACATTTTGAATACCTATACCGAATGCCACAGCAATGGCGCTCGCAAGAGTAATGGACCTTGAAGCCACAGCGCCGAACGCAAATCCGACTGCAAGCCCTTCCGGGATATTGTGCATGGTAACGGCAATAAAAAGTCTT
>CAJOMT010000065.1 GCA_905235815.1 uncultured Clostridia bacterium
CACGGGTCGTTCGACGTTTCGGGCAGCCGCTTGCGGCTGCTTTGTCGGCTTTGCCGACGCCGAAAGTCTTTTATTATATAATTTTGCTCGCTCCGCTCGCAGGGCAGAAACGCCCCTTGCCTATAAAAATTATCTTTTCGCTTTTATTTGCCGTGGCAGTTCTTATACTTTTTACCGCTTCCACAAGGGCAAGGGTCGTTTCTGCCGACAGTCGATACTTTTACTATCGGTGTGTTCGATCTCGCCTCGCTGCTGCCGCCGTTTTCGTAAAGTTCTCTCTTTTCTTCCTTCTGCGGCTCAGCCCTCTTTATCTCGGATTTAAGAAGTAATGCGACGACTTCCTCTTGTATGCTCGCCGTCATCGCCTCGAACATTTCAAGACCTTCCTTTTTATACGCTATTACCGGATCCTCGTTCGCATAGCCCCTTAAAGATATTCCTCTCTTTAATTTGTCCATAGCGTCGATATGGTCTATCCACTTGTTGTCGACTACCCTTAGGAAAATAAACCTCTCGAATTCATGATAGTCGATTCCGTCCTCTTTATATCTCTCTATCTTCTCTTCATAACAAGCGATAGCTTTATCGATAGTCTGACTTACGATATAATCATAGTCCCAATTAGTCAGAACCCCGTCGGTTATAAACTCGGTTTCGGGCGGAAGAACTCTGTCTTCGAGCGCCTTATTGAGTTTATCCTTGTCCCAACTCGTCGGCTCTTGCCCCTTGTTTACGTTGGAATTGATTATGTCGGTTACGAAATCGGGAATGAGATTCAATACGTCTTGGTGAACGTTTTCGCCACGCAAAACTTTCATTCTCTCCTCGTACATTACCTGACGTTGAGTGTTCATTACGTCGTCGTACTGGATAATGTGCTTTCTGATACCGAAGTTTTTACCCTCGATAGTCTTCTGTGCGTTTTCTATGGAACGGGATAACATTTTGGATTGAAGCGGCGTATCTTCGTCGACTTTAAACGTATTGTATATTCCCTGCAATCTTTCGCCGCCGAAACGCTTTGCCAGATCGTCCTCCAAAGAAATGAAGAACAGCGAAGAACCCGGGTCGCCTTGACGTCCGGCACGACCTCTCAACTGGTTGTCTATTCTCCTCGATTCGTGGCGCTCCGTGCCGATTATATGGAGTCCGCCGAGCGCTATGACTTCTTCTTTTTCCTTTTCGGTAACCTTTTCGTGTTCGGCGTAAAGGGCCTTGTACTTCTCTCTGACTTCTTTTACCTCGTCGGATACGTCTTGTATATACGAAGTGGCCATTTCGATTATTTCATCGGATATGCCCTCTTTTCTCAAATCTTTTTTAGCGAGAAATTCCGGGTTGCCGCCGAGCAGTATATCCGTACCACGCCCTGCCATATTCGTCGCTATCGTAACGGCGCCTTTCTTGCCCGCCTGCGCAATGATTTCCGCTTCGTTTTTATGGTTTTTAGCGTTCAATATGTTGTGCTTGATATTGTTCTTTTTGAGCCACATCGATATGAGTTCGGATTTCTCGACCGTAACCGTACCCACCAAAACAGGCTGACCTTTGTCGTGCTTTTCTATTATCTCCCTGACTATGGCGCGGATCTTGCCGGATTCGGTAGAATATATCATATCATGCATATCTATTCTTTGAACCGGTTTATTCGTCGGTATCTCCAAAACGTCGAGCCCGTAAATAGTTCTGAATTCTTCTTCTTCGGTTTTGGCAGTACCCGTCATTCCCGAAAGTTTGGTATAGAGCCTGAAATAATTCTGGAAAGTTATCGTCGCATAAGTCTTGTTTTCATTCCTTATCGTAACGTTTTCTTTCGCCTCTATCGCTTGGTGCAAGCCGTCGGAATACCTACGGCCTATCATAAGTCTGCCCGTAAATTCGTCTACTATGATTATCTCGCCGTCGCTGACGATATAGTCGCTGTCGCGCTTGAAAATATGATGCGCTTTTAAAGCCTGCTGAATATGGTGGTTCAAGTCCGCATTCTCTATGTCGGCAAGGTTCTCGATATTGAAAAACCTCTCCGCTTTCGCTGCGCCTTTCTCGGTTATCTGAACGGATTTCTCCTTTATGTCAAGAGTATAGTCCTCTTCTTCAATCAAGGTTTTTACAAAGCGGTTGCAATCGATATAGAGCGTGGACGACTTTTCTCCTTTACCCGAAATTATGAGCGGAGTTCTCGCCTCGTCTATCAAAATGGAGTCGACCTCGTCGACGATTGCAAAGTTCAGACCTCTCTGAACCATATCCGACATTCTCGTTTTAAGATTATCTCTCAAATAATCGAAGCCGAACTCGTTATTCGTTCCGTAAGTAATATCGCAGTTATACGCCGCTCTCTTTTCGTCGTCCGTCATATCGTGGACGTTTACGCCGACGGTCAGTCCCAAAAATCTATAAACCTTTCCCATCCACTCGGCGTCACGTTTAGCGAGGTAATCGTTGACCGTAACGATATGCACGCCCTTTTCCGAAAGTGCGTTGAGGTATGCGGGGAGAGTCGCCATAAGCGTTTTACCTTCGCCCGTTTTCAGTTCCGCTACCCTGCCTTGATGCACGCATATACCGCCCATCAACTGCACGAGGTAGTGGCGCATATTCAATACTCTATAAGCCGCCTCTCTGACTACCGCAAAGGCGTCAATCAAAATGTCGTCTAAAGTCTCGCCGTTTTTCAGTCTGCCCTTTAATACTTCGGTCTGGTCTTTCAGTTCCGCGTCCGTCATCTTTTCGTACTTCGGCGAAAGAGCCATTATCTTTTCGGATTGCGATCTTATCTTCTTTAAACTCACTCTCGAATCGGTGCTTAAAATATACTTTATAAGTCCCATAATTACTCCATTTGAATTTTATGACTATTAATTACTATTTTACTATATTTTAGTCTATTTTACAATTTTTTTTTGTGATATTTCGATAAAATTTTAAATTTTTTAGGTATTTTTGGCGTTATTTTCTTCTTTTTTCATATCCACGGACGAAACCGTGAGCGCAAATACGTATTCGGCGCCTGCGCTCTTTAATTTTTCCGAAATAAGATTGACGGTCGTACCCGTAGTAAAAACGTCGTCTACCAAAATCAATTTTTTGCCCTTTATGAGCGAACGGTTTTTTATGGAAAAACTGCCCGATAGGTTGATTATTCGCTCTTTTTGAGATAATCCGACTTGACTTTTCGTATCCCTTTGCTTAATAATTACGTCCTCGAAAAACGGCAAACCCAACTCGTCCGAAAGCGCCTCGGCGATGAGGGCGCTCTGGTTATAGCCCCTCTTTCTCTTTCGCTTGTCGGACATAGGAACGCACGTTATCCCGTCGCATACCACGCACGCTTTATAATAGACTTTTGCCATTTCCTTTGCGAATTCGCGCGCAAAAAACCGCATATTGTTGTATTTGAGATTTTGGATAGCTTTATTTACGGGATAGTCGTAAATATATGCGCTCCTCGCTATATCGAAATTTACGAGGCGCCCCGAGCAGTACTCGCAATAGTTCGTCGGAATACGAGTTCTTCTACCGCATTTTTCGCAGTAAAATCCGTCGTTTTTCGGTAATATATCCTTACAATCGGCGCAGATAGGTTCGCCAGTAAAAACTTCCCGTCCGCAAAAACTACAAGTCAGAGCGGGCGGGAAAATAAATTCAATCAGTTTCTTTTTAAATTCTTCCATTGTAATTCTAAGTTCATAGAACTTTTTCGTCAAATTCAGTTGACAACAGCATATATCAGTGTTGGAATAAAGATGCAAAATAATGTAATAACCTTAAACGGTAAATTTTGCAGTCATTTTTTTGGGGGTAAACAGAATAGAGTAACACACCTCATCAATAGTTTCCGAAAAGGGTGCAAAAGAACCGCTTAAGGCGAGTTCAACTTCATTTCCATTCGGCTACCTTATGTCACGCTAAAATTGTAACATACCGGCTATATATTGTCAAACAAATGATGCATAAAACTTTTTAAAGCGGAAATACTGTTTATAAGGAGTAATTTATGAAAAAAGCATCTCAAGTACTTTATACAGTAGGAAAAGTTTTCAACGTAATTGAAATTGTCGGTCGTCTGGCAATAATAACGGCGCTGGGAATACTCGTAATGGCGTTTCCGGAATGGGCTTTCGTCAGCAATATGCTCAGCAGCATGAATTTTATGCGAGGAAGCGGAATGGGGCTTATTTTATCGGGAGCGATCGGGCTTATTATCTCATCGATTGTTTTGTATTTTGCCAATAGAGCGACAAAGAGCCTTGAAAACAACGTTACCGAAAATTCTCCGCACGTGATAATGATAATAATCGGTGTATTCGGTGTTATTTTCTATCTTATCGGCGGAATACTCGGTGTAGTAGCGGAGAACACTGAAGATCACGTCAAGACGTGAGCCGCTATCACTATCAAAAACGGACTGCACTTTAAAATGCAGTCCGCTTTTTGATTATATTACCGTTCTTTCTTTTATCTTATGTTTTTATACATAGGCCCATAGGCTTGGCAAGCCCTGTAATCTTGTCCCTCTTTGTCCATTCCGAACGCATTCCACGCCGCAGGACGATAAATTTTATCTTCGTCTACGTTGTGCATACATACGGGGATACGAAGCATCGAACACATAGTTATAATATCTGCGCCGATATGTCCGTAAGATATCGCCCCGTGATTTGCACCCCAGTTATTCATAAGGTCGTATGCCGACTTGAACGCTCCCTTGCCCGTTACTCTCGGAGTAAACCAAGTGCAAGGCCAAGTGTAGTCCGTCCTCTTCCAAAGTACGTCCGTTACCTCGTCCGGAAGGCTGACCGTCCAGCCCTCTACTATCTGCATTACAGGCCCTAAGCCTTTGATGAGATTTAATCTTATCATCGTCGCCGGCATCTCCGCTCTCGTTACGAAACGGCTCGAATATCCGCCGCCTCTGAAATATCCTAAATCAGCATAAGGCCACGTCGTCGCATTCATCATAGTATCTATATCGGCGTCGGTAACTTCCCACCAACGTTTCATTGTCGGTTGTCCGTTCTCGTCCTTGACCTCTCCGCAGGCGTCGATGCAACATGCACCCGAATTTATAAGGTGAAGAAATCCGTCCGCCTCTTTGGCTTTGCCCTTTATATCGTAGCCCGTTACTCTCTTTACCGAGTCTCCCGACCAGTAAGTACGGACGTCCGCAAACATCTGCGCTCTGCCCGTCAACAACTTCATAAACAACATACTCGTAGCGTTTAACGTGTCGTTTTCGGTGCCTAAGATATACGGCTCTCTCGCTCCGTTCCAGTCGAACGAGGAATTCAATATACTTTCGGGGAAATCACAGTTGGGATAGAAGTCCGTCCATTGTCTTTGACCTTGGAAACCTCCGACTATGGCGTTATGTCCGACCATTTCTTCCTCTCTGCCTTTGGGAAGTCGCTTATTGCCGTTATAAAGGTCTTTTATTATACAAGCCATTTTAGCCGTAAATTCCCAGTCCTTTTCTTTCTGCGCGGGAGTTTTCTGCAATTCCGGCGGATTTTTGTCGAAGTCGGGACGGCACTTTTCCTTTATCCATTGAAGTGCCTTTTTATACTCCGCTCTGTCGTAAATACCTTCCGTCATTCGGCGGATTATCTCTACTTCATCTACGCTCTCCACTCTCATTCCGAGATATTCTTCAAAGAAATCGGGATCAACGATAGAACCGCCTATACCCATAGTTACGGAACCTATTTGAAGGTAACTCTTTCCTCGCATCGTTGCGACCGCTACCGCCGCCCTTCCGAAACGAAGTATCTTATCTTTGACGTCGTCGGGAATAGTCGTATCGTCGGCGTCCTGAACTTCGTGTCCGTAAATGCCGAATGCGGGCAAGCCTTTCTGTGCGTGAGTAGCAAGCACGGAAGCAAGATATACGGCTCCCGGTCTTTCCGTTCCGTTAAATCCCCATACCGCTTTTATAGTCATCGGGTCCATATCCATAGTTTCAGCGCCGTAGCACCAACAAGGCGTTACGGTAAGCGTTATATCCACGCCCGCCTTTTTGAACTTGTCCGCACACGCCGCCGCCTCGGCAACTCTGCCGATAGTCGTATCTGCAATAATTACCTTTACGGGTTCGCCGTTAGAATAGAACAAATTATCTTCGAGGAATTTTTTAGCGGACTTTGCCATATTCATAGTCTGATCTTCGAGGCTCTCTCTTACCTTGATTTTCCCTCTTCTTCCGTCGATTGTCGGACGGATACCTATTACGGGGTAATCTCCTATTAACCTTGATTTTGACATCTTTGCATCTCCTTTTATTTAAGATTTTTATTTATTTTTAAGAAAATATTATTGCGTCTTTTAGCCAATTTACCATTTTTTATATCCTTGGTTCGTTATATCTCACTTATTGCCGATATCTTCTTTTCCTTCCTTGAATTTTTCCTCATTTACATAAATTATCAAACAAAAAATCTATTTCTTCATCAGATTTATCACTTTCGTGTGTGCCGTTAAATGTTATATATTTAAAATCGTCATCTTTCCCGAATATAGAGTAATACGGCTTTACTTTTTCGCACTCTTTTACCATTAATTTACTATCAAACAATTCGTCTTTATCTCCCATTGCGACAACTAACGCACGCGGAGCAATAAGGGCAAGCGTTTCAGCAGTGGTAAATCTTTTTTGCGCGCATTTATAACTCCAATCTTCCCACGAAACAACAAATACATCGTTTGCCCAACTGCAAGAATAACAAACCTTTATTCTCGTATCGACTGCCGCAAGATGCGCGGCGTACATACCCCCATAAGACAAACCCGCAACGCCTATTCTGTCCACGTTTATTTTTTCGTATTTAATAAAATAATCAATACAGCACTGCATAAGATACACCTCAAACGCAGTAATCGAGCCGCCGAGTTGTCGAAATTTTCCGTCCGTATCGTGCCGGTTGTAATTATTTCCGTAAATATCCTGTTTCCATAACAAAAGTTGCGGAACGAACACGCTTGCACCTTTATCGGTAATGCGTCGTACAAGATGATTATAATTTGCGGAATCTGAATAAATACTGCTCACGAGTTCGGGAGTGCCGTCACCGCCGTGCAAGCCGAGAACAAACGGTTTTTCTTGACTATTTTCCGTCTGTTCTAAATACAGTCCGTAAAATTTCAGAAACCCGAAAAACTCAAACTGCATACGATATATATTTACGTTGCCGTCTTTTGAGACAAACTTCTTCTCTTTTAATAGCGGCATCTCTTTTGTCGTCGTTAAAGGATAACCCAATTGTTCGACAAGCGCCTTCCTGAATTTCTCGGGATTGTTTTTATACTTTTCGGGAGTGATATACTCGCCTCTGATCTTGTCCGCTTTTTTCTTTGACAGATTTAAAAACGCATCTATCCCCTCGACATATTCTTGCCTGTACTTCGTATCTTTTTCTATTTCTTCGGAATAATACATGGTTTCCTCTCTTATTATCCCATATAATGCTTTTCTAATATGTGGGAGTCCAATCAATAGATTCCAAATCGCTTTCATTCGGCGAACTATTGTTTATTTCATCAGATTTATTCTCGCTTCCGGGCAATTGATTATGATTTTTATAACTATTCTTTCATATTTCTTCATAAAATCTTGCAGAATATACTTGATAAAATACCGCGTCTTTAAGCCATTTAATCACTTCTACTTCAATTTAAATTTTAAAACTCTTACCGAATAACTTCTACCGTATATAAACGGTTCTACGACTACTTCGCCGAAAGAGCGTTTCGCCTCATCGCCGTTATCTAACCATACGCAGTTTTTTATATCCGCATATATCTTTACCTTTCTTTTATCTGAGGCGAGTTGCACGTTAGGATCCGCGCTCATCGGTACGTTTTTTATGACCGCATAATAACTCTCGCCGTCGAATAATATATCTGCACCGTCCGCCTTTATTTCGCAAGGCTTCGCACTATATATGAACTCTTTGTTGACTTTTATCCACTTGCCTATCTGCTTTAATATCTCCCTGTCCATTGCATTTACGCTGCCGTCGCCTCTTAATCCGGTGTTCAACAGATAATTACAACCGAATTTTCTGCAATCGACAAGATTTTCAATAAGTTCCCTTACGGATTTATAATTGCAGTCTTCCTCCGCATATCCCCAATGGTCGTTTAATATCTGACACATTTCGCCCGCTCTCGGCCTGTCCGAATTATCGACGAAACAGGGTTTTCCGCGCTCAAACGTAACGCTGTCTATCTCGGGGTGGCTTACCTCTCCCAATGCGCTCAGCCCCGTATTGTTTATAATCATTGCGTTCGGCTGAAACTTACGAATAGTAGAATACAAACGGTCGAATTGCCAATCGGCGTCAGGCTTATCCCAAAATCCGTCAAACCAAAAGCCGCCGACTTCCCCGTAATTTTTACAGAGTATTTCCACACTCTCAATCAAATAATCTATGTATTTGGGAAAATTGTCCTTATAATCGGGATTATGCCAGTCAAGTAGCGTATGGTAAAAAAACGGCAATATTCCGTCTTCTCGGCAAGCGGTTGTAAATTCCTTTATCAAATCCCTGCCGCAAGCGGAGTGCGGAGCGTCAAAATCGCTCAAAGATAACGTATCGAACAAAGAAAAACCGTCGTGGTGCCGAGTGGTAAGCGTTATATATTTTGCACCCGCTTCTTTTGCAGTTTTAACAAGTTCTTTTGCCCAATCCTTATCTGTTTCAAAACTGTTTGCCAAGGCGTTATATTCGCTTTTTTCGAGTTGATGGATATGAAACGCCCATTCGCCTTTACCTATCTTGCTATATAATCCGAAGTGGACGAACAATCCGAAACCGAGTTTTGTAAAGTTCTCAACATATTCATACATTCAGCATATCCTCAATTACGGACTTTACTTAATAACACCTTTTTTCAAAATTATATTTGCATAAACAGCGCTTTCGCCCGTCGCTATAACCGCATAAGCGGATTTTGCCCTTTCATAGAACTCAAAACGGTCTATATTGTTCACTCTCACGTTTATATCGTTTTCATGCGCTATCTTTTCGTATTCCTTCCATATAACGGGATTGATTTTACCCTCGTCGCATTGCATAAGCTGCATCAAAATCATATTGGGATCGGAATATGCGTCGAGCGGCATGAGTTTAAGAACCGCATCTAACATTTCCGTTCCGCTTATTCCTTCAGCGCGAATTACCCTCTTGCCGAAAGTTTCGGACGGAAAATTTGCGTCTGCGATAACTATCTCGTCGCCGTGCCCCATTTCGCACAAAATTTTTAAAAGTTCGGGTGAAACAATTTTCGGTATTCCTTTTAACATAATTTTCTCCTTGAATATCAGTGTTTTTATCTTAAATAATATAACTTTACCTAAAAAACGGGCATATTGAGAGAAAATCTCGCCAAATGTGCCCGCTATATCAAAGATTATTTATTCGGGGATATTTATATTCTCTCCAGTTTGAGCCTTGCCAAGCGTTGATTTTCATATAGTTTCCCTTTTATTTCTTTATTTATGATTATACACTCTTATAAAATAAAAGTCAATCGCCTATTGAAACTTTTGGCAGAAATTACTCGTTCAATAATCGGGTAGAGAGATTTGTAAGGAAGTAAAGGCTTTGCCTTTACTTGAATATTAAAATAACTAAATATAGTTTACGGGAATTATTTTACTCCCTTGCCCAAGCGGCAACACGCTTTCAGCTGTGCATACAACTCCGCCTTCACCCACTTCGATAGTCGGAAAATAATTTGCCAAAACTTTGAAACTTTTTATATCTTTAATATTCGGCGAAGCCGTCTTTTTTATTTCTACGGGATATATCTTTCCGTTTTCATAGAATATCAAATCGACTTCCTGTCCGTCGCCGTTCCTGAAAAAATAAAGGTTCGGCTCTTTACCTGCGTTATAATACGATTTTATTATTTCGCTTACGACGTAAGTTTCAAATATATTCCCCGCCTGCGCCCCGTTTATAAGCGTTTCAGTCGTAATCCAGCGGCATAGATAACACACAAGCCCCGTATCGGTAAAATACACTTTCGGCGTTTTTACCACACGCTTCGTCGTGTTAAGCGAAAACGGTTGTAAAAGATATATCACGTTTGATGCTTGCAAAACAGAAAGCCAGCGTTTAATCGTAGGTGCAGACACTCCTATATCTTTTGCAAGAGAATCCATATTAAGTATTTCTCCCGTTCTACCTGCGAGTGCTACCATAAATTGCATAAACGTTAAAGTGTCGCCTATCTGCACTAAACTATGCACGTCCCTTTCAATATAAGTATTTACGAAATCGGAATAATATCTTTCCCGGTCTCTTTCGTTATTTTCATAAAGTGCGGGCATGCTGCCTTTATGAATTATTTCCCAAATATCGTTTATATCGTGTTTCGATATAGGCTTTCTGCTTGACAAATAATCAATCGTCGGCAAAAACGGCTTATCAAATTTATCGCCTTTTATTTCACGATAAGACAGTCCAAGCAAGTCAATAACAGAGACTCTGCCGGAAAGACTTTCGCTGACGTTTTTCATCAGTTCAAACTTTTGCGAACCCGTAAGCAAATACATACCGTTTCTCTTATCTTTGTCTATAACGTATTTAAGACTACCGAATAAATCGGGAACCTTTTGGACTTCGTCGATTATAAAAGGCGTGCCTTTTAAACGCAAATATCCCGTCGGGTCGCTCGATATTGCACGTATCATATACACATCGTCAAGCGTTTCATACTCGAAATCGGGATACAAGTTTTTTAGCACCGTACTTTTGCCAACCTGTCTCGGTCCTGTTATTAGAACGGCAGGATAGGTGTTAAACGACTTTTTTATTACGTTTTCTATATGCCTTTTAATATACATAAAAACTCCGCAAATCTAATATTTGATATTATTATAACGGAAAAATAAAGTATTGTCAAGATATAAATGAATTTTATTTAAAAATATTTTAGGGAAATTTTGGGGAAAAGAAATTAAAATTTGTAAGGTAATATCTGCCTCGTGCGGACTAACATAATAACATATCAAGAAGTGTCATCTTTTTAATAAGTCGTTTCTGTTTCGGCATTACTCGCCTCTCCTTTCTATTTTTTTGTATAAAAAAAGACGGTCTAAAACCGTCTTTTATTTTTTAATACATTACGTCTGTTTCGTTTTGCGCCGGAATACCCGTTTCGATACATTTTTTCATTTCTTCGATCTGCTCTTCACCGGTTAAACAAGTGGGCATATTCGGATAAAACTCATTAAATTTTTTTTTGTATTGCCCGTTCCAGTATTCCCACTCTTTTTCAAGTTCTTTTTCGTCCATAATAATCTCCTTATATTTTTGATTTTATTTCTATTCTCCCAACACTTGGCTCTTCATACCAGTGGTCTCAGCCGTAAATGTCTAATCGTCCTGTTCTAAAACAACAATGCCTGTTTCTTTTGCTACTTTAAAGTCTTTAGTAAATCCAACACCCTCTCGGCGTTACTTTTGTGTTTATTATTAAATTTTTCTCTGGTGTATAGTTTTATTCCTCATCTAATTACTA
>CAJOMT010000066.1 GCA_905235815.1 uncultured Clostridia bacterium
TTTTCTTTTTCCTTTAACCACTCAATATATTCTTCATCGTTTTGCTGCTTGCTTATTTGCTCTTTTAACTGCTTTATTTCATCTAGTAACTCTTGCCTATCTGAGACATCCTCTTCGGCAGAAACTTCATCTTTCGGCACGTTTCCATCATTAATGAATTCAAAAACATTGGAGATCGTATTTGCCGAATTCTTTTTTGTTGTATAATCCAAATGGCTGTAAATATTCGCAGTCGTGCTAAAATCAGCATGGCCTAACCATTCTTGAATTTGTTTCATCGGGACTCCATTTGCCAGCATTAGTCCTTATTATTGTACGACGCAAAGTACCCAAATTCGGCAAATTCAGAAAGTAAAAATTATTCGAGATTAAAACGTATAACAAAAATTATTGAAAAACGGAGAGAAGATTCGCGATTCTCATATCTTTTCTCCGTTTTTTATTATCTATAGTTGAAAATAATTACAGACAAATAAGAATTTTATTCAGCAATACTTCTCTGAATCATCTTATAGGCGCTACCTATAACAATCTCAATTACGCAACATTTTAAGCAAGATTTAAGCAAGATGATTGATTTTTTTCTTTTATTGTGGTATAATCTTTTTAAGAAAAGGAGAATTGTTATGTATAAACCGCCTTTTACAATTTCGAATTATATGCTTTCCAAAACCATTTCCATTACTGAAAAAATTGGGCAGATAACTTCATTTAATTCCTTAAAACGTATGCCGACGTTAAGGCGCAATAATAAAATCAAATCTATTCACTCATCGCTGGTTATTGAGGCAAATTCTTTGTCGTTAAATCAAGTACGAGATGTCATTGCCGGAAAACCCGTTATAGGTCCTCAAAAAGAGATACAAGAAGTCAAGAATGCTTATAAAGCCTATAATATGATTAACGAATTTGATGGATATAGTGAATCGGACTTATTGAGGGCGCATTCGATTTTAACATATCTTATTGAAAACGATGCAGGCAAATACAGAAACCACGGTGAAGGAGTTTTTGACGGTGAGAAAGTAATATTTGTCGCTCCGCCGGAAGATATGGTTCCCCACCTTATGCGCAATTTGTTTGAATGGCTGAAAAACGACAGCGATACGCACATATTGATTAAGTCATGCGTGTTCCATTATGAATTTGTTTTCATCCATCCTTTCAGTGACGGAAACGGCAGAACAGTCAGACTGTGGCAAAATGTATTACTTACGAAATGGAATCCGCTGTTTGAATATATTCCTATAGAATCGCAAATTCAAAAATACCAGTCCGAATACTATGAAACAATTTCAAAATGTCATAGGGAAGGAACTTCCAACGCCTTTGTCGAATTTATGCTTAAGATGATAGACGATGTCCTTGACGAAGTAATTGCCGGAGTTAAACAAGAAGCGGCGAATATCTCCGAACAAGTAAACAGACTTCTAAATGTTATGGAGCCGGATATTCCGCTATCCGCCAACGAAATAATGCAACGTTTGGGAATAAAATCAAAGGAGACTTTGCGAAACAGTTATCTGAATCCCGCAATAGAAAACAGACTTATCAGAATGACCTTACCTGACAAGCCCAACAGTAAAAATCAAAGGTATATTAAGTAAGAAATTAAGTAAGATTTAAGCAAGATGTATATTGATATATGATGTAAAATGTTAGGATAACGTTTTTTATAAAAACTTTTTAAATCTATAAATCGTAATTTATAAAACTGACAAACATTATCCTTACTTGATTTCGGCAAATTCAGAAAATAAAAATTATCCGAGATTGAAGCCCTAAAGCCATAAAATTGATACAGAGAAAAGATGCGTTATCGAGGCATCTCTTCTCTGTTTTTTATCGCTTTGAGCACTCCAAAATGATTATATACCACTTTCGGGATAGAAAACAAGCAATTTTTCGGAATAGTTTCAAGATTTTTTCCAGCAAAAAAACTTGATACTTCCATAAAATATATCCCACAACGTAACAAGATTTTAAGCTATTTTTTACAATGGAACTGACCAATATTTTTAAACGAAATTGACCCGTATTTTACATAATACGACATATCCATATCGTATATGTCGGGAATATTAAGCGCCATAACGAGCGCCATGGTGACGTCTGTTCGTCACGTTGACTTTTCTTCGTCTGTTTATACAAGTGACTTTAACGCCTTATATAAGCGAGGCACCGAATTTGAAACTGTGTCATACACAATTTCCAAATCAATAAAGGCATAATCATGAACAATTCTATTTCTCATACCTTTTACTGCCATCCATGGAATTTCTTTATGCGTCGCTATAAACGAAGGCGTCAATTTGCTGTTGTTTTCCGCAATTTGAATGATGCGGAACATAATCGAATCAAGCAAAAGCGGATTCTTTTCAATTTCATGCGCGTGGCCTCAATATTTTTTTGTGATATGAATCCAATTGCGTATTACTGCCTCAGAAGTGTGTAAAATTCCCGTATTTTTCCAAGCAGGATAAGATGTGACTCAGTTCAATTTTAATTTGAACAGTCACAGCAAACAACAAGCGGGATACCCGCTTTTGAAATTTGCCAAAAAGGAAATTATTATTATGAATCATAGGTTGCGGAATGATTTTGAAAAATGTTGTTCCATTGAACTATTAAAGTCGCGCTTGAGGTTTAATTTGGTGTTCTTTACAAAGAAAAATCAATAAAAAAGGCTCTGAGAGGCAGAAACATTGGTCAGCCAAACATAAAAAGGCGGGCGCTGAAAAGCGTCCGCCGAGGATTATGCTTATAACTTTAAAATTTACATTTAAAACTTGTTTTTATATTTATATCAATAATATCTTTTACTACGGGTAGGATATCTTCGACTATGCCCAAATCGTTAATAAGAGTAAGCACGGTATATCTGTTTCTTATTTTATAAGCGTTCGAAACATAGCGTCAAAGGTTTCTTCCCTTAAACGATGAGTTATCCCCCCCCCGTTTTAAGCACTCAAAAGTTGCTCCGACCTAATAAATAATCTACGGAAACGTCGAAAATGTCGGCAATGGCGACAAGAATTTCCTGTTTCGGTTCAGACGTCCCGTTTTCATATCTAATATAGGACGGCTGCTTTATCCCCAGCAATTCCGCCATTTTATATTGAGAATAGCCATATTGCTTCCTGAGTTCTGTCAATCTTTTTTCAAAAATCTTCATAATTTCTCTTGACAATTATATCATATTGTTTTATAATTAAAAAAAATAATAGCAAACTGCTATCAATAAGTATCGTAAAATTCGTGATTTTCGTTAGTATATATCGGGAAAATTACTGAGATAGAATCGTAAAAATTCGGTTTTTTTAGGGAAAAATTTATATTCTCATATTTCCCACTTGAAAAACGGAGTGCAAAATTCGTAAAACCGAAAAGGAGACTTGGCTTTGAAAAACAGAGGGTTTTATTTTTTAATAGCGGCTTTTGTTTTTTTATTGGTTGCCGTCGGTGCTCTTGCAATTTTTTTGGTCGTACGCGATACTACGGTTACCTCAAAAGATATATATATAGAGGCTAACGGTACGACGCAGCAAAATCTGGTTTTCTCCTCGCTGTCATTAGATCCCGGGGAAGAAACGAGTTATTCAGTTTATATAATGGCCAAAAAGAGCGGTACTTATTCGATAACGCTTACTTTTGACGAAATAACGGATGGCGGGCTGAAAAATTATGTAAATGCAGAACTTGAATGCGGCGGTAAGAGAGTAATTAAACCATTATACGCCTTGTTCGAAGATGGCGACACGACTACGTTTAATTGTTTGCTTACCGCATACGAAAAAACGGCTATACTTGTGCGTTTTTCCGTTCCGGATTCTGCAGGCAACGAAACGCAACGCCTCACCGCAGATTTTAATATTCTCCTTACGGCTAAAGCCGTATAACGAGGAAAGATCAAATGAACAACTCACCGTCTAAGGGAAAAAAGCTCAACTTCAAAACTATTTTAGGTATTATCGGCAACGTTCTTATGTACGTTTTCTTTGCCCTTTGCCTGTTTGGACTTATAATGTCTATCGTGTCCAAACGAGATAAAGACGGCACCGTAATTTTATTCGGGCACGAAATACGTTTCGTTTTGACAAACTCTATGGAAAAGTGCGATTTAACAGATGTTTCTGCCTATAAAATCAAAGATATACCTAAACGTTCGGTAATATTCGTACAGGTTGTTCCCGAAGACGACGTCAAAGCAGAAGAGTGGTACGCAAATTTAAAAATAGGAGATGTATTGACATTCCGCTATTATTATTCAACGCAAGAAACTATTACCCACCGTCTTGTAGATATAACGCCGAAAGAAGGAAGCGGATATATTTTAACTTTGGAAGGCGACAACAAAGATTACGATGCCAAACTTTTAAAGCAAGTTATCGATACGTCCGATAAAGACAGTTTTAACTATGTACTCGGCAAAGTAACGGGCGTAAGCTATCCGTTAGGACTGTTGGTTTACGTGCTTAAGCAACCAATAGGACTTGCCCTTATAGTTATAGTGCCGTGCGCAATAATTATCATTTTAGAAGTGATACGCATTGTAACGGCCGTGAACGCCGAAAAGAAGAAAAAGGCGGATACTGAAAAGGCGGAACGACAAAACGAGATAGATGAGCTGAAAAAACAGCTTGCCGCATTACAAAACGAACAAAACACAAAAACGCACGAAGAAAAGGAAAAAGATGATGCGTAGAATTTTATTGATAATAGTTATTATATTTTTGATTTTGACGTTAATTTTCGGTGCCGTCGGCTTAATACTATTTTTATTTGACGAGAAAAAACGGCGCCACTCCGAAGAAAAAACCGAAGAAATGCCGAAACTCGAGGAAGAAACATCGACTTCCACCCCAAAAAGCGTAGATTAATCCGAAGAAATTCGTTTTAATAAAATAATAAAAGGAGGTATAAAAAAGTGGAAAAGAAACGAGGCTTGTATTTTTTGTCCGTAGCAGCAATTTGCGTCAGTTTGGCACTTATTGTGGGGGCAACGTACGCATTATATACAGATAGCGCCACTATTAACAACCATTTACAATCAGGATCGCTGAATCTTACGTTAAAGCGCACGTATCTCATACAAAAATCATTGAATCAAAGTGGCTATATTGAGGCTAAAAACGACGATTCCATTGTTGATTTCAGCGCCCCCACGTCTCAAAACGTGTTTGGCGTAACGTCGGAAACGCTGATTGCACCCTGCTCGTCCCTTGCGGCAACTATGGAAATAACAAACCATTCAGACGTCGCTTTCATCTGGTGGCTGGAAATCAAGTTTGATTCCATACATTCCGGACAAGCCCTTGCTAAACAGTTGTTAGTAACCGTAACCACGTATGACGAAAACGACGCTCCTATTGAAACGTGTTTTATGTTAAAAGAGTTGCTTAAAGACGATCATATGATTGGTAGCGCAATGTCACCGATAGGTGAATCGGCTGTAAATTCCGCCGCGCAGAAATTTATAGTAAAAGTGGATTTTATAAACAATTCGCTTATAAACAACTTCGCGCAGGATCAAACGGCATATTTCGACCTCGTCGTCTATGCGGTGCAAAAAGTATCGCAAAACTAAAACGTCTTGCAGTCTCAATCAAGACAAAATTTTAAAACAATAAAAATTTAAAAAGGAGAAAAAACAATGAAAAAGACAAGAAAACTTATACTTTCATCGTTGGCAACCATAGCGGTATGCGCGTCGCTTATTGTAGGCAGCACCTTTGCGTTGTTCACTTCTGAAAGTAAAACCAACATTGCAGTTACTTCCGGTAAGGTAAACGTAGTTGCAACTTTTCAAAATTTTAACGCTTATTCTGTTACAGAAGATCCCAACGGAGATTTAACCGTAGCCGAAGGCCTCGGCGCAGGTAAATACAGCTATAAAGCGGTTAATGCTGACGGATTATTTGACAACGGCGGGGCTTGGGAGCTTTCAACAAACGCATTAACTCTTGAAAGAGTAACCCCCGGCGATAAAGTAGACTTTACGTTGCAAATGAAAAATAACAGTAACGTAGATATTCAATATCGTTTAAAGATAAACGTATCTACCGAAGGTTATCCCCTTATGCGCGGTTTGATTCTTTCTATGGACGGAACAGAATATGAAGAGCTCGCCTACTATACCGGTGCATGGGTGTACGATAGAATCGCAAACCATACTGACGATATGCAGGATATAGCATTCTCCATTTGGATGCCCGTAACAGCAGGCAACGAATATCAGGATCTTAAGGATTTGTCAATCACATTTACGGTAGAGGCTATACAAGCAAACGGCATAACCGACCGTAATCCTACAAATTACAGCAAAATTTCCGAATTGGCAGCTGTAGTAAACGGACAAGCTTTTGATAACATGAGCGACGCTTTAGCCGCCGCGCAAGACGGAGATACAATTACCCTATTCAGCGACACTTCTAATACACAACTCACCTTAGCAAGGGATGTTACTATTGACCTGAACGGCAAAAATTTGACTGGCACCATAGCTGCCGAAAATGGTAAAACCGTCACTTTGACCAGTAACACTAACGACCCGATTGCACTTACAAGGGAACCTAACCCTCAGCGTCCCGATATGCCTGCGGCAGGTCCTGCAATTACCTCAACAGGTAAGTTGGCTTTGGAAAACATTTCCCTTAAAAGCACTAATGTAACTCTCGGCAGCTCCCTTATTCAGATGAATAATAATGACAGTGTTGAAACAACATTGAACAATGGCACTACGTTGGAAGTAAATAACCAATCTGGCACAGGCATAGAAATATGTAGAGGTACTATCGTTTTGAATAATGGTAGCAAAATAAATGCGAGCCTCGCAGGAACAAGGTGTATTTATGTTATAGGTTGGGGTACGGTTAACATCTATCTCAATGGTTCCGATGTGCTCGAATGCGTAAACGGAGCATATGGCATTTTGCTTTCCAGTGAAAATACAAATACAAATATCTACGTAAACTCTCAAGCAGATTACGAGAAATATTACGCAATGACCGCATGTGAAGCTAACCAATCAACAGTTCACTGGTTTATTAACGGCGTAGAAGTAGCATAATAATTGCACTTTCAAGAGTAAAACAAAAAGGATTTGGATTTATTCCAAGTCCTTTTGGCTCTGAGAGGCAGAAACGTTGGTCAGCCAAACATAAAGGCGGGCGCTGAAAAGCGTCCGCCGAGGATTTTGTTTATAACTTTAAAATTTACATTTTAAACTTGTTTTTATATTTATATCAATAATATTTTTTTACTACGGGTAGGATATCTTCGACTATGCCCAAATCGTTAATAAGAGTAAGCACGGTATATCTGTTTCTTATTTTATAAGCGTTGCGGAACATAGCGTCAAAGGTTTCTTCCCTCACGCCTATCTGCGAAAATCTCGTGGGGCAACCCACTTTAACGAGCATACCTTCAAGTTTTTCTACGGACGGGAGTCCCTCCACGTACTCGTAAACTTTATCGCAACCTTTAAATTTAACGTCGTTGTTTTTTAAATAGTTGTAAGTTTCAATCGAAATGAGAGTGCCTATCGCAACTTTTATGCCGTGCATCGGTATTTTTTCGCCACGGGCTACAAAATCCATTTCAAGGAAATGCGACATGTGGTGCTCGCTGCCGCTGGCAGGTCTGGAATTTCCGCATTCAGCCATAGATAAACCGGCAATTATGAGCGCGTCCATAAGTTTTGCCGTTGCCTCTTTTTCGCCTTTTGCAAGCGCAATATAGTTGTTTGCGCACGCCTCGCGAGCAGTTAGCATGTGGTCGAAAGCCGATTTGTCAATCAGTTCACCGTTTACTTCGTGCGAGAGCTGCCAGTCGAGCAAACAGGTATATTTGCCCATTATATCGCCAAATCCGGACGCGATCATCAACCTTGGTGCGTTTACTATTATATCGGGATCGATAAGTACGTCGCTCGGGATATGCGTTTCGTAGCTGATTTTAGTACCGCCGACCATCAACGCCGCCCCGCTGGAACAGTAACCGTCCATACTCGGAGCGGTTGCGAGGACGCCGCACGGAATACCCGTTTGAAAAGACGCGTATTTTGACATATCATTAAGTGTGCCGCTACCGACGGCAAGCACGTAATCGCCGCCGAAATCTTGCACGTCTTTTATTAAACGCCCGTAAGCGGATTCGTTAGGAACGAGCTCCTCGTCGTCGAAATACGTCATATTGACGTTGCAACCTATAGTTTTCAACTTTTCAATTAAAGGTTCCGCAAATTTGCGCGTATTGAAATCGCACGCAACGCATATTTTTTTGTTTGCCGCTTTACCGAAAAATACAGGATATTTTCCGTTTGGATCTATGTATTCAATATTGATATCGACCATAATAGTTATTTGCTTCCGATTTTTATTTTAAATTTTTTGCCCTTGTACGGGATAGTTGCTTCTGCTTTTATATTTTGAGTGTTTCCGTTCATCTCTACGCCGCGTTCGTCAATGCTTGTAATGCCGAAAACCGCCTTAAATATCCATTCGCACATGATTGCCGCAAAAGCGTGACAACAACTGCCGACCGGCGTGACGTATTCCCAAAACGTGCCCGTTTCTTCCGCCTGATACAGAAAAAACTGTTTCATATCCCTTATCAGCTTTTCGTTTTCACCTATTCTGCTAAGGTAATCCAACCGCAGATACAACCCGATAAACGCGTTCGAACGAGATATTTCGGAGTATTTATAGGTAAGATCTCCACGATCGGCAAATTCATCGAAGATTACGGAAAACAGCTCGGGATGCGTTTCCCTGTCGGCATAACCGAGCCAAAACGCATAATATTGGCACGTTTCCGTCCATTCGGTATTTCTTACAAGTTCTCCCCTATCGTTCCTCGTGGCGTTGTCCACGAAAAATTTTCCGTTAAAGCTCTGCTTTTTTATAGCCTCGTCCATCCGCGCTGCAATTTTCGCGTAATTATCGTTATCGAAAAGCGTAGCGGCGGCTTTTAACGTACGGGAGAAAAGCATATTCGTCGGGTAATTTACCCCATTGGTAAGGTCGTTTGCCCTACTCCATTCAACGAACACCCAGCCGTCCATATTTTCAAGAAGACCGTCGTCGTTCATATATCTGAATTCATAATTAATAAAGTCGTCAACTTTATCTTTGAAACGATTTACAAATTCTTTATCGCCGGTGCGTGCCAGATAACTTTCAAGCTCTAAAACAAACCACATGCACCAGTTATGAATAAACCTTCCTTCGGCTATATGGTCGCAAGGATAGCACATGGGAAGGACTCCCTTAGGCACGCCTTTGCAAAATTCGGGTTTGTAGTCCAAAAAGGCTTCGAGAGTGTTTTTTTCGACGTGGTTATTGCCGGTAAGCACGATTTCCGCCCTGCCGGAGAAATAACTGTCGCAAAGCCAACCCGCTCGCTCTCTCGACGGGCAGTCCGTAAGTACGTCCACCGCGTTGGGCAAAAACGTATTTACGGCAGAATTGAAAAGGAGATCAAGCTGTTCGTCGTCGCATGAAAATTCGGCTTTTATTTCGGAATTTTCATACGTGACCATATGTACGTTCGTCAACTTTACCGCCCCGCTTATCACAAAAAATTTGATAAAACGCATTTCGTCCGGCTCGAAAGTAAGCAGGGAATATTTGCCCTTTTTTAACTTATAATTGATAGCAGAAATGGAGTGAAGGCGATAAATATCTATATTCGTCGCCCCGTTTTTTAAACTTTCGGACCTGTCGTTTACTACGTTCTGCTCCTCAGACGAATCGCTGCGGAATTTTTCGTTGTTCTCGTATATTACAGGCGACAACAATTCGTCGTAATTTATCATCAGGTCGGCGTCTTCGAGCACCTCTGCGTCAAACGAAATAAAACCGCAGGCATTGCGGCTCAACTTGTAACAGCGATAAGAACCTGAAAGCACTTCGCCCTCTGCGTCGGTCCTGTCAAACCCGTAAGCGTCGTTTTCGAGCGTTATGCGGTATTCTTGCTCCTCTCGCGGGAATCGCCCCGCATTGCGGCGGTTAAGGTACGAATCGTCGTATTCGGTAAACTGCGCTTTTCTGAATATTTTTCCACTTTCGTACGCTTTTGCATCGACAACGTCGAGCAAAGGATACGGAGCGTAGCTGTTTTCGATGATGCAAACTTCCTTTTCGTCCGTATTTACGGGCAAAAGCTCGTTTTCTCCGAGGTTATATGCCTCTATAAAACCGCGCTGATACGCAAAACGCTGAACTTTGCGCAATTTTCCGTTATTTATAT
>CAJOMT010000067.1 GCA_905235815.1 uncultured Clostridia bacterium
TCGCCACGTCGTAATCGGCGGCGGTAAGTCCCGTCTTGGCGTCGCAAAAGAATATTATTACGTCCGAAGTTTCTATCGCTATATCCGCTTGCTTTTTTATGTGTTGCCACATTTCGTCCGCCGACTTCAATTCAATACCGCCCGTGTCAATAAGCGTAAACGTCTTGCCGCACCATTCGGCGTCGGCATAAAGCCTGTCGCGCGTAACGCCCGGCGTATCTTCCACTATCGATATTTTCTTGCCTGCAACCTTGTTGAAAAACGTGGATTTACCTACGTTCGGTCTGCCTACTATCGCCACTAACGGTTTACTCATTCTTACCTCCCGAGAGCGCTTTGAAAAAGTCGCTCCCACCGCCGTCGGTTATTATTATTTCTTTGCCTATCCTCTTTTTTAAGTCCGAAACTGTCGTGTCGTCCAAAAATATCTCCGTGCCGGATTTTAAAGTGTTCGACGGCAAAACGAGATATTTGAAATCAAATTCGCCCTTTTTTATATATTCCTCGACCGCCGCCGCAATATCGCCGCCGGTAAGCAGCCCCGTACAGTTTACGCTGCTGCCGAAAAACTTGTTTTCTATCGGTAAAACTTTTACTTTCAGCCCATCTATATAGTTGGCGGCTATCCCTGCCATTCGCTCTATAAATTCACCGGCAGACGTGCCGACTATTATGAGCATTTCGGTCGGATTTTTACAGTGCTTTAAACTGCCCTTCAAATCCCGCAAAAATTTTGCCGTCATTCCGACGCCGTTTTCTATCTGCGGAAATCCGCCGTAAAAGGCGCAATCCTCTACTTCTCTCTCCGCTCTGAAATAAAATTCGTCGGCAGGCTGAATAAAGTTTACTTTAAATTCGTCGTTCAAAGATTTTATAAGGTCTAATACCTCTATCGAATATTCCTTATCGATATTTTTTAAAGGAGTTAAGCCAACTCTATATTTCGTCAAGCCGACAGGTACTACCGCCATCGTCTGAACGCTCGGATAGAGTTTGAAAAGTTCCCTCGCCGAATATTCAAGTTCTTCGCCGTCATTGACTCCCCGAACCAATACTATCTGCGTATTCATCTGTATTCCGCTTGCGGCAAATCGCTTTATATAATCGATTGTTCTGTCCGCAAAACGGTTTCTGAGCATCTTTTTCCTCAACTCTCCGTTCATAGTATGCACGGAAATATACAGAGGGCTTAAATTGAGCCGCATTATCCGCTCCGCATCGCTCTCGGTTATGTTCGTCAGCGTTACGAAGTTTCCGCATAAAAAACTCTGTCTGTAATCGTCGTCCTTTACGTAGAGCGACGGTCGCATACCGTCCGGCATTTGATCGACGAAACAGAATATACAATTATTCCGACAAGTCTGTATTTCAAGATTATCGCTCTCGAAACTTAAACCCATACTCTCATCGTCGTCCTTTTCGATCTCGCAAGTCGAAACGTCGCCGCTTTTTTGTTTTACCGTAATCGTAAAGTTATCCTTGTCGTCATAAAAAAGGTAATCTAAAATATCTACCGCCTCGAATCCGTCGAAGGATAGTATCTCGTCGCCTTTTTCTATGCCGATCTCTTTGCCGATACCGCCGTTTTTTACGCTCTTTACTTTTAACATCTATTATATTTTACTATATTTTGCGCAATAAATCAATTAAATTTATATAAACCGATGAAGTAAACCCCAAAAGTCAAACGCTTTTGGGGTTAAATACTTGATTATTTAGTACCGAAAATTCTGTCGCCGGCGTCGCCGAACGCAGTTACGATATAACCTTTTTCGTTAAGGGGTGCGTCGGCAAAATGCGCTACGTAAACTTTTACGTCCGGATGCGCCTTCGTTACCCTCTCTATTCCCTCGGGAGCGCCGATTATAGACAGAAGTTTAATGCGCTTGAATCCCCTTTCTTTGATGAAAGATATCGCTGCGGCGGCGCTTCCGCCCGTAGCCAAAGCCGGATCGACAACGATAACTTGTCCGTCTATCGTATCTTTCGGAAGTTTACAGTAATATTCGTGCGGCTCTAACGTCTTTTTGTCTCTGTAAATACCTATATGCCCTATTTTAGCGTTCGGGAAAAGAGAAACTAAGCCGTCTACCATTCCGAGTCCCGCCCTGAGTATCGGAACTATCGTTATTTTGTCGTCTATGACGGGGCTATTGAACTTTGAAAGCGGCGCTTGCACCTCAACGTCTTTCGTCTTGATATCTCTGAATGCCTCATAGCCCATAAGCATCGCTATTTCGCTGACTATCTCTCTGAATTCTTTAGTGTTGGTATTCACGTCGCAAAGATGCGTTACTTTATGATTGATGAGCGGGTGGTCAAAAATAGTTACGTTTTCTGAAAATCTGTTCATTTTTATTCCTCTCTGTACTTTAATCGCTTATATCGCTGTCGAGCGTTACGGTAACCGAATAATCGGAAAATTCTTCGCTTACCTCTTTTAAAATTTCTCTGTATACCTTTTCTCTGTCGGGTGCGGCAAAGTCTATGACTACGTCGAAATGTATGGTCTTTTCGCTTTCGTCTATATAAAACCCGTGCATTTGCAAAACGTAATCACGAGCCATTACCATTTCACGGATTTTGGCAAAAATCGCTTGATTGCCGTCGTTTTTAGTGTTCTTCGAGTAAATACTTATGCCCGTTATTATCACTTTGTGTTCCAAATAAACTTTTTCGCTTATCCTATGCTCCAACAAGTCTATTTCGTGCGCAACCATATAGTCGGGAACTTCTATATGCACGGAGCCTATCGTTACTTCCGGTCCGTAACTGTGCAAAATAAGGTCGTATGCGCCGTAAACTTCGGGAAAAGACTCTATCGTGCCCTTTATCGCCTTGGCGGTAGCCGCATCGAGCCTCTCGCCCACTATCTCGGATATGGTATGAATCATAATTTCTATTCCGGATTTTATGATCAAAAGCGATATCGCCGCACCGAGCCACGCTTCTATCGAAAGTTTTCCTTTGCTTAACGTAAATATCAGCGCCGCAACGAGCGTAGTTGCAGATATTATCGAATCGAGAAGGGCGTCTTTTCCGGAAGCTATAAGCGAATCCGAGCCTACGGATTTGCCGACCTTTTGGAAATATATTCCCAAAAATATCTTCACTACGATCGCCGCCGCAATTATCGAAATAGTTATTATCTCGTAATTTACCGCCGTAGGAGAAATAATTTTCTTTATCGATTCTTCAAGCGAAGTTATGCCTGCGTATAAGATGATTACCGCTATTATCATAGCGCTTATGTACTCTATCCTGCCGTATCCGTATGGGTGTTTTTTGTCGGGTTTTTTGGCGGCGAGTTTCGTACCGACTACCGTTATTCCCGATGACAAAGCGTCGCTTAAATTGTTTACTGCGTCTAATACTATCGCTATCGAACCCGATATAAGCCCAACCGCCGCTTTACCTAATGATAATACCACGTTGGCAATAATGCCTATGATGCTCGTTCGAACTATTTTCTTCCCTCTTTCCATAAAAATACCTTAATCTATTATATGAACGTAGCGGGCCGAAATTTCGACCCGCAAGAAAGTACGTTTTTAATTTTTTATCAGATTTATTCCCCTTCTTTAAATGCGTCCTTCATAGTATCGGTCGCCTTACTCATTACGTCGTCGTCTTTTACCTTGTCTTTTCCGCTATGAGTTAAGAGGTTGGTCAATATACCGACGATGAGCGCAACGGCAAGAGAGGTAATGTTGAGAAGCGGAGCGCCTTCTTGAACGGGGCTGAAGCCGAATCCGAAATACATTCCGCCGATACCGGTTACGAGTATCGCACTTACTACAAAGAGGTTTTTGTTATCGCCGAGGTCGACGTTTTTAAGCATTTGCAAACCGCTTACCGCTATAAATCCGTAGAGCGCTATGCACGCACCGCCCATTACGCACTTGGGAATACTGTTTATAATCGCTACGAACGGAGTGAAGAACGAAAGGATTATACAACCTAATGCCGCAAAGAATATGGTTACGATTGAAGCGTTACCGGTTATAGCTACGCAGCCGATAGATTCGCCGTAAGTGGTGTTCGCACAGCCGCCGAAGAATGAACCTGCAATCGAGCCTAAACCGTCGCCGAGAAGAGTTTTATCGAGTCCCGGGTCGGTGATGAGGTCTTTGCCGATAATGTTACCGAGGTTTTTATGGTCGGAAATATGTTGAGCAAGTTCAACTACCGCAATAGGAACGTATATTAATAAAAGGTTGCCTATCATAGCGCCGTCGATCTTCGCAAAGCCCTTTTCCTGAATAGCTTTCAAGAAGAAGAATTTAGGATAATCGACTATGCTCGTAACTCCGAACGGAGAGAAAGCTTCTTTGAAACTGTCAAAACTCAAAACTTGAAGATATTGAGAGCCTGCAATTTTACCTATCAAGGTAAATACCAAAGCGAGTGCATATCCTGCGCCTACACCGATTACGAAAGGTATAAGTTTAAGATTTTTGCTGCCCTTTACGGATATGAATACTATCGCAAAGAACGTAAATAAACCGCAAATTATCGAAATCCAGTTATAAGTCGTGCCATATTCTACTTCGGCAGCGCCGTTACCCATCAACCAACCAGTAGCCGTTCCGGAAAGCGAAAGTCCGATGAGCGCAACGATAGGTCCTATAATGACGGCAGGCATCAATTTATTTACCCACTTACTTCCGACAAGTTTGATGATAAGGGCTATTAACACGTAAACGAGACCGGCAAACAAAACGCCTAAGATGATACCCCAGTATCCGTAATTCATTCCGACCGTAGTCGCATAAGCGCCGAGGAACGTGAACGAACTTCCCAAAAATACCGGACTCTTTCTCTGAGTGCAAAGTATGTAGACGATAGTTCCTACGCCTGCTCCGAAAAGCGCCGCCGCAGGATCTGCTTCAAGTCCGTAGCTCGTTATAAGAATAGGAACGAGCAGTGTTGCCGCCATAATGGCAATCATCTGTTGGAGAGCGAAAATCAAATTTTGCTTTACGCTCAAATCTTTGCCGAGTCTGGCATTGACATCATAAGTGAGTTTCATAAAACTTCTCCTTTAAAAAAATTTTCAAAAAAAATACCTTACCGCATACTACGGCAAGGTATATTAAGCGTAAGAAAAATATTTACGAATAAATCTTGCCGATATCTCTGTATCGCCTTTAAAGACCTTAACCATATTATCATATTAAAAAATCTTTGTCAACGAAATCGTTGTACTTTTTTAAAATTTTATGATAAAATATTTTACGAAGAATTATGAAAGTTTTAGTCAGTAAGTGCCTCCTCGGCGAAAATTGCAGATATAAAGGCGATAATTGCTACGACGAAAGAGTGGCTGAATTTTTAAAAGACAAAGAAGCGATAGGCGTATGTCCCGAGCAACTCGGCGGCCTTCCCACCCCGAGAGATCCGGGCGAGAGAGTGGGCGAAAAAGTTATAAGCAATAAAGGGAAAGACATAACAGCAGAATATATGTCAGGCGCAAACAAGGTGCTCGAAATCGCAAAAAGAGAAAAAGTAGATTTATGTTTACTAAAAGCGAAAAGCCCATCATGCGGAAAGGGCATTATATACGACGGAACGTTTTCCGGTTCTCTTAAAGAAGGGAACGGAGTTACGGCGGAACTACTTATAAAGAGCGGTTTTAAAGTATTGACCGAAAACGACTTATAAAATAACGAACTGTAAAATACTCCCCACAAAAAGTGGTCAAACAAAACAGGCATTTGGATTATCCAAGCGCCTTTTTTCGTTTGATCGGAAAAACTCTATAAAATCTATTTTCCATTTTTGAAAAATACTTGATTTTGGTAAATAGATGTGGTAGAATATAAAGGCGAGGTGATATTATGAAACTTATTGAGCGCAAACTCTATCTCGATAAAATGAAAAGCGTGGTCGGAACACCGGACATTAAGGTAATAACCGGAGTTCGTCGTAGCGGAAAATCAAAGCTTTTGGAATCGTTCAAAGAATACGTAGAAAAATCCATACCCGACCACAATATCATTCATATCAATTTCAATCTTGTGAAATATGAACAATTAAAAGATTATCACGCACTTTATCAATATATAGACAACGCTTATGTTGAGGGCAAAAGCAATTTTGTATTGATAGACGAAGTTCAATTGTGTCCGAATTTTGAATTGACAATAAACAGTCTTCATGCTGAAGAAAAATACGATATTTATATTACGGGCTCAAACGCCTTTTTATTGAGTTCAGATCTCGCAACGCTTTTTACCGGAAGAACTTTTGAAATTAAAGTGTTTCCGTTCTCTTTTGCCGAATATTCCGAATACTTTGGATTTTCCGATAAATATGAAGCATTTGATAGGTATATGCTTGAAGGCGGAATGTCCGGTTCCTATCTATATAAGGAACAAGAAGCAAAATACGATTATATTGCAGACGTGTTTGATACGTTGATCGTGCGGGATATTCGTCAAAAATATAATATACGAAATATGCCTCTTCTGAATCGCCTCGTCGATTATTTGATGGATAATATCTCAAATCTATTTTCCACAAGAAGTATAACCAATGCTTTGACGGATATGCCGAACAAAGTAAATCATATTACTGTCAACACTTATATTCAATATCTTTGCAACGCATTTGCTTTTTACAGAATTCGCAGATACGATATCAAAGGGAAAAAATATCTTGCAAGCAACGATAAATATTATTTAAGCGACCATGCGTTCCGCTATGCAAAACTCGGCACGAAAAATTTGGATCACGGTAGAGTGCTCGAAAATATCGTCGCTATTGAACTATTAAGGCGTGGCTATGAAGTTTACGTCGGCGTTCTTTACAAAAAAGAGATTGACTTTGTAGCAATTAAACGGAACGAAAAGGTATATATCCAAGTTGCGGATAACATTTCCGATCCGACGACATTTGAACGGGAAATATCCCCTTTGCTGGCAATAAAAGACGCTTATCCGAAAATGGTTATTGCAAGAACTCGCTACGAAGAATATCAATATGAAGGTGTAAGGATCATTGACATTGCCGATTGGCTTAAATAAACTTGCTAAGATAATTCCATTATCATAAAAGAACCGAGATTTCTT
>CAJOMT010000068.1 GCA_905235815.1 uncultured Clostridia bacterium
GGGGGCGTATTAAGTTTATCAAATTTTATTAAGCGTGAAAACTCGTTACCGCTCCGCGCTCTTTTTCGGGCAATCCGTTTTCCGCCTTTTCCCTATTTATTGCCTTTATCAAAAACGCCATATTTCTTCCGAGATTGCGCATAGTCTGCAATCCCTCTTTATCTTTTTCTACGTCTTCCTCCGTATAGCCGTGGACTTCATTCCAATACGTACTCGATACTATCGGCATTCCGCATATCGTAAAATACTTATTTATTTCGTCAAATGCGGACGTAGAGCCTGCCCTTCTCGACGACACGACCGCCGTACCGACTTTCATCGTCTTGTCAAAATCCGTACTGTGGAATAACCTGTCAAGCAGCGATAAAAGCGTACCGTTGGATCCGGCGTAATAAGTCGGCGTACCGACCACTAACCCGTCCGCCTCTTTAAACTTAGCCGCAACTTCGCCGACTATATCGTCAAATACGCATTTCCCGTTTTTCTTGCAATACCCACACGAAATACAACCTCTTACGTCCTTATTGCCGACAGTAATCGTTTCGGTTTCTATTCCCGCTTTTTCGAGCGTTTCCGCCACTTCCCTCAATGCCCTTGCAGTGCAACCCCTCTCGTGAGGACTGCCGTTTAATAACAGTACTTTCATTTTCGCTCCTTTTTTGCATTATCAAATATAAATGGAAATAACCGTGATTTGTTTACCAAATCACGGTTATTTCGTGGTAGCCCCATGGGGAATCGAACCCCAGATTCTGCCGTGAGAGGGCAGCGTCTTAACCGCTTGACCATGAGGCCGAAATTTAAAATGCGTTCATCACCAAACGCTATTATATAATAACATATTTTATTTCCTTTTGCAAGGATTTTTAATTGCTTTTTTTAATTTTTAATAAACTTTGCAGATAAAATATCGTGTCCTCAGCCTGAGAAATAATCTCCTCAAATTCCTCGCTTAATTCATAATTTTCATCCGAGGCACTCTCTGCCATAGCGATAAATTCCTCTATCTCTTTTATATAACTCTCCGTTTCTTCAATCGTTAAATCTTCGGTATCTCTATCCAATATGTCGCTATTAAGCAACTGTTCTACTTCGATTTTTGCCATTTTATCGACCTATAGCCCGCTTTTTAATAAATTTCAACCGTCTTTGACGTATCGAATTTGCTCCACGGCAATTCGTCTGACGGGGGCTGAATTTTAAAACATAAACGCTCTTTCGATATCGGGTGGCTGAACGATAACGACGTCGCCCAAAGCGCAAGTTTGCCCTTTTTAGCGCTCTCGCCGCCATATCGCATATCCCCGTAAACGGGTGCGCCGATATAACTCATTTGCACCCTTATCTGATGAGTTCTGCCCGTATGCAGTTTTATTTCCGCTAAGCTTAATCCTTCCTTTTCTTCCAAAACTCTGTATTCGAGTTCGGCAAATTTTGCGCCGTCTACCGTCTGCGGACATACGTACACCATATTGTTTATCGGATTCTTCTTTAAATAATTGGTGAGCGTTCCGCGCTTTTCCTTTAAGTTTCCGACTAATACCGCCGAATATTTCTTCTCGAAATCTCCGCTCTTCATCTGCTCGGAAAGTCTTGCCGCCGCCTTACTGCTCTTTGCAAATACCATTACTCCGCCCGTCGGTCTATCCAAACGGTGGACAAGCCCTATATACACGTTGCCCGGCTTATGCTCTTTATCTTTTACGTATTCCTTTACTACGGTAAGCAAGTCTTTATCCTTGCTTTCGTCCTCGCAACTCGGAATATTCTGCGGCTTTAATACGACTATTATATGATTATCCTCGTATAAAACGATAAGATCTTCTTTCTTCATATCAGTCATAAATTAAAATTCCTCCCGCTCCGCACGGCAAAACTATTCCCTCTTCGGTCGGCAAGCCCACTTCGTAAGCGTCGATTTTGCCCTTGCGTTCTTTAAATACTAATTTTAAAATGTTTTCGAGTACCGACGGTTGAAGTCCGGTCGTATAACTGTTGATTAAAACGAATAACGGATCGTCCGATAATACCTCTTTGCAAAGTTCTACGAAAGAATAGAGTTCGCTCTCTATCTTCCACATTTCTCCGTTAGGGCCTCTGCCGTAACTCGGCGGATCCATTATTATTGCGTCGTATTTTCTGCCTCTGCGGATTTCCCTCGACACGAACTTCTTGCAATCGTCGATTATAAATCTGACGTTCCTGTCCCCAAGCCCCGAGAGCCTTACGTTCTCGCCTGCTCGCTCTACCATTCCTTTGCTCGCATCTACGTGGCATACGCTCGCACCGGCGTTTAAACACGCTACCGTTGCGCCGCCGGTATAGGCGAATAGGTTGAGTACGCTTATGGGTCTACCGGCTTTTTTTATAAGGCCGCTCATAACTTCCCAGTTTGCGGCTTGCTCCGGAAATAACCCCGTATGCTTAAAACCCATCGGCTTGATTTTAAATTTTAAGTTTTCATATCCGACAACCCACTCCGCCGGCATCTTACGCAAAATCTGCCACTCGCCTCCGCCGTTTTCGCTGCGCAAATATTTAGCGTTTAGCGACTTATAGGCGGACATATCCATATTTGCACGCCATATAACCTGAGGGTCGGGGCGAAGTAAAACCACTTCTCCCCATCTCTCTAATTTATACCCGTCGCCGGTTGCGATGACGGAATAGTCTTTCCATTTATCCGCAATTCTCACTTCTATATCCTTTTTACCGAAAGCGTAAATTTATCGCCGTTTACGTCGAATTCTTTTACGTATCCGTCGTCGTCAACGCCTTCGGATACGCTTTCAGCCAAGACGTCGGCCCCGAGCGCCTCGCTCTCTTTGAGAACTTTTTCAAACAGACCGCTCGCCTTATATCCGAGCGCTATCCTATCCGTAACTTCGAACCCTGCCTCTTTACGCATATTCTGGATCCTCGATACGAGTTCCCTTTCTATACCTTCCAAAAGGAGTTCGTCGGTTATATGTGCGTCCAAAATTACGGTAAGTCCGTCCGAACTTTCAGAAACGTAGCCTTCTTCGGATTCGCTTGAAATAAGCAAATCGTCTAAGCCGAGTTCTATTTCAGTGCCGTCTAAATTAACTTTATAGGTCTTGCCTGCCTTTACGGTCGCAACGACTTCGCTTGCGTTACAATTCTCCAAAAACGCCTTTATTGCGCCGAGTTTTGCGCCGTATTTTGGTCCTAACGTCTTTAATTGCGGCTTTAATTTATAACTTACGAACTTCGAAGCGTCGTTTAAAATTTCGAATTCTTTAATGTTGAGTTCGTCTTTTGCAATTTCGTAAAGTCCCTCGGACAAATTCACTTTTCTGTCCGTCGCTATATACAGTTTGCCGAGCGGCTGACGGTTTTTGATATTGCTGCCGTTTCTCGCCGCACGCCCCAAAACGACGATATCGAGAACGTCTTTCATTCCCGCTTCGAGATTTTCGTCTATCATTTCTTCATCGCATTTCGGGAAATCGCAAAGGTGAACCGAAATCGGCTCGTCCTTATAAAAATTCGGAACGAGGTTTTGATACATACTCTCCGCCATAAACGGAACGTACGGGGCGATAACTTTACAAAGCGTAACCAAAACGGTATAAAGCGTAGTGTATGCGGCGATCTTGTCTTCTGTCATATCGCTGCCCCAATATCTTTCTCTGCCCCTTCTGACGTACCAATTCGAGAGTTCGTCAACGAAATCCTGAATCGAACGTGCGGTGTCGAAAATATCGTATTCGCTAAGCCCTTTATCCACAGTCTTTACGAGCGTGTTGAGTTTGGACAAAATCCATTTATCCATTAGCGTAAGTTTGCAATCTTTGAGAGAATATTTGGACGGATCGTATTTATCTATCTCTGCGTACAGCACGAAAAACGCATAGGTATTCCAAAGCGTACCCATAAATTTGCGTTGACCTTCCGAAACCGCTTCCTCGTAAAACCTCGACGGCAACCACGGTGCGCTCGAAGTATAGAAATACCACCTTACGGCGTCTGCGCCCTGCTTATCGAGTACGCTCCAAGGATCTACGACGTTTCCGATATGTTTACTCATCTTTATACCGTTTTTGTCGTTTACGTGTCCTAAAACGATACAGTTTTTAAACGGAGCTTTTCCGAATAAAAGAGTGGAAATAGTCAAGAGCGTATAGAACCAACCCCTCGTTTGGTCGACCGCTTCCGAAATGAAGTCAGCCGGAAATTGCTTTTCGAATAATTCTTTATTTTCAAACGGGTAATGAAGTTGGGCGAACGGCATTGATCCCGAATCGAACCAACAGTCGATAACCTCTTTAACTCTGTGCATCGTGCCGCCGCACTTGCCGCATTTGCAAGTGGGAGCGTCTATATACGGACGGTGAAGTTCTATATCGCCTTCTATTCCGCACATTTCTTTCAGTTCCGCTTTACTGCCCATTACGTGGGTATTGCCGCAATCGTCGCATACCCAGATCGGGAGCGGAGTGCCCCAATACCTTTCTCTCGACAAGCCCCAATCTATTACGTTTTCGAGGAAATTACCCATTCTGCCCGTCTTTATCGTTTCGGGCATCCAATTTACCGAGTAATTAGACTTTATCAGTTCGTCTTTTATCGCCGTGGTCTTTATAAACCAAGAACTGCGAGCATAGTATAAAAGCGGAGTATTACAGCGCCAGCAATGCGGATAACTGTGTTCGAACAGCATATCTTTAAACAGTCTGCCGTCCTCTTTCATATCCTTTAATATGAGCTTGTCCGCATCTTTTACGAACATATCCTTATACGGCGTAACAGACTCGACAAACCTGCCCCTGTCGTTTACGAGTTGAACGAACGGCAACGAATACTTTCTGCCGACCTTTGCGTCGTCCTCGCCGAATGCGGGAGCAATATGAACGATACCCGTACCGTCCGTCAAAGTGACGTAAGTATCGTTGGTAACGAAGAACGCCTTTTCTTTAAACGTGCCGAGCGCAAACGGGAAAAGAGGTTCGTATTCGGTATATTCGTAGTCCTTGCCCTTTTTACGGGATATGACTTCGTATTCTTCAAAGAGAGTGGGAACGAGCGCCTCTGCCATTATATAGCGTTCGCCCGAAGCCTCTATCTCGACGTAGTCGTAGTCCGGATGCATACAGAGCGCCACGTTGGACGGCAATGTCCAAGGCGTGGTCGTCCATGCAAGGAAATATTTGTTTTCGCCCTTTAACTTGAACTTGACGAAAGCAGACTTTTCCTTTACGTCTTTATAGCCCTGCGCCACTTCGTGCGACGAAAGCGCCGTTCCGCAACGGGGGCAATACGGAACTATCTTATGCCCTTTATACAAAAGTCCTTTATCCGAAATTTGTCTAAGCGCCCACCATACCGATTCTATATAATCGTCGTGATAGGTAACGTAGGGGTGTTCCATATCCACCCAATATCCGAGTCTTTCGCTCATTTTCTTCCATTCGGAAGTATATTTCCAGACGGATTCTTTACACTCTTTTATAAACGGCTCGATACCGTATTTTTCGATATCCTGCTTGCCGTCGAGTCCGAGTTTCTTTTCGATTTCGAGTTCGACGGGAAGTCCGTGCGTATCCCAGCCCGCTTTTCTTAAAACGTGCTTGCCTTTCATCGTCTGATATCTCGGAATAATGTCCTTCATTACCCTCGTCAAGACGTGGCCTATATGCGGCTTGCCGTTCGCAGTCGGTGGGCCGTCGTAAAAGGTAAACTCCTCGCCGCCCTCGCGCTCCGAAATACTCTTTTCGAATATTTCGTTTTGATTCCAAAATTCGATTATCTCTTTTTCTCTCTCGACAAAATTCAAAGATGCGTCGACTTTTTTATACATATCTCCTCCATAAACGAGTTTTATAAAAATAAAAACAGACCCTGCCAAAGAGGCGAGGTCTATCCCGTGGTACCACTCTTTTTCCGATTAAAAATCGGCACTCTTACTTTTAACGCAAAGACGGCGGCGCCGATTACTGTTATTTCACGGGCGCGGCTCGGGAAGGATACCTTGAAACTTCACTTTCCGTCGGCTCACACCGTACCCGACTCGCTGAGGCGTAAAATTTTCAAGACTTGTTTCCGTCATAGCCTTTTTATTTCGTTTATTATATGATAACAAATTTTTTTGATTAAGTAAAGCAATTGAGTAAAAATTTTTGCAAAAACACTTGCAAATTTTCAGAATATGGTTTACAATATTACTACTACGCTAAGTGGGGAGTCAGCGGTGCCCTGTACTTGCAATCCGCTATAGCAAGACCGAATGTTCTCCGAGGCAAACCGTATGGTTGGCTGCGTGCGATAAGGCGTGTCGATGACAAGGTCTTATGCAACGAGCGGCCGTGAACCGTGTCAGGATAGGAATATAGCAGCACTAAGCGGTTTAACTCGTGTGCCATAAGGTAGCTTTGTAGGAGCGACCTGTCGCATTTCCGCTTCGGTATGATTTGTCGACGAGAACTGCGTAGTTTTTTTAGAACATTTTTAGGGCGGTCGGTCGGTTTTACCTTCTGACCGCAGAATTTTATGATAAAAGATAATCTCGAAAAAATTTACAGCGAACTTGAAAACGGAAACAATCTGGGCGAAAAAATTACCCTCGTCGGCGCAACGAAATTCGTGGACGCAGAGAGGATAAACGAGGCGATAGATTGCGGCCTTAAACATATCGGCGAGAACAGAGCGCAAGAACTTCGGGATAAGTTTTCGCTCTATAAACCCGCCAAAAAGCACTTTATCGGCATAATTCAAGCGAATAAACTTAAATATATCGTCGGAAAAGCGGACTGCATAGATTCCGTCGATTCAATAGATATCGCTTCCAAAATATCCGAACTATCCCTTAAAGAAAACGCCGTTCAGGATATAATGC
>CAJOMT010000069.1 GCA_905235815.1 uncultured Clostridia bacterium
TCGACAGGCGTAAAGGATTATATAACGTCATTTCAGGACGATATGTTAGCCGGCAACCCGATAGCGATAGAGGCGACGGGTATGGATTATAACGCTATGATGGATTCGTCGTCGTTTGCGATGAAATACGACGCAATCGAATACGGCGATTGGGTAAACGTAAATTCTATGCTCGAATATTTCATCACTAACCAAAATGCGTGGTCCGAACTTATGTATACCAACGATATAAACGCAGATTATGCGAATTATATCAAGAGTATGCCAAGGGAATATTACAAAGAAATTTTGTTCGACTACGGTTTGGAACTTATGCCGAGCATATATACCGATTTCAGTGCGTTTACGGACGAAACGAAATATAGCGAGTATAGCGAATATTCGAGAGTTATGAGTATAAATGCGATAACCGAAACGTATACCGCTCTTTTAGAAAAGACAGAATATAAGGATTATTCTTCATACGTAACGCAGATAGTAAGAGGGTTTACGGAGGGCATAGCGAATAACGATTATATTTTGGAACAGTATGACGTTTTAGCGGGCGAATTACCTAAAAAAAGTACCGATATTATCGTAGTTTTAAACGATGACGAACAGCTTACGGACCTATTTTTGACGCAACTCGGCTACTATACCCAAGAGCAATTTTACAATATGATCTATAAGTATAACGACGAGATTAAGGATAGCTACGTCGAGAGCCTTAATAAGAATAAATTTTCTTACGACGAGATACTCGGTAAAAAATTCACCTGGTACCCGAACGATACTATATATAAGGCAAAATCAGTCGGCAAACTCTATCAGGAGTACGAATATTTCTATGAGGCGGACGAGAGTTGGGATACGGGCTTGGAACTCGATATTTGCGCAATAGTAAAACCGAAAGCGAATCGTTCATACGGCGCATTGGAAACAGGTTTTATCTATACGGAAGATTTTGCGCGCGAGGTCGTTAAGAGAAACATAAATTCGGAGATTGTCAAGAATATAAACAAATACGGCAACGTTGCGAGTTTAAAATACGGTGAGATGCCTATGGGTATCCACTACGATTTAAAATATTTATATTCGTTAGACGGTTCGCTTACTTTCGTGGAAGCGGACGGCGAGGAAGGGCACGATCCGATGAAGCAGATATTCGTCGGCAAGTCAAATAGCGGTATGAGGCAGATGTTTATGTCGTATATGTCTGATTTCTCGTCCGGCTCGTCCGGATCCGGAGATATTATGTCGTCATTAGCGAATATGAAAGAGATGGACTTGAATTCTGTGGGCGGAAGTTACGTTCCCGTAGGAATTTATATCTACCCGAAAAGTTTTGACGATAAGTATCTCGTAACCGATTATCTGAACTTATGGAATAACGACGAAAAATCGGTAACATTTAACGATTATAAAGACGATTTAAGCGATTTAGGTTCGACTTCCGTCAAGAAAAAGACGTTAAATGTTTCCGGCAGAGAGCATATCAAATATACCGATTCCGTCGAAGTAGTGATAAGAATGATGAATAACGTCATCGACGTAATAACTTATGCGCTGGTCGTATTTACGGCGTTGTCGCTCGTGGTATCTACCGTAATGGTCGGAATAATCACTTACGTATCGGTAGTCGAGAGGGTAAAAGAGATAGGTATAATACGATCTCTCGGCGGTCGGAAGAAAGACGTGTCGCACCTATTCAATGCAGAAACGTTTATAATCGGGCTTGCGAGCGGAATATTCGGCGTTTTGGTGACGTGGTTATTGACGCTGTTAGCCAACGTGATAGTCGGGGCTGTTTCGGGCGGAATGATTGCGGTGATTGCGCATCTGACGTGGAGTAATGCGTTGATTATGATTTTGGTAAGCGTAGTTTTGACGTTGATTTCGGGACTTATACCGTCACGTGCGGCGGCGAGGAAGAATCCCGTAGAGGCATTAAGAACAGAATAAAAATACAAAACTGCGGAGCCGAAATAAAACGGCTCCGCAGTTTTAGTATAATTTTTTCAATTCTATCAGGCCTTCCGCTATTTGCACGGCGTTTAAGCCTGCGCCTTTAAGCGTATTGTCGGCAACGGCGAAGTAAGCGATACCACGCTCGAATGCGGTACTTTTTCTTATTCTTCCGACGAACACTTCGTCTTTTTTGTTTGCATAACTTTGGTTAGGCAAATTTTTTAGTTTTACGCCTTTTGTTCGCCCGATTTTCGCCCTTATATCTTCAATATCGAAATCCTTTGAAAATTCCGCCTCTACGCTTACGCCGTGGCAGTTTTCTATCGGAACTCTTACGCACGTTGCGGAAACGGGAATATCTATATCGAAAATTTTATTGGTTTCTGACAGCGCTTTAATTTCTTCGTCGGTATAGCCGTTACTTTGTTCTTCGCCTATTTTGCATATCGTATTGTGCGCTATATCGACGGGGTAGAATAGCGGAGACTTTCCCTCAAAGCATCTCGTCAAATCGTTTATTCCCTTTTGTCCGCTGCCGCTGACCGCCTGGTAAGACGAGATAATAAGCCTTTTTAAGCCGTATTCTTTATAGATATCGGCAAGCGGTAAGATTGCTTGTATAGTGGAGCAATTCGGGTTGGATATAATCTTGCCGTCGTACGATTCGAGTTTGTGCATATTTATTTCGGGAATGATGAGAGGAACGTTTACGTCGCTTCTGAAAGCGCTGGAATTGTCTATTACGAAAGCGCCGCTTTCGGCGGCGTATTTTGCCAAAGAGAGGGCGGCGTCTTTACCGGCGGTAAAGAATACAATATCCAGCCCCGAAAAGGAGTTTTTCGTCGCATTTTCGACGGTTATTATGCGTGAAAACGCATGAATTTTTTTTCCTTCGCTTTTTTTGGTGGCAAAGAGTTTGAGTTCGCCGACGGGGAAGTTTCTTTTTTCCAGAACTTTAATAAAGTTTCTGCCGATAAGCCCCGTTGCTCCGACTATTCCCACCGCATATTTTCGTTTACACATAGTTTATTATATGAGTTGAACGGTAAAAAGAGTAAAAAAAACGAAAAATTTTAAAATATAATTGTAATAATTTCCTAATTGTGGTAAACTTAATTATAAATGGGAAAGTATTATGCTTTTTTAGGCGAAGAATCCAGAATTTTTACCGATTGGGCGGAATGCCTTGAATATATGTCGGATAAAAAGGGATATAAATATAAGAGTTTTCGGACGATGGAAGAAGCGGAAGCTTTTTTAAACGGCGAGAACTATTACGACAATGCAATCGACTCGGACGTAAAAAACGGTTACGCCGTTGCATATACGGACGGTAGTTTTTCAGAGGAGATCGGCGCATATTCATACGGAGTAATAGCGATTTCGCCCAAATCCGAAAAGAGCGAGTTTTCCGGCGTAGGAAACGCCAAGGAATTTTTGTCGTCGAGAAATATTGCCGGCGAAGTTTCAGGCGTCTTGACGGCGGTGAAGTGGGCGTTTATAAACGGATATCCACGCCTTAAAATATATCACGATTATATCGGACTTTCGGAGTGGGCGGAAAGGCGTTGGGACGCTAAAAGCCCCATATCGATTTATTACGTAGGAGCATTTTTTCGGTATGCGAGGGCAGTGTCCGTAGAGTTTGTTAAAGTCAAAGGGCATAGCAACGATAAGTATAACGAAGAAGTCGATAAAATAGCGAAAGAGGCTTTAAATAGCGGAAAAATTCTGCCTCTTTCACCATTAAGCGTCGGGTTCGGCGTGAGAATAGACGACTTCGGCGGCTACTTGAAAAAGTTAAACAGAGAGGCGGTAAAGGCGAAGTTCTGCGAAACGGAGAGCGGAGTACGGTTTTCGTATAACGGCGAAGATTGCTCGGTTGCGCAAATGAATATGGGAACGGTAACTGTCGGCGGCAACGGCGGCGCACTGTACTCTTTGGCGGCGGTAGTCGCAATGGAAAATACCGAATGGGATAAGCGAAAAGCGGAGTGGATAATTTCGCAAGGGTTTGAAACGGATTTCGAATTCAGAAACGGTTATTCCGGGATAGAAATATCCGACTTTTTAATAGAGAATATCGGCGGCGAGAATTGTGCGCCGTATATAATTTTCGCTTTAAAAGATATGGAAACGGAACTCAAAAGAGTTTTAAATTGCAAAAAGATATCCGAATGTTTTGAGTATTCAGACAATGCGTTCCACTTAAAAAGCGAGGTGGAAAACGGGGACAAAATACTTGAAATTTACGAACTTTTCTATAATTACAGAGTGCCGTTTTTGAATTTAAAAATGACTAAAAAGGACGCAACCGTATTTATGCGTAAGGTCAAGGAGATACTATAATGGAATACGGAATAATTTTACTTTTGGAACTGATAAAAGAAAAGACCGGAAAGGAAGTAAGAGTATATTCGGATTTAGACGATACGTTTTATACTTTAACCGACGGCGAAGTCGTAGACAGAGCGGATTACAGGGTAAACGGAATAGTGAGCGACGCATTAAAGCATAAGACTTATTTCAGGTTTATGTATAAAGCCGAGAGCATGGTCGGATATATCGACGGCGACGGCGAAGCGGAAAAAGTTTATGCGGGGCTTATAGTCGCCCTTTTTGAGAACGGAACGGTAAAGGAGTCCACCGCAATAAAAGAGGAGTCGTTAAAGTCCATAATTTTAGGCAACGAGCAGAGTGCGAATATAAAAAAATATATGAACAAATTCAAGGTTTCGACAAGTTCTTGCGTGGTTTACGTAGTAATTACGTCGAATGCGGAGAATAACGGCGACGTTCTTAACTTTTTAGAGCATTTTGAGGAAGGCACGTCGGCTATAACGTGCGTTACCGACGAGAACTCCATTGCGTACATAAGATTTTTGGACTCGCAGACGGGCGATACGGATCAAACGATAACCGAATTTGCATATATGTTATCGCAATCCGTATACGAAGAATACGGGATAACGATAAAGGTCGGCGTAGGCGGAACAGTTTCGGGATTCGGAGAATGTGCCGTGTCGTATCATCAAGCGCTATCCGCGGTTAAAATGAGCGAGATATTTATGGAGAATTCGCTTGTTTCCACTTATAAGGAGTACGTTTTGATAAAGATGCTCGAAGATATGCCAAAGTATAAACTTCAAGAGATGCTCGACGTTCTCGTGGAGCCTAATGCAAAGAAGATATTTTCGGACAGCGACATGCTTACCACTGCGGACGAATTTTTCGCAACGAGTTTAAACGTCAGCGAAACTGCGAGGAAACTTTATATGCACAGAAACACTTTAATGTACAGACTCGACAAAATAGACCGCGAAACGGGGCTCGATATAAGGAAGTTTCAGGATGCGGTAACGTTTAAAATCATAACTTTAATAAATAAAATTTTGGAGTAAAGTTAATGAGGATTGCTAAAAAATTTGTAATTGTCGCAGTTATAGTACAAGTAGGGCTTATGGTTGCAAGTTTTTTCGGTGGATATTTCACGAGAAAATCGACAAGTGAAAGAACGGACTTAAGTTCACTCGAATTTATAATAGATACCTATAAAAATTATTATTTAGAGGACAGCGACGATTACGTAAGTATAATGGGCAACAGCTTATTGGACCGTTATTCTCGTTATTATACTGCCGACGAGTACGAAGCGTTAAAACAAGATTCGGTCGGTTCTCACGCCGGAATAGGCGTAGTATTTGCCGGAACGGAAATATATAGGGTAGTAGGCAATTCTCCGGCGGAAAAAGCGGGAATACAAAAAGGCGGCAAAGTAACTGCGATAAAAGCGCCGGACAGCGGCGATTATCAATCTGTTTCTTCGTCAAGCGAAATAATTTCGATTCTTAATGATATACAGACAGGCAAGGAGTTGGAAATAAAAATATTATACGGAGAAGACGAGAAAGAATTTGCCTTAAAAAAGAGTGAATATCAAGAAACTTACGTGTACTATTCGGACAATAGCGGCAGTTACCGTTATAGCGACGATTCGGGCAAAATGGAATTGGTAAAATACGACGAAACGCCGATAGCCGAATTCGATACGGAAACGGCTTATATTCGTTACGTTGAGTTCAACGGCCTTTCGAACGATTTAAAAGGTTCGGCACAGCAGATAGATAACGTAATGAAAAAATTCAAGGATGACGGCAAGAAAAATCTGATATTTGATTTAAGAAGTAACGGCGGCGGATATATCTCGTTGGCGCAAAAAATAGCCGCGCATCTGATAGACTCAGATAGCGGCACCAGACAAGTTATTGCCAAGTCGATATATAAAGACGGTACGCAAATCCCTTTTAATTCCGGTGCTGTCGATTATTCGTCTTACGGGTTTAATAACATAATATTTTTAGCGGATATAAATTCTGCGTCCGCTTCCGAATTGTTGATGGGCGCCGTACTCGACTACGATAAGACCGATAAAGTAAAGGTAGTACTTGCCGGGCAGAATACGAACGATGGTTACGTCTATAGGACTTACGGCAAAGGGATTATGCAAAGCACTTTCGAACACAAAGGTTATGGCGACGCCATCAGTTTGACGACCGCTAAAATTTACTGGCCGCTGACCGATACTTGTATTCACGGCACGGGAATAACCAAGTCGCTGATAGGCGATAAATGTATTGAAGCGGAATATGGCGAAGGCGATTACGTTTTAGCGGCTGCTCTAAACCAATGCATTTCAAATCCGAACACGCCTTAAATGAGTCTTTTGCGCCCTTTTCGGCGAGTTTTCGCAGAATGAATTTGTATTCTATTCTGTTCACCCTCACCAAAAATGACTGCAAAATACTCTATTTAAGGTATAAAATATCATAACGCCGAAAAGGCGAGCGCAGTCGTATACAAATACTACAAGAGAGAATTTGCGTTAAATTGTCCGAAATAGCGGCGTTATGACGGGTTCGGATTTGAAATGCATTGGTTAAAATCTTTAAGAAAAAAAACTACCCAAATCTTCTTCTATATCCGAGGAAGCCACGTCTTTTATCGGGTTCAATTTAAAATCCGTAATATTTTCGTCCGAACTTTGTTCGGGCGAATTTTTTTTACTGAAAAGCCCGTCCGACGAGGAAACGAGGTCGGCAAATTCAGACGGAGAGGCGTTACCGCTTAACAGTTCCGAAAATTTTTCCGAAGAAAGGAATTCGATAATTTTATCGTTTGCGCCGATTAGTTTAAGCAAGGGTGCGAACGATGCGAAGTCGATTTTTGCGAGGAAATCTTTTATTCCGGCAAATTTGTCGTTTTTTAAAAGTAAAAACAGAATAATCAAAGGCAATAAATTCATTTTAAACACCTATTTAACATTTTTTTTGGGCGGCGGCATATTTATAGATTGAGGACGAATTATGAAAGATTTCGACAGTTATAAAAAAGAAGAGAACGTATCCGAGCAAGACGTATTTTCGATGTTTTCCGATTTGGCGGCAAAATATGAGGGCAAGAGTGGCGATGAGGTAATGAAAGCCATAATCGAAGAGGCTGAGCGCGGCAAAAAGAACGGCACTTTAAAGAACGAAGATATAGATAAATTTGCGGAAACAATTTCGCCTATGCTAAATGACAAACAAAGGAAAATGCTCGAAAAAATAGTAAAAAGAATCAAGGACTGAAACATTTTACGCCGACATAGATATTTCGTCTATGGCGGCGAGGAACGCCGAAATTTCCCGCCTCGTGTTCTGTGCGGAAAAGCTTACTCTTACCAGCCCGAATTTTTCGGTATTTAAAAATTTATGCATAAGCGGTGCGCAGTGAAATCCTCCTCTCACCGCTATATCGTATTTATCGGATAATATCTGTGCGAGTTCTTGCGAGGGTATTTCGGTATGCGAGAACGCCACTATGCCGTATTGATTGGGGATAGAGTAAAGTTTAATATACGGTCTGAGCGTCAGGTTTGAAATCATAAATTCCGTCAATGCCGACAGTTGGTTTTGAATATACGCCGCATTGTTTTTCGCATATCCTATTCCTTCTTTTAAGGAGAGGATAGCGGGGAGAGCGAGAGTTCCTGCCTCTAAACGTTCGGGGTAATTGTCTGGCATGGATTCGTTGAAAGTATCCGTTCCCGTGCCGCCGAAAACGGTCGGTTTAAGTTTTGCTTTTTCCCCGAATGCGATAGCGCCTATACCCTGAATGGCGTAAAGACCTTTATGTCCGGCGAGGCATAATACGTCTATATTTTGTTTTGACATATTTATTTTTTTATGTCCTGCCATTTGAGCGCCGTCTACCATAAAGACGGTGTCGGTATTTTTTAAAAGCGTACCTATTCCGTCTATGTCGTTTTCGGCGCCCGTAACGTTAGAAACGCCGTTGACTATTACGAGGTCGGTATCGTCGTCTATTGCGGCGGCAATATCGTCTGCGGTAACGAAAGACGTTTTGGGCTTAACGAAAGTGACTTTTGCGCCTCTTTTTTGCAATTCGTAGAGCGGGCGCAGAACGCTGTTATGTTCGGTAACCGTGGTAACGATATGCGAATTTTCGTCGCAGATTCCGAAGATTGCCTTATTTAAAGCGTCGGTGCAGTTATGAGTGAACACTATTCTTTCCAAAGAGCGGTTTCCCACAAATTCCCCGAGACGTTTTCTTGTTTCGTAAACTTCTTTAGAGGCGAGAACGGAGAGTTTATGTCCGCTTCTGCCGGCGTTTGCGCTCAGATATTTAATTGCGTAGAGGGTAGAGTCGATAACTTGGTTCGGTTTAAAACCGCCCGTAGCGGCATTGTCAAAATAAATCATAGTTTCCCTGTAAAAAAAATTTTAAAATTACAGTATAATCTGTGTGATGTTAAATTTTGCTAACGCACAAATTTAAGTTTGCTAACGCAAACCACAAGCAAAAACAATGTTTTTGCTTGTATCACAGATTGAATAACCATCAGTTATAGCCAAATGACACTATAGTGTCGCTTGGCTCTAACTTCCGATAATATAATATATTAGCAAGTTAGTCGCAAAATGCTCTTTATTTTCATTCGGCTTACCCTCTTTAAAACTATTAAGGAGAAATAAGTATGGACTTATGTATTGCTATATTCAGATCGAGGACTCAGGTTTACGAA
>CAJOMT010000070.1 GCA_905235815.1 uncultured Clostridia bacterium
TAGAAGAACTGCTCATTGATACAACTATGATTATATTTAAGTAATGCCACGCTTACAAATAAACTAAACGGCTCGTCTGTGTCAACTATTGCAGGTACTCCAGTTGTCCCAACTTTTGAAAGCAACATATCTCCACGCATAGGATCACATCTTAGATATAATTCATTATGCTCTTTTTCAGAGATGTACTTCGTATTTTCCAAAGAAAGGACTCCATTACTCATATCTTTCACAGAAACAAATTTGATGCCACAATTTGTATATTTCGGGGTTTTATGTGTTCCATCGGTTAACTTATTCAAAATGCTTCCTAAATAAACACATTCCCAACCAAGTGGAATTTCAAATGTAATATCTTCTACCGCTGGTATACCCAATTCTTCCGTCCGTCTATCTTTTTTGATCTTGCCCTCATTGATGAGATGTTCTTTTTCGGCGCGGATGCGTTTCAGCAGTTCGGAGGCGGGTTCGTCGGCGGGATCGCGGTCGGTGAGTTTACCCTGAATCGCCTGCAGCAAAATGGATTTGCGGAGCTTGTCCGGGAACTCGGCGTTCAGCGCGGTCAGTCGTTCTTCCGCCTTTCCATATTCCTCCACCAGCGGCATCAGTTCTTCAATTTTGGCAACGATGCGCTGCTGTTCGGCAAGCGGTGGAATAGAAATGGCGATATTCTTTAGCTTTGCTGCTCCTACGCCACCGATTAATCCTGTCATTGATTCAATAAAGTCCGAAAAGAACTGCGGACACTGCAAATAATAATACAAATATGTGTTGTGAACTGTTATGGGCGTAAAGCAACAGAGTTTATTTCCAAAACATACATCTCTGTCCAATATGCCTATTTTTTTGCCGGCACTTCCGCCTTCCATGCAAAGCAGAACGCTCCCTGCAGGGGCGACCTTGAATTCTGCCTCTTGAAATGGGATTCGGATGCCATTTTGATAGTTGATAACGTGATCAAATCCTATGTCCTTTGTTGCGATAAAATCCCAGCCGTCACACGGTTTTGAATACTTTTCCTGTTTTACGGTTGCATTAATACTGTCCCCGTTATAAACCGCACAGAAGTCCCCCAGCCGAAGCCATCTCCAACTGGCTGGAATATCAAATGGAGCATCTTCTTCCGTGATTTTCGGAAGGGTTTTTTCTTTCTTGAGTTTTCCCTCTTTTATCAGCCGCTCTTTCTCCGACTGAATCCGTTTCAGCAATTCCGACACCGGTTCGTCGTTTTGGTCCTGCGGCACCAGTTTTCCTTGCACGGCAAGCTGGAGAATGGAATTTTTCAAATCCTGCGCTGTCATGCATTGCCCCCCAGTTTTGCCGTAACGTCCGCTAAAATACGGTCTATATCTGCATTAATTTCTGTACGTTCTGCTTGATAACGGGCAATCAAATCTTTCGGCTCAAGAATTTCCTCTTCTTCATGCGGGAACGGACAGCATTTATCAAAATCATAATTTAAGACGCGCAGTTCTTCTACCGTATAAAACCTTGCCTTATCGAACCCGTCAATGTTAATGGCTTTTTTATCGTCCCACCACTCACGCACGGGGTCGAAATGTTTATCCTGCATCGGTTTTGTTTTGGTAAAACTCTTCACGCCTTCGGGCAAATCAAGCCGATAGAACCACACGCCACGACTTGCAACACCTTTTTGGAAGAATAATAAGTTCGTGTTTACACTTGCATAAGGCTTAAAAACCTGTGGCAAGCGAATAATAGTATGTAATCCGTATTCTTTTAATAATTTATCTTTAATCGTTGCTTTTACGCCGTCGCCGAACATAAACCCGTCAGGCAACACCACGCCACAGCGACCACGGTCTTTTAGCAAGTTCATTATGAGTGCCATAAATAAATCGGCCGTTTCACTTGTTTGCACTTCGGTCGGAAAGTTCTTTTTGATTGTAGCGTCTTCCGCACCACCGAACGGCGGATTAGTTACTATTACGTCTACACGGTCTTTTGCCGAATAATCGGACAGTGGACGCCCCAAAGAGTTTTGATGGCGAATCTGTGGCACTTCAATATCGTGTAATATAAGATTAGTCATTGCAAGTAAATACGGAAGCGGTTTTTTCTCCCAGCCGTTTATTGTTGTTTGCAACTTTTCAAGTTCTTCCGTCGTTTTTATGCTACCGAAATGCGCAATAGTGCTGGTAAGAAAACCACCGGTACCGCAAGCGGGGTCCAAAACCGTTTCTCCAAGTTTCGGATCAACCTTTTCCACAATAAAGTTAGTTACGGGGCGTGGAGTGTAAAATTCGCCCGCTCTTCCCGCACTCTGTAAATCTTTAAGCATGCCTTCATATAAATCGTTAAAAGTATGTTTTTGAGTTGCGTCAATAAAATCGACCTTCTCGTTAATTCGATTTATAAGCTGGCGCAAATAAATGCCCGACTTCATATAGTTGTTTATGTCTTCAAAAACGTTACGGACAACAAATTTACGCATATCACCGTCGGATGCATCGAGTTTTTTCAGTGTCGTGAATAGTTTATCTACAAAGGCAATTAGAGCATCTCCCGTAATACCTTCTTTATCTGTTGCCCAATCACGCCAGCGATAACCTTGGGGAATAACCCCGTGATAATCGGAACGGAATTCCCACTCCATTTCTTTAGCGTCAAATGCCTTTAAGAATAAAAGCCAAGTAATCTGTTCTATATATTGTGCGTCACCGTTAAGACCTGCGTCTTTACGCATTATATCTTCTAACGATTTTATCAATGCTGACATTGCCATGGCGATGGTATCTCCTTGCTTGTTTTATTAGTTGCTCCAAATTACTATTCTTCGTGCAATTTCGTCGCATTGAGAAGATATGATTCTGCTATTATACTTAAGCTTTTTCAATTCAATAATCGCTTCAATCAGCAACTCTTTTTCGCTTAATGATGCCAGACGATTTCTCTCTGCTTGGATTTGCTGGTTCAATTTTTCTTGTTCTTCCTGAATCTTTTGTTCGCGCTTTGCTTTGATGTTTTCAAACATAATTCTCCTCCTTACGCGGCATAAATCGCCGCTTCTAATTCTTTAATCGCTTTACGATAATTTTCTATACCGCCGAAAATCGTATTTACAATATAAACTTGCGTTCCGTACTGTTTGATAGGATCGACTTTTAAGATATCAACGTTCTCAAGATCTTCAAGTCCGCTATCTGCATATTTCGTAAGCAGAACATCAAGAATTTCCGCCGCCTTTTCACCGTATTTAGTAAAATAATTACGTTTACGAACATGTTCGGCACGCTCTTTTCTGGTAAGCGGTGCTTGGTCAAATACAATGTGTAGTATCAAATCGAAAGGATCAAGGTCTTTTCCGATTTCTTCACACAAATCGTTAAAAGAAATCCCGCGTTGCTCAAATTCTTCTACGATAACCTGTTTTTTATCGGCATCGTTCCATGCGCTAAGAAATTCGTTAAGTGAAGAGAATCGGTTTTGCACGTTTTTCTTTGTATAATCTACAAGACTTTCGGTAATAAGTTTTCCATTTTTATCAAGGTACTGCACATGCTTTTGAATTACAGTAACCGTTGTGTCGCCCAACATATATTTTTTTCTACGCTCTGAATCAGGCGTAACAACTTTAGGCGGAGTTTCAGGTTCAGTATCGGGTTTTGACGGTTCATAATCTTCTTGCTGTTCAATAGGTCCGTCAAAATCAGGGTCGTGGAAAAGTCTTGTAACATCACGAAAATCAAAAATAGTAAAATACATTTTACCCAAATCTTCTCTTACACGCGTGCCACGACCGATTATCTGCTTAAATTCCGTCATTGACCGAATATTAGAGTCTAATACAATAAATTTGACGGTTGGTATATCAACGCCGGTCGATAACAACTTTGACGTTGTTACAAGGGTAGGATAGTTACTTTCTACATCACGGAAATTATCAAGCTGTTTAACGCCTTCTTCGTCATTTGAAGTTATACGCATAACATACCTTTCGTCTTCTGCATATAAATCGGCGTTTTCGTTTATTAAGGCTTGACGCATACGGTCAGCATGTTCCTGATCAACGCAAAAGAAAATGGTTTTATCCATTCTGCAATCGTGTTTTTTCAGATAGTCGGAAACTGTTTTTGCTACAAGTTTAGTCCTTTTTTCGAGAACAATGTTTTTATCAAAATCCGTTGTATTATAAACACGATTATCTATAACTTCGCCGTTATCGTCAAGTTGACCGTTATATGGAATAAAGCCTTCAATGTCTTTGTCAAAAAACACCCTTATAACACGATATGGCGCAAGAAATCCGTCAGATATACCTTGTTTAAGCGAATATGTATAAATAGGTTCGCCAAAATAATCAATATTGGAAACCGTACTCGTTTCTTTCGGAGTAGCAGTCATACCTATCTGAGTAGCAGTGGTAAAGTATTCTAAAACTTCACGCCATTGACTGTCGGCTTTTGCGCTACCCCGGTGACATTCGTCAACAACAACTAAATCAAAAAAATTCGGGCTAAACTGTTTAAACAAACTATTTGCGTCTTCATCTTCTCCAGTCAAACCTTGATATAATGCAAGATATATTTCATGTGCCGTATCAAAATTTTGCTTGGTTACCCAAGTCATTTTATCTTTAAACGGTGCAAAGTCTCTGCTAAAAGTTTGTGAAATCAATGCTGTACGGTCTGCAAGAAATAAAATACGCTTCTTTATTCCTGCTTTCCACAAACGCCAAATAATCTGGAATGCGGTATATGTTTTTCCCGTTCCAGTTGCCATTACAAGCAAAATACGGTTTTCGCCTTTTGCTATCGCTTCAACCGTTTTATTGATGGCATTCATTTGATAGTAGCGGGGTTGTTTATCTGGATTGTCTAAATAATACGGTTCGTCTATTATTTTGTCCTGCGATGTGTTTATATGGTTTTGTTCATGATACATTTCCCATAATGTATCGGGCGAAGGGAATTGATCTAAAGAGAGAGTGACCTCGATTTCACCTTCCGTAATATACTTATTATGGAAAAGAAAACCGTCACCATTCGATGAGAAAACAAAAGGTATGTCCATCATTTTAGCGTAGTTCAAGGCTTGTTGCATACCATCTCCATTTGAGTGATTGTTATCTTTAGCTTCAATAATTGCTATGGGTTTATTTGGCTTATAAAATAACACATAATCCGCTCTTAAAGACTTTTCTCTTTTGCAAGTTCTCCCTTGAGCAATTATCCGTCCTTTTGTAATAGAATACTCTCTACGCATTTGCGTAAACTCATTCCACCCCGCTTTAATTAGTGCAGGGGTAATGAATTTCATGCAAATATCGGTTTCGGACAGATCTTTTTTATTAAAAACATCCATTACTACACCTCTTCCTTTTCTGCGTCCATAATATCACCGATATTACAGTCTAACACATTACAGATACGGAGCATTACGTCCATAGAGACTGTTTCGTTCTTGCTCATTTTAGCCATAGTAGAAGAAGACATGTCCGCCTTTATGCGCAGGGCATTTTTAGTCATCTTTTTGTCAATTAAAAGTTTCCATAATTTATTATAACTTACAGCCATAAAAGTACCCCCAAAGTGGTATTTTGTATATTGTATCATAATCTGTCGAAATTATCAAGTAAGTTGTTCGTTTTTTCAAAGAAATTCTTTAAGATAAAGATAAAAAATCACCCCAACTTTTTACGGTCAGAGCGATTAAATAAGTTTTAGTTATAATTATTAAACCTTTTATTCAATTTCTTCGTAATAATAGGAATAATCAATTCCTTTCATTATGATTTCGCGGTTGTCGGTTTCGACCGTTAATGCGTTTTTGATAAGCGCGAAAATTTTTGAACTGTCAACTATGCTGTCTTTCATCGCCGAAAGATATTCGTTTTTATCAATCTTGCTCCAATCAACGCACATTTTTAAGTTCTTTTTTAATATAAGGTCAAGCCAGATTCTCGTGCTTCTGCCGTTGCCTTCCATAAACGGGTGTGCGATATTCATTTCCACGTATTTTTTGACGATACTCTCTAAACTATCTTCGGGCATTTTATCAATTTGTGCAAGGTTATCTTCTAAATACATAGCGGGCGCGAACGCAAAACCGCCTTTTGCAATATTACACGTCCTTATTTGCCCCGCGAAGTCGTAAAGCCCACCGAAAATATATCCGTGTATTTGCCGTAAGCCTTTTGTCGTGCCGACTTCGATTTCGTTTATAAACCCGCTCTCGAAAAGTTCGTAAGCCTTTTGCTTGCTCTTTTCGTCAAGCGACGTTTCCATATTTTTAAGCCACTTTGCAAAAATATCCGATTTTTTACTCGGAATTAAAGCAATTACCGTGTTAAGCCCTTTTCCATCCACCACGTCGGTATTGTAAAACTTTCCGTCTTTTGCTTTTAATTTCAGTTGTTTACAAATTGCAATCAACTGATTATTCCTTCTCTTTATAGTCGCCCAATAAATACGCGGATTTTTGCTTTTGGTAAGCGCTTCAATGGCGTCCACAGCGCAAAACCACCATTTGGAAGTTTCTTCTTCCCAAACGGCGCGGACGGGGATATTCTCAAAAAAACGTATAGAAGTTTTCTGCATAACAATACTCTCTTTAAAATACAAATCTATCCATCTTATAAAACGTTTTCGTTTCCCAAAATTAAATATATTTCAGTTTTGGGAAATAGAAATGCAAATTAAATACCGCCTACAAGTTCCGCATTTTGCGATAAATCGTCCGCTAATAAAAACACTTCGTATAACGGTATGGTCAAAATATCGTTTTC
>CAJOMT010000071.1 GCA_905235815.1 uncultured Clostridia bacterium
ACAGGCATGATTTTATAATTGAAGAAAGTAAGGCAAAACACGGTTTCATAAATTGTGCCGGTATAGAATCGCCGGGCCTGACTTCCGCTCCGGCGATAGCCGAGTACGTAGTCGAAAATTTGGTCTCAAAACTTATAAATACAGATAAAAAAAGCAATTTTAACCCGACAAGGCGTGCAGATTATTTCTTTAAAAATCTTTCTGATGAAGAAAAGAATGAAATAATAAAAGCAGATCCTCGCTATGGCAAAATAATATGTAGGTGTGAGCAGATCACTGAAGGAGAGATAGTGAGGGCAATAAAAGAAAATCCTCCTGCCAAAGATATCGACGCCGTCAAGAGAAGAACCAGAGCCGGAATGGGCAGATGTCAAGGCGGATTTTGTCAACCTTCCGTCGCAGAAATTATAGCGAGAGAGTTGAATATGCCAATCGATGAAGTTACCAAAAAAGGCGGAGACTCATTGCTTTTGACGGGGAGAACAAAATGACGGAATACGATATTGCCATAATAGGAGGAGGCCCCGCCGGACTTGCTGCGGCGGTTTCCGCCTATGATAACGGCGTAAAAAATATAATTATATTAGAAAGAGACGAGCGACTCGGCGGAATATTGAATCAATGTATTCATAACGGGTTTGGCTTAAACCGTTTTAAAGAGAGTCTATCAGGTCCCGAGTATGCCGACAGATTTATAAAAGAAGTCGAAAGCAGAGAAATTGAAGTTCGTTTAAACACTATGGTGCTTTCTTTGTCGAAAGACAAAGAGATAACGGCTATCAATCCGCAAGACGGAGTATTTAAAATAAAGGCGAAAGCGGTAATACTCGCAATGGGTTGCAGAGAGCGTAGCAAGGGTGCGCTCAATATTGCCGGAACGAGGCCGGCGGGGATATATTCTGCCGGAACTGCACAAAAGTACGTTAATTTAAAGGGCTATTTGCCTGGGAAAAACGTGGTAATTTTAGGTTCGGGCGATATAGGACTTATAATGGCGAGAAGAATGTCGTTAGAGGGCGCAAAAGTCCATGCCGTATTTGAAATAATGCCGTATTCGAGCGGTTTAAAGAGAAATATAGTTCAATGTTTAAACGACTTTGATATTCCGCTGTATCTCAACCATACTATCGTAAAAATCGAAGGGAAAGACAGAGTCAGCGGCATAGTGGCGGCAGAGGTCGATGAGAATCGAAAACCAATTAGCGGAACCGAAATGCATATCGATTGTGATACTGTCTTGTTTTCAGTAGGCTTGATACCTGAAAACGAATTGACGCTTATGGCGGGGATAAAACTTTCGCAAGGCACGAAAGGCGCTATAGTTTATCAAAACAGAGAGACTGAAGTAAGCGGTATTTTCGCATGCGGAAACGTGCTTCAAGTTCACGATTTGGTCGATTTCGTATCTGAAGAATCGGAGATAGCCGGTAAAGGCGCCGCAGAGTATGTAAAGGCAGGAGCGAAAGAACATAAATCTATCGACATAATAAACGGCAAAAACATAAGTTACGTATTGCCGCAGAAGATAGATACCGATATTGTAGAGCCTGTCAAATTATTTTTCAGAGTTCGCAATACGTTTAAAAATTGTACTATAAAAGTTCTTTCTGGCGAAAGAGAGATAATTGCGAGAAAGAAAAAAGCTGCTGTTCCCGGAGAAATGGAAACCTTGATTTTAACAAAGGAAGTTTTAAGCGGTATAAACGATAATTTGACCGTGGTTTTGGAGGAGTAATGGAAAGAAAAGAACTTACTTGCATAGAGTGTCCGGTCGGTTGTCAAATAGAAGTCGAACTCGATGGCGGTAAAGTGGTTTCGGTTAAAGGCAACAGTTGTCCGAGAGGTAAAATGTATGCCGAAAACGAAGTCGTTTGTCCCAAGAGAGTGGTGACGAGTACGATTAAAACCGATAGGGGAGAACTCGTTCCCGTAAAGACGGATAAACCGATAGAAAAATATAAAATGTTTGACGTAATGGGAATAATAAACGAGCGTATATGTAAGGCGCCTATTAAAATCGGCGATATTTTGATTGAAAATATTTGCGGCGACGCTAATTTAATAGCAACCGGAAATTCGACAAAATAAGCGCCGCTAAAAAGCGGCGCTTATAAGAGTTTACACAGAATCAATCTTCCAAGTCGTCATAGTCGTCTGACTTTTTTTGTTTACAGATCGACGCCGCCTTGTTTTTAATTTGATTTTGTCCGTCTTTAACGAGTTTTCTTGCTTTGTACGAATTAGCGACTATAAGTGCGCCACCGACAAGCCCCATTGCAAGACCGATTGCAAAATCCTTTTCCATTTTACCCCCTTCGTATTCTTCCGTTGACAGTATGCGAAAATTGGCGTAAAATATACATAAAATGTTGTAATAGGTCGAAAAACGTAAAAATAAGGAGTAGCGATTTGGGAAGAATAATTGCTTTCGATATAGGAGATAAAAGAATAGGTATTGCAATAAGCGATCCGTTCGGAGATATGGCGTTGCCGCTGGAAACGTATTGGCGCAAAAATCTTAAAAAAGACGTAGAGTATCTGGTGAATTTGGCGAAGTCAAAGGATGCGGAAACTATCGTATGCGGATTGCCGGTGAACTTCGACGGCTCGGTTTCCGAGCAAACGCAAAAGACCGAGTTTTTTATTTCAGAATTGAAAAAAGCGACAGATATAGAAATAGTTACGGCAGACGAACGGTTTACGACAAAAGAAGCGAGGCGCTTACTGTTAGAGGCAGATATGCGCCGTGATAAGAGAAAAGACGTGATTGATAAGATAGCTGCGTCGTATATATTGGAAGATTATCTTGCTAAAATTAAAAATAAAGGAGAGTAATATGAGCGATTTTCAGGGCAATGACGACTTTGATGAAGTTATAGAACTTACGGGCGACGCCGGCGACGTCTTAAAATTTATTCATATAGGTACAATAGAATATAAAGGCGGAAAGTACGTATTTTTTCAGCCGGCAGAAACAGAAGATGACGAAGAGGACGACGAAGTCGTGGTATTTGCAATGGGCAAAGAAAACGGCGAAGACGTTTTATTGCCGATCGATGACGACGACTTAATGACTGAAGTTTACGAAGAATTTATGCGTTTGTACGATATGGAAGAAAATGAAAATTGCAGTCGGAATTGTAATGCTTGCAATATGTGTAGCACTTGTCCGAAGTGCGCCAAAGATATAAAATGACAACATAATTTTACATAATTCGACATACATATTACTGAGGTAGTATGTATGTTTTTTGATTTTTTGCACTTTTTAGCGGGGAAATTTATCTTCTTCTGTTCTTCGGTTGTCGGGGATTCGTTTCCAAAACCGCTAACCCCTGAAGAAGAGAAGAAATATTTGACTTTATACAGAGAAAATAACGACTTAAAAGCGAAGGATATTCTTATACGGCATAATTTAAGGCTGGTAGCGCATATAGCGAAGAAATATCAGGGCGCAGAAGACAGCGACGATTTGATATCCGTAGGCTCGATAGGTTTAATAAAAGCGATAAACACATATACACCGAGCAAAGGAACGCAACTTTCGACGTATATGGCGAGATGTATAGAGAACGAAATTTTGATGCTTTTAAGGGCAAATAAAAAGTATAAAGGCGTAATATCGCTTTCAGATCCCGTAGGGACGGACAAAGACGGAAACGAATTAACTTTGATGGATATCGTTTCCGAGCAAGATGAAAATCTGCTCGATAAGGTGGAGAACAAAATATTAAAAGACAAATTTATGGAAATAATAAAAGTTTGTCTTACCGAACGGGAGTATAAAATTATTTGTTTGAGATACGGATTAAAGGGCGGCAGACCTCTCGCTCAAAGGGAAGTGGCGGCGCTTATGAAAATTTCGCGTTCATACATATCGAGAATAGAGAAAAAAGCGATAGAAAAAATTAAAGCAGAAATTAAAAAATACGATTTTTATATGTAATATCCGAATTTACTTGATTATTTTGTTAAAATAAGTTATTATTTAAACAAAGGAGAAAATTATGAAATATTATCTTGCGATAGATATAGGTGCGTCAAGCGGCAGACATATTTTGTCTTATATAAAAGACGGAAAACTCGAACTCGAAGAAATTTACCGCTTTGAAAACGGAATGGAAGAAAAAGACGGACACTTGATTTGGGACTACAAGAAACTATTTGTCAACATTATCGAGGGGTTGAAAGAATGTAAAAAAGTCGGCAAAATTCCCGATAGTATCGGAATTGATACGTGGGGAGTGGACTATGCCTTGCTCGATAAAGACGATTGCGTTATTGGCGACGTCTTTGCATACAGAGATTCGAGGACGGAAGATCCGATAAAAAGAGTTCACGAAATAGTGCCTTTTGAAAAGCTTTATAAAAGGACCGGCTCGCAATTTCAGATCTATAATACCGTTTACCAGTTATACGCCGATAAATTGACCGGCAAATTAGATAAAGCGGAAAGATTTTTGATGATGCCCGACTTTTTCAACTTTTTGCTTACCGGAGTCAAGAAAAATGAGTTTACCAATGCGTCGACAAGCGGCTTATTATCCGCCGCAACCCGCGATTGGGACTTTGACACGATCAAAGATTTAGAACTTCCCGAAAAACTTTTTAAAGAATTATCTCAGCCTGCTACTTTAGTCGGGAGGCTTAAACCGGAAATAGCGGCGGAAGTCGGGTTCGATACGAACGTCGTTTTACCGGCAACTCACGATACGGCAAGCGCGGTAATGGCAGTTCCCGAAACCGATATGCCTCTATACATATCGAGCGGTACTTGGTCCCTTCTCGGAATAGAAATACCGAAGGCAATTTCGTCTGAGATAGCGTTGAAAGAAAATTTCACCAACGAGGGCGGATATAATAAATCGACAAGATTTTTGAAAAATATAATGGGACTTTGGATGATCCAAAGCGTAAGAAAAGAACACGATAAAAAATACAACTGGGCAGATTACGTTCGTTTAGCGGAAGAAGTAAAAGATTTTGACAGTATTGTGGACGTAAACGACGCAAGATTTTTATCTCCCGAAAGTATGATAGGTGAAATTCAGTCTTACTGCATGGAAACCAATCAAAAAGTACCCGAAACTCCGGGTGAATTGGCGCTATGCGTGTATGACAGTCTCGCTGTTTGCTATGCAAAAGCGATAGATAATCTGGAAAAGATTACGGGTTATAAGTTCAATACGATAAATATCGTCGGGGGAGGATGCCAAAACGACTATCTCAATAAACTCACCGCTAAAAAATCGGGGAGAAAAGTCGTATGCGGCCCCGTCGAAGCGACTGCAATCGGCAACGTGCTCTCTCAACTGCTTTACGATAAGTCGGTAAAAGATATTATCGAGGCTAAAAAACTTGTTAAATCATCATTCAATTTAATAGAATATTAAATAATACAGAAACGAGGCTATCGCTTGATGCGACAGCCTCGTTTTTATATATCGCCGAACATTTCAAATTTAGATTTTCTCAGAATAGAAGTAATTATTTTAGCGGTTGTAATAGGCATTAGTTTATAGAAAAAATTCATAAGTTTTGCGTCGTAACCGATAACGCTTAAAGTTTTTTTCTTTTTTATTCTTTTAATGCTTTTGCCGACTATTTTATCGCACGACGATGAGATTTTACTTATAAATTTACGTTCTTTATCGATTATATCGTGATCGGTGAAAATATTTGTTTCGGTAAAACCCGGGCAAATACAGCCGAAATAAATTTCGCCACGATATTCTTCCGCTAAAGAAAGCGTAAACTGTTTTAACGCCGCTTTTGCGGCGCTGTAACCGCTTATTCCGGCGAAAGTTGCTAATGCCGCACTCGACGAAACGTTTATTATTGCAGGCGTTTCGCTTTTTTTAACTAACGGGAGTAAGTGTTTTACCGAATAAACGCAACTGAAAAAATCGACGTCTAAAACTCTTTTCATCGTATCGCCTGACACGTTTTCGAATTTTTTAAAAGGCGGTAGAAAACCTGCGCAATTTATAACGATATCTATACTTATATTTTTATTTATAAGTACTTGTGCGAGGTTTTGCCAGTTAGATTCGACGGAAACGTCGAACAGAAAAAATTCTTTTAAATTTGCCGCTTTTTCGCCGAGTTCTTCTTTAAATTTTAATATCTTTTCTTGATTTCTTGCTATCCCGTATACGGTGCAATCGTAATCTTTTATAAACTTTTGGGCGAATGCTTTACCTATGCCGGAAGATATTCCGCTTATCAATATAGTTTTTCCGTTTAGCCAACTCATACGTATATTATAGCATATTTTATATAATAAAACAATAAAATTTTTAATATATTGTATAGAGGTGATTTATTTGAAAAAAATAAGTAATAAGGGATTGAACGTTATAACCGCTTGTATTCTGCTCGTTTTAGTCGTAGGCGTTGCGGGCGTATGCTTTATACCGAACGAAGTAGTGGTTATTTCCGGCAAAAACAGTTACGAACCCATTTATAACGGAAACAGAGACGGCGACGGGGTAAGTTTAATGTTCAACGTTTACGAGGGCAGCGAGATAGTGGAGGGAATACTCGACGTGTTAAAAGAACACGGCGCAAAGGCGACGTTTTTCGTCGGAGGCTGTTGGGCGGACGATAATNNNNGATAATGAAGAAATTCTTTTGAGAATTTTGGAAGAGGGGCACGAAATAGGCAGTCACGGATATTTTCACAAAGATCATTCAAAACTCGACGAGGCGGGAAACAGGGAAGAAATGGTCGCAACTCATTCGCTTATAAAAAGGCTAACGGGGTACGATGTCACACTGTTTGCTCCGCCGTCCGGCGCTTATTCGGTTACAACGCTGAAAGTGGCGGAAAGTTTATCGTATAAAACTATAATGTGGACAAAAGATACCATCGATTGGCGTGACAAATCCGAAAAAATAGTGTATAATAGAGCGGTAAAGGATATTACCGCAGGAGATTTTATACTTATGCACCCCAAAGAGCATACGCTTAAAGCCCTTCCGGAAATTCTTACATATTATGAGAATATAGGATTGCATTCGATAACTGTAAGCGAATGTATGGTTAAAAAATGATTTTTTCTAAAAAATATGACAATGGACTGAGAATAATAGTAAATGAAATGCCGAGTATGTTATCTGTCAGTATGGGCGTTTTGGTAGGCGTAGGCAGTAGTCTGGAAGACGACGAAAATAACGGCATTTCGCATTTTATAGAACACGTAAACTTCAAGGGAACAAATAGATTTTCGCCATTTGAACTTTCAGACGAATTTGACAGTATCGGCTCGCAAGTCAATGCGTTTACTTCAAAGGACATAACTTGCTATTACGTAAAATCGACTGTCAATTCGGCGGAACGTTCTTTTGAATTATTGTCGGATTTGTTTTTAAATTCAACGTATGAAGAGTCGGAATTAAAAAAGGAAAAAGACGTAATTATCGAGGAGATAAATATGTCTGAAGATACCCCCGACGAGGTATGTTTGGATAAACTTGCTTTGGCGCAATTCGGGCAAAGCGGATTTGGAAGGACAATATTGGGTTCGAAACAAAACGTCAGAATATTTCATAAGCCGGATATAGAAAAATACAAAAAGCGCTTTTATAATGCCGATAACATAGTTGTATCTTTCGCCGGTAAAATAACTGCCGCAAAAGCAGAAAAATTAGTTGAAAAATACTTTGCTCCTTTCGTATCTTCTGAAAAATCGGACGACGTCATTTGCAAATTTACCGAAAACTTAAACGGCACCATCATATCGCATAAAGACATAGAGCAAACTCATTTTGCTCTCGGATTTAACGGTTTATCGTATGATGACAAGGATTCGGACATTCTTTCGCTCGTTAATATTATTTTGGGTATGGGAATGAGCAGTAGGCTATTCCAAAGGGTAAGAGAGGAGTTGGGGCTTTGCTATACGGTATATTCCTATCCGTCGGGATACAGAAATACAGGCACGCTTACTGTTTATGCGGGCGTTAGTAACGAGACTTTGAATCCTGCTTACGAGGCGGTTTTAGAAGTGCTGAATGGAGCAAAGAGCGGATTTACCGAAAAGGAATTCGAAAGAGGCAAAGCGCAAGTTATAAGTTCGTTTGCTTACGGCGAAGAGAGCACTTCGTCGCAGATGATATTATATGGGAAATACTTGTTGTTTACGGATAAAATTTTCGATACCAAAAAGAAAATCGAAAATATAAACAAGATAAAAAAATCAGAGATAGACGATTTCATAAATACCTTTGATTTTGATAATTTCTCCCTTGCCGTCGTAGGCAATAAAGCAAAGAAACCAAAATTGAGATAAAGAATTAAATTAAGAGACCCGACGCTACCACGTCGGGTCTCTTAATTTAATCCTTTTTACCTCGGATTTTTTCATTTATCATTGTGAAGAATTTATCGACAGGAACGTCGAATTGAATCAAACATAAAATTATAAACAAATATGGCCAATTATTCGTAATGTC
>CAJOMT010000072.1 GCA_905235815.1 uncultured Clostridia bacterium
TTTTTGGTGAGGGTGAACAGAATAGAATACAAATTCATTCTGCGAAAACTCGCCGAAAAGGGCGCAAAAGAACCGCTTAAGGCGAGTTCAACTTTATTTCCATTCGGCTAACCGCTTTATTGCCCCTCAAAAAAGCTATTTATAAGGTATGTTACTCTATAGTATTCTATCATTATGTAATAAATTTTGCAACTAAATTATGACCTTTCCGTCGATATACGAATAAAAAAATTCTTTTAAGCCGAGACAATCTATCAAGTTATCGATACAAACGTTTTGATAGGCGTTTTTCTTATAGAATGCGGATAGCCCCTTGATAGCACGGCTTTGCCCGACGGCGTTTTCGTATTCCGAAAACATTATCAGCGCTTTATGGTAGGCTATATTTACGTATTCGTACTTATTTTTAAATTCCGAAAGTTTTCTGTTCATCGTGGTGTCAGCCGTGCCTGCCAAAAGTTCGTCTATGCTGAAAAACGACTTATAGGCAGACTTTGCACGAGATAGCATTTCTTCCGCCTCGCTAGAATAGCCGTTATTTAAAAGATAGAGATACGTCGAATATTCGGCTAAGCCCTCGTCTAAATAAGCGTCTTCTATCTGATTGTTTCCGACTACCGCATGCCACCACTCATGGGCTGTTTCGTGAATTATAGCCAAGAATTTTTCATCGCTTGACAAAGACTCGGATATAAGGGATAGCCCCGAATATTCCATACCGCCTTCCAAAAATCCTACTTCCGCTACCGAGTACGTCTTATATGGGTATTCCCCGAAAATTTCCGAAAAATAATCTATACAACTCGCCGCAAGTTCAGCCATTTTGACGTTTTCTTCCGTCGAATAATAATAAACCGAAGCGTGGTCGGTCTCTTTTACGGTAACCGCAAAGTCCTTTCCGAGCGCAAAGGCAAAATCTCTGCCGCCGCTTAAAGTAAAAGAATAAGTCGTATTTTCGCCGCCTGTTTCGGTGCTGACGGGAAATCCCGACGAGGCAACGGTGTAGACGGACGGAACGGTAAGAGAAATTTCGTAATCGCAAGCCTCGGAGTAATACGGATCGCCGAAAGGCGAATACGTACATTCGTAATAACCGGAGTCGCCGTATACGCACGCTACCGGAAAGAAGTCGCCGAGATTGACTTTGCCTAAGTTTATCCCGAGCCTTGTTATCGAATGGGGGATATGGGTAGTAAACGCTATTTCGACTTCTGCTCTCATATCGTTTGATGCGGAAAGCGGCACTCTTAAAATATTCAAATCCTCGCCTATAAGTTCGTAATCTGCATTTTTTTGGTTTACAGACACCGAATTTATATCTATTCCGCCATAAGAGGTCCCCTCGGGGTACGCCTTTAAGATATCTTCATTTTCCACTACGGGAAATTTTGCGTTTTCCTTGTAAGCGTTTGCGTAGAGATTAAATTCAACTACGTCCTTGTCAGTGCGTGTTATGTACGTTAAAGTCCCGTCTATCTTTTCGCCGTCGAAAACGGCGGATATTTTATAGGTATTCCTTTCGGGTTCTTCTTTGCCGCAAGAAGTAAGCGAAAACGCCGCCAAGAATATATTAAGGCATAAAAATACGATTGCCAAAGGCGCTGAAATTTTCTTCATAAAAAAGCCCTCCCGTATAGTTTACGGTCGGGCCTTTTCGTTTATTACCCTTTATTATTATTTTTCGGATAACATAAGATACGTTTCGGGATCTATCTTTTCGCCGTCAGATAAAACTTCGAAGTGAAGATGCGGACCGTCTTTGTATTCCTGCTTGTTGTTGTCGGAAACGTAGCCTATGACGTCGCCCGCTTTAACGGTCATACCCTCCCTTAAATTTTCAGCGGCGTCAATCGAATTATACACGGTCTTTAAGCCGTTGCCGTGGTCTACGGTTACGGTAGTACCTTCGAGATAAGAGGTTACAACGCTTTCGATTTTGCCGTTGTAAGCGCATACGACAGCCGTTCCCTCATCTGCGGAGAAATCTATTCCCATGTGCCCCGTATATACGCCGAGAGTTTGATTGAAAACTACGGTAGACGAAGTAAATTCTTTCGTAACCGTGGAATTTGCAACAGGCAGAGTAAATACTATTTTATTGCCCGTAGGAGTGTGATCGTCCGACTCGGATTCGCTTTCGGACTCTGACTCCGATTCGCTTTCGGAGACAGATTCGCTTTCCGAAGTTTTATTGCCGCCGGTATGAATATCGGATGTCGAAACGGATTCGCTCTCAATGTTTATCACGGGTTTGCTTGCCGCTTTGTTGTTGGTCAAAGCCACCGCTAAAATAACGATTGCCGTTATCAAAAGCGCGAAGCCTATAATGAGATAATAGACGTTTCTTTGTAAAAAGTTAAGTACCTTATTGTTTTTTGACATTTTAATTCCTCCTTTAAGTCAAAACGTTAGGTTAATAACTGCCGAATATAAGAGGCACTCCAACGGTTACGCTATCTTTGTTTTTAGATACGTGCACGTTGACTTTTTGCCCGTTAATCGACATATAGGCGGATATTTTTCCGGAATAATAGTATTCGTTCACTATTTCTCCCACCGTTTCCGAGTAGACTAAAGTCGCATGCATTCTTTTAAGGTACGCCTCGATATCGCTTGGGTCTGAAAGCGTTACGCTTTCGCCTTTATATAGCGGCGCAAGGTAGACGAACTCTTTATAGCTTTTTTCGTTTAAGTCTACTATTATCGCCTCGGACGATGCGGACAAAAGATATAAAGTGTGTTTTCCGTTTAAGTCTATTTGTCCTCCGACTCTTACGTTCGATCCGATAGCAACGAGTGCGGAAAGAAACAGTGTTCCCAAAATTTTCAGCATAAAAAAATCTCCGCTGTAAGATACAGTAGAGATTATTGACGGACAGAAAAAATATTATACCTTTTAAATTAAAAAATCAGATGATATTACAATAATTCCGCAAAACCCTCGTTTTTTATCATAGAAAGCAGATTGTTTTCTGAAGAGTACGCCGCAAATTTTATCGCTTTTTTCATTTGTTTGGGCGTGTAGTCGGATAGGCGGCGCCTGCCGCTATAAAAATAGTCGTACGTTTTTTGAAAATTTTCGCTCTTTTTAATGAGTTCGTCGATGTCTTTTGAGAAAGAGTATTTAATTACCCGTTTCAGTTTTTTTTCTGCGCTTATTTCGTCGGGCTTAGGTATATCTGCGATATTTTTAACCGAATCGTATTCTTTTTCTCTAAGCGTTTCAGACATTTCTCTGGCGACGAGCGTGGGGTTCGGAATTGAGTAAAATGAATCGAGATTGCTATTCAAATAGATTTTTATTATGGGTAGCAGCGCCGTAAACGCACGATATTTTCGTTCGCCGAACGGAGCGGGGAAAATTTTGCCGAGATAATCCGCTACTTTTTCTGAAGAAGAAAACTCAAAAAACGGGGTATATTCTTTTATTGCCGAAAGTTTGATAGTCGCAATCAATAGGGCGGTTTGCGGCTCGTCGTAATTTATCGGGTTTAAGGCGAGATTTATTCCTTCGCCGAGAAAATTTACAAGCTTTCTATCGTAAACGGTTACGCCCTTCAATGCGGCGATTTTGTAGTCGGATATGTCGAGCGTGGCAGAAATAGTTTCGGCGAACGCCTCCAAGGCGTATTGTTTTTTTAAAGACAAATAAAATTCTGTGTCTAATACCACGTATTCTGCGGCTTTTGATTTTGTTTTTATAATGCCGCTTCCGCTTTTTACGTAAGAATAAGACGATAAAATGTTACTTTGTCTGCAATTTATCGGCACGAGCGCACAGGGAATTTTGAGAAATTCTGCGGCGAGCCTTATTTCCGAAAACAGATTTTCGTCGCCGACCGCAACCAATAATTCCGAGTTTGCCGCAAGAGATATAATTGAATTGAACGATACGTCCGATTCGCTCAAAACGAACTGCTCAACCCGTTTTTTCGCATTTAAAAAACTTTCCTTTATTTTTCTGCCGAAAGGAAAGTTAGTATCTAAACATACGACGGCTATATCGTTTGCGTTTTCGGATATTTCGTTTACGCAGTCCGAAAACGGTTTAAATAATATTTTCGTCGTTATTTTGTTTTTGATATCCGAATCGCCGAAGATCAGAGTCTCTCCGTCCGTGGTCGGGTTTAAAACGTAGTTGTTCAATTTAATTTGCCCTTATAACCTATATGAGAATAAAGCGTAATTCTGTCGGATAAATTCGGTGAAACGGCAACGCTTTCTTTCGAGAACAGACCGTCGCCGAAATTGAGCGTCGTACTGATTTCGTGGCCTACCACCGCATAGGCGCATTCGTTGTACTTTTCGGCGATATCCTCGCTTGAAAATTCAGCGTCGAATTTACTGCGCGCATAATCTATAACGGAGCGGCAGAGCGGCAACATATCGTTTTCGATACATTTTTCGTATAGCGTTTCCGCAATAGGGCCGATATTTTCGTGTTCTGCCATAACCGCTTTGAAACCTGCGGCTTTGGCTTTTTTAACGAAATCTTCCACTTCGCCCGCTCCGCCTTGAAAGATGGCGGCGGCGATTGCGCCGTGGGCGTCTGAAAGCGCCGTAAACTGTTTTACGGGTTTACATTTTTCGGTTTCTTTGATTTTAAAATGCGAATAAATTATATGCGATAAGTCCTCTAAATAAAGAGGGCTTGAGAAATCTTCGAGTTTGGCAATATCTTCATCGGAGAGATCGTATTTGAGTTTTTGAGTCAAAAATTCGATTATTGCGCTTTCCGAGCCGAATTTTTTTATTATTGCCTCGGCTAAATTTACAAATAAGCCCCTTATATCGATAGAGGTTTTTATTCCGCCGAACGATACTTTTTCTGTTGGAGAAATTTTGATGCCGTAGCCTTTGAAAGCGAGGTTTATTTTTTCCGCTACGCCTTTAACGTAGTCAAGTCTGAGCGCTCTGTACGGTTCGAGGTCGGCGTGGAATTGTTTAACGTGTTTTCTCGGTATACCTATTGCCAAGGCTTTCAGCGTTTTATTTGCGGTAAATTCGCAAGAAAGCGTTACTTCGGCGCCGCTATAAAACGCAATTCCGGACGGTTCTGCCGTTTTTTGGAGTTCTTTAGCCGAGGCAAGCGAGGCGTAGTCGACCAAAGATACTATCGGAAGCCCGAATTTATGCGCCCAATACACCGCAAGCGACGGCGAACGGTCGAAACACGAGTAGCCCGTTCTTATCTGAAAGTTGAAATTTTCCTTTTCGGTAAAAACGCCTTGCGGCTTTTCGTCTGCTTTAATGAGTTTATTATAGGCTCTTACTCTTTTACCGAGCCTTTTTGAAGATAAATTCTCTATCAAACGTTCTTGCATAAAAAAATTCAAACAAAATCCGTATTTTAATGCTTTTAGTTTAATACAATATGATAATTTTGTCAAGTATATTAAAAAATTTTAACAATTTACAAAAAAATTGTTTAAAAACGCTTGAAATTTAGTATTTTTATGGTATAATCAATATAGAACCAAATGGAGGTAAAAAAGATGAACAAAAGTGAATTTGTAAGAGCATATGCCGATCAACTCGGTATAACCATCAAAGATGCCGACGCACAAGTAAATGCGTTTGTAGACACGTTAACTGCCGCATTAAAGAAAGGCGAGTATGTACACATTTCCGGTTTTGCAACTTTCGAACTTAAAGATAAAGCGGCTCGTGACGGCGTTAACCCGCTTACCGGCGAGAAGGTAAAGATTAAGGCTTGCAAAGCTCCTGCGGCTAAGTTCAGCAAAGCATACAAGGAAAACTTCAATAAATAATCTTTGCAACATAGAAACGGCTCAAAACGCAAAGTTTTGTGCCGTTTTGAATTTTAATGCAAAATAGGAGAAAATTATGTCGGAAAAGGACAATCCTCATAAAGATCACCGAGAAAGGCTACGCAAAAGATTTATGGAAAACGACGGAGCCGTCGAAGATCACGAACTTCTGGAACTTTTACTATTCTATTCCGTACCGAGAAAAAATACGAACATAATTGCGCATGACTTGCTTTCAAGGTTCAACTCGGTTTCGGGAGTGGTGCACGCTCCCGTAGAAGCGTTAAAAGCTGTTGACGGAATTGGGGATAACAGCGCATGCCTTTTGAGTTTGATAGGTAAAATTTCCGATAGAATTAGGGATAATCCCGAAGATGACGAGAAAATAACTTGTCCGGAGGACGCAAGAACACTCTTGGCAAAGGCGATTGGAAAAGAGAAAAAGGAAATTGCGTATATTTATTACCTTAATCAGAGAGGCAAGGTAATAAAGAAAGACGTATTTACTCAATATTCGCCCGATTACGTCAGTTTCAACTATCTCAACGTTCAAAGAGAGTGTTGTTTAATTCAGCCGAAATCTATAATAATAGCGCATAATCACCCCGACGGATTGCTGTTGCCGTCCGCCGATGACGATAAAACGACGGAGAGATTGGCACTCTTTTGCAAGGTGTTCGATATTGAGTTTGCAGACCATATAATAGTTTCGGGCGAGCAAATTTACAGTTACAGAGATTCCGGTAGGCTTGAAAGTATTTTCAAGAAAATCGGGGAAGTTAATATATAATACAACATAATACAAACGGGGCGCATTAAGCGAAAACTTTCGCTTAATATAATTTACTTTATTTTTTCGTTTCTTCGTCGGTTTCACCGAAAGTGATATCTTTATTGTACTTGACGAGCGCCGCATAAAAATCGTCGAAAGACTTTTCGTCTATCATAATTTTATATCCCGAGCCGTCTTGAAACAGTACGGATAAAGACGGGCGCTTCACGTTTTTGACGACCGAAACTATATCGGATATTAAAAAAGATTCTTTTAATATTCCGAACGATACTGTCATCTTCGAGTCGGATATAACGTAAGACGACGACGTTAAAACCATAGTTATCAAAAATATAAATATGACGGATAAAAGTAAACTCAGCCCCAGCGAAATGTAACCGTAAGCGGACGCCGATATACCCGTTTTTATATAATCGATGACTTTAATAGCGTTCCAGACGAGACACACAGCCGCCAAAACGTATATTAATGCAAATAGAACGTAAAACACAGTTCCGAATTTAACTTTAAACTTATTTTTCATAGTAAATACCCTCTGTTTAATAGAAGTATTATATACCGTTTATAAAAAATTTGCAAGAAATAGCCGTAATTTTTTGCAAATTTTATTCCGTTATGATAAAATAGCCTTATGAGTATACTTGAAATAAAGGGATTATCGCATCGCTATGACGATAAAGACTTGTTTTACAAGTCAGATCTTACGATAAATAACGGCGAGCATATAGGCGTTGTCGGGCTGAACGGCGCAGGCAAGTCGACGTTCATAAATATTTTGGCGGGTAAACTCGTGCAAGACGACGGCGAAGTGCGCAGAATGCAGAATTTGCGAATAGGCTATCTCGACCAACACGCCTCGCTCGATACGAGTAAAACCGTAATGGAATATCTCCGTAGCGCATTTTCATACCTCGACGAAATAAACGCAAAACTCGAAGGTCTCTATGCCGATATGGCGACAGCCGAAGGCGAAGAATTGGATAGACTGATAGAAAAATCTTCTAAACTTCAACAGGTACTTCTCGACGCCGACTTCTACGATTTAGACGCTCAAATAAAAAAGGTCGCGAACGGGCTCGGAGCAAATAAGTTCGGCTATGAGTCGATTATCGGCAATTTATCGGGCGGAGAGCGTGCCAAACTGATGCTTGCCAAACTGCTTTTGGAGCAGCAAGACCTTATGCTTTTGGACGAGCCTACCAATTTTTTGGATATAGAACATATCGATTGGCTCGTCAAATATCTCAATTCCTATAAAAAGACGTTTTTGGTGATTTCGCACGACACGAAGTTTTTAAACGACGTTGCAAAAATAATAGTCAGCATAGAGAACGGGAACATACGAAAGTTTTCGGGAAATTACGACCAATATCTCGTTCAGAGAGAAATTTTAAATAAGCAATACGAGGACGATTATAACCGTCAGCAAGCGGAGATAAAGCGTTTAAACGACTATATTGAAAGAAACAAGGCGAGGGCGTCGACTGCCGGAATGGCAAATTCAAGAAAGAAAATGCTCGACAGAATGGAAGTTATGGCAAAACCCGCCGTAGAAAGGGAGTGTTCCTTTTCCTTTCCGTATATAGAACTGAACACGAAAGATATGCTCGTCGTAAAAAATCTGCAAATAGGTTACGAGTCGCAGTTGATACCGGACGTATCATTCCACCTTTCGTCGAGGGATAAACTTTGGATACGAGGCACTAACGGCGTGGGCAAGACAACGCTTTTAAAAACGCTTACCCGCAATATTCCGCCTCTCGGCGGAAGTTTCCACTTCCATATTGCCGCTAAAATAGGTTACGTCGAGCAAGATTTGAAATTTTCAAATCCGAATATGACCGCCTCGCAAGTGTATTCGGACGCATATCCGAGGAGCAACCCCAAGGAAGTGCGCTATGCGCTTGCCAAAGTCGGGATAGTGGGCGATTTGGCGCTGCGCCCCGTCGGGAAAATGTCGGGCGGAGAGATGATGCGGCTGAAACTCGCAATAATGGAGAATTCACCGTCGAATATTTTGATTTTGGACGAGCCGACGAACCACCTCGACGTAAAGGCGAAAGCGGCGCTTAAAAGCGCTTTGTCCGCTTACGAGGGGGCGATAATTCTGGTAACGCACGAACCGGATTTCGCAGACGGCGTATGCGGCGACGTATTCGACGCAAAGAGCAAATAATCGAGAGGTTTTTATGAGTAAAGTATATATTCCGAAGGGCTATAAGTCGGTTTTAGACGTATATGAAACGCAGACCGCAATCGGCATATTAAAGCGCACGTTTGAGGATAAACTCTGTCTGGCGCTGAATTTAAAGAGGGTTTCCGCACCGCTTTTCGTCGATCCGAACACGGGCGAAAACGACGACTTAAACGGCATAGAGCGCCCCGTCGGATTCGAGATTAAGGAGACGGGCGGCAACGCAGTTGTTGTACATTCGCTCGCAAAATGGAAAAGGTTGGCGTTAAAGCGCTATAATTTTTCGGTTGGCGAAGGTATCTATACGGATATGAACGCCATAAGGCGAGATGAAGAACTCGACAATCTTCACTCCGTGTATACGGATCAATGGGATTGGGAAAAGATAATCACGAGGGAAAATAGAAACGAGGAATATTTAAAGACGGTCGTTCGTTGTATAGTCGGGGCGATATGTGAGACGTCGGAAGTTTTAAAGTGCAGATATCCGCAACTTTCCGTAAAGTTAAGTAGCGACGTTTCGTTCATAACTTCGCAAGAACTCGAAGACCTCTATCCGAATAACACTCCGAAAGAGAGAGAAAATCTGTATTTAAGAGAAAAGAGGACGGCGTTTATAATGCAGATAGGCGGAAAACTGCGCTCGGGTTATCCGCACGACGGCAGAGCGCCCGATTATGACGATTGGTCGCTGAACGGCGACTTGCTCTTTTACGATGACGTTTTGGATATGGCAATGGAGATATCCTCGATGGGAATAAGAGTTGACGAAAAGTCGCTGGATATTCAGCTTAAAGAGGCGAATGCGGACGAGCGCAGAAAATTTTTATACCACAGAGAACTTTTGGCGGGAAATCTTCCGCTGACGATAGGAGGGGGAATAGGACAGTCGAGGTTATCGATGTTACTTCTCGAAAAAGCGCACATAGGCGAAGTGCAAGTGTCTCTTTGGGACGAAGATACGAAAAGAATATGTAAAGAAAACGGAATAAACCTATTATAAAAGGGGCTGCCATTATTGATATGAACCCCAAAAGTCAGACGCTTTTGGGAGCACTATCAAGTGGCAGCCTCATTTATTAAGCCATTGTTTGAAAGTGAAAAGTGGTAAAATCCATCTCTCCCGACTAAATTCGGCGGACAATCTCCCTTCCTAAAAGGGCGCAAAAGGGTGCTGAA
>CAJOMT010000073.1 GCA_905235815.1 uncultured Clostridia bacterium
CAAATGTGTTTCTGCAACACAAAATAAGGTCTATCTGTTCGCCCGAAGTCTCATGGTTCGCGGTTTCGTACTGTTCTCTCCGCCCACTGTTGGGTTTTTACGCGGTTTAAGTCAATACGGCTTCTGCCAAGTATAATCGCTTAACGAACGTCAGCGGCAAGCAATGGTATTTTGCCTGCCGCCCGTATTCGGTTTGTACGTTTATTATATCACTTTTATTCGCATTTGTAAAGGTTAAGGTGTCGTAAATTTGCGACACCTTACCGATTTTTTTTGATTTTTTTGTCGTTTTTTGCTATTTAGTCATTTTCAAATGTACAATCTTCTAATTACACCATATAATTGCAAGATATTTGAGCAAACCGTTCTTTTATAGCACGATTAATCTTCCTGAGATTATTTAACTTTGAATAATCAATGTTATACAAGATGGTTTTATCCGTTTTAGATATCGTAACGTCAAGTTTTTCTTCAAATTTTTTAATTGTGACATCGATTTTCTTATACATATATTTCTTTTTTTCTTCATCAGAAAGCAGTTGGAATTGACATACATAATCAAACCGAGAACGCAGTTCAGGCGAAAGCCTTTTTCTGTAATTTTCAGGAGTAAGATTTGACGTAAATATAATTATATATCCATCTAAATCGTACTCATTTGATTGAGAATCAGTAAAACCACCTTCCTCTAAAAGATTAAGAAAGAAATTGAAGACAGGATTATCGGCTTTCTCGAATTTGTCAATCAAAATCAATCCAATATCGCTTTTTTCAATTTGCATGGGTAATTCGCCAGTATCACTACCGATATAGCCACGTGGCGAACCAATTAGACTATTCAAAGAATCCTTACTGCTATAATTGCCAAAACTAATCTTACAAAGGCTTTTTTTACTGTTCAAAGCTTTGTGCATTAGTCTGCCGACTTCAGTTTTTCCTATGCCAGATTCTCCCATAAGAAAAATAGAAAAAACTTTTTGCTCACCCAATTTATGGAACAATTTAAAGGATTTAAGCTTGTCTGCTAAACCTTCCTTGAACTTTTTATGACCGACGAGATTCTTATTTATAAACTCCAAAAACGCTGTTAATTCATCGTTGGATAGTTCGTTTATTGTCTTTTTGTGCTTATTAGGGGTTTCTTCTTCCGCTTGCATTGCACATTCTTGTTTCGTTTCTATTTCCAATAAAGAAGAACTGACAAAAACATGACGGAATACATCCATTGCAATTTCTTTAACTTTATCTTCACAAATGAATATGACACTCTCAGGCAAGGAATTTAATAATCCCTGCATGTTATGTATAAACTCTCGGTGAACATTAAGATTTTCAACCCAATTCGTAATATCAATTGCGTATTTTTCAGAATCACATTTTAATTTTTCAAGAAATTGTCCCTGTAATTCAATTGCAGATGCAAACAGTATCCCACTATTCGCATAGTGTGATTTTACTGATTGAAAGTCTTTAAATCTATAAAGTTTTAACTCTCTTTCAATCATTTTGTCTTCTCCTAAAAATCCGTTTTAAAAAACATGGCTTGGGGCTTGGCCGAACTATTGATTTATCATGTTCCTTAATTTTTATATTTTGTACAATAGCCATTAAATCGATAAAAATGTAGTCCTCATTTTCTTTCAATGTGGTGTGCAAATCATAGGAGGCTATTTTTACTTCATCGCTACTGCTCTGTATCTCATCTTCTGAATCGTTTGACTGTCCCATTGTATTGCCTAAATTGACGAAAAAATCAAATGTGCTGTTAATTTCCGAGCCGCGTATTGTTCCTTTATACACTCCGATTATACTAACATCTCCAATCAACAAATCGTCGATGGAATATTTGTTTTCAAATTCTCCTTCTCCTGACATTGGTATCTTCATAATGATATTCTTTTTATCGAATGTTGAAGAAAGCAAATATGAATAATCTTTTGCCAAAGAATTTAATGCTTTGTTAATATCAATACCATTAGCAACTTGTCCTTTTATAATATCCCGCGATAAAACTTTGAACATTCGGATTAATTGTTCGTTTTCTAATTGCAACTTGAGATTATCTAATCTAATCAAATCCCCATCCGAAACGTCTGATAAATTTTGTTTTTGATCAGCCATTTCAAGGACGTCAGATAGGATGTTCGATTTTGTCTGTTTTACCGTAAAAGAATCAGATACTTTTACAGACTTCAAACTATCGATGCTGGATTTCGCGCCAATATCGGCTGAAATAATTCCGTTAATACCAACAGACAATCCTGCATTTATCTTATCTTGACTATTTATTTCAGTTTTATTTTCCATCACACGATTCTCCAAAACTACATTATTGCGAATCATTCGCAATTCGTACACTTTTTCGAGATTAATGTAATAGAGACTAAATAATTCTTTTTCCATAACAGTTTACTCCATAGGTTTGATCATGGATTCGATGAAGGCGATTTCGGATTCGTCGAGGTTGTATTTGGCGTAGAGTTGGCGGTCGATTTCGGGTATTGACTTCGACCAGTCTATATCCGAATTTTCCGTAAAGTTTTGCATGGGGACATTTAACCAAACACCCTTTTTATTGTCTTGTGTTACCTTTAATGTTCCAAGTAAAGCTCTTGCAAATTTGGTTTTTATATACTTAAAAGCCGCACTTGCCTCATTTAAAGTATTGAATGCTCCAATGCTTATAAATGTTTGAGTATGCCCGATCAGGGGTTCCCCGATCAGGGGTGTTGACAAAACTTCGCCTATTGCTCCTGATCCATTTGCCTTTGGGATTATAATCTTATAATATTCGAGATTCCCATGCGGCTCTAAATAATCTTTTTGGATCCATTTGTAATACCTTTGAGTGCCAACAAGACCAATCAGTTGTACATACTCTTTTCCGTCAATGGGTTGATCATCATACAGCACATCAGCCAATTTGGAAAAAATATTTGTTGTCACGTCATAGGTATGTCCTTTACTGAGCCTACTCGCAATTTCAGGGTGTTCTTGATGCAACTTTTTGCTCAATTTATAACTCTCCGGCGCAAAAACAAGATTGGCAATACTGACAAAATTTTCATTAACAACTTTATGTAAAATTGAGTTCAACTCAGGATAAGGCGTGAATGTACCAATTTTTCCGTAGTTTTGATTTCTGTCATGATAGGTAATAACAATTCCGCCTTTTGCCCCTGATTCAGGAAACACCTTAGAGTTATCAGGCTCATAAAAAGTTACCTTTATATGTTCATTTTTGAGCATTTTTTGATTCCATGCTTTTGGAGTTTTCCCCACATTGAATAAAAATTTTGCAGGGGTAATCATACAAGATATGTTTGATAACCTGTATGAAGCATCCATAAAGTAGTTATAAATTGCAGGCTCGCTCGTATCCGCGGCAATTCCTTGATAAGGCGGATTACCTACTATCGCGTCGAATTTAATCATATTTGTTTCTCCTTGTTCGGGATAGTCTGTTAACATAATTTCATTAAACAGTTTGTTTTGTGTCAGTATCTTTGCAATCTTGTCATAGTCGATTTCATCATCTGTTTTCACTTCAAGCAAATCCGTTGCAACAAATTCGCTTGCAATATTCGCCACGTTCAGTCCGAGCATTTCATATAACTTTCTCGTAAGTTCATAGCAAACAGATGATTTCGGGATAGTGTAGATCGTATCGGCGACAATCGTTTTATCTATTCCGAGAGCTGTTAACTTTTTGCAAAGCGCAACAGCATATTCGCCTGACGTACCGGCAATATCCAAAATTCTGCCACGTTTTTCAGCGACCTCTTTCATAAAATCATCAGGGAACAGTCCAACCATATCATCACAGATATTCGACGGGGTAATGACAATGGCATCGCCAAGTTTCCCGAACTTTTTGACGGCAACGTTTGCCTTGTCTTCGGGCGACATATCTGACTGCGACAAATCGTTCAAATCTTGTATTCTGTAATCCAAGTTGCTCAATTTAAACTTGTCCATCTTTTGGTGAATCAGAGTCAGTACCTGTTTATTCAACCCAAGATTTTTTGCAATTCGACGATTGTCTTCCGACTCAAATTTGTCTATAATATCGGAAACGGAAATTACTCTGTCTTTTGTAACGAAAGCAAATAACAGGATACGGACGTAATAACTCTGTATCTTCTTGGTTAAGATGATCTCTTGCTTTCGCTGTTCGTCCGCTGTCGTCGGCGCGGATTGCTCGTTTCCGGTCGGATTTGTGCCGGTATCATCATCGGCATTAGGTGTTTCGCCGTCGGGAACGTCAAGATTTCCGCTGTCGTCATCTCCGTCTTTACCCTCGTGTGCGGGCGCAGATAAACCCGATTTGGAGCCGATCTCGTTTTCTTGTTCGATAACAGACCGGAAAAAGTCGTCTTCCAACAAACTCAAATCGACAGGCGTTTCAAGGGCTTCGTCCTTAATGCCTTTATCCTTTTGATAATTGCTGACCGCCTGCAAAATATCCGCCGCCTTGACTTCAACAATTTTATCTGCGTTGATTTTGACGATAGGCGATATGCGAAGTTCTTTTTCAATGCGGCTTTCCAATTTGGAATTTCCGCCTGTGTCAACGTTAGCATTATAGATTTTTGACTTGGTTTCTTGCATTACAAACATTCTGTTCGGCATAAAATCGACGAGCAGAGTTTGAGGCTTCATATTGTATTTGATTGTATCGCCGTTATCGTCAACGTAAGTTTTTATATATTGATTTTGCAGACGGAAAATGGCTTGATCGTATTCCTGCGGTGAAGCGGTATCTTTGAGATAGAGCATCGTATCCCATTCGGGAACGGTGCTACCCGTAAGCATACGGTTTACGGTTAAAGTAATAGTCTTTTTTTCTTGCGCTTCCGCTTCACTGATAGCGGTTTTTATATAGTCGGTGGTCTTATAAAGATTTGGATTATCCACACCTGAAATATTTATAATTTCATATTCACTTAAATTACGGAACTTGTCGGCATTGTCTTTGATAAGAGCTTCCAAGGCGTCGCAAGAAGCGCAATAAGGCAAAACTATGACGATATGACGGCACATTTTGCCGTCCTTTATTTTGTCATAATCAAGAAAACCCAAAAGATTGTCATCGACCTTGCTGCCGTCGATTACTTCCAATAAATCAAGAATTTCTTGCTCGTATTTGAATTTTTTATGTAAACCGGTATCCACTTTTTTAATGGATTGGGGCTTGAAAAGCGCAGAGAAAGCATAGGTCGTACCGGATTTTTGCAACTCATCTAACCGTTTGCGAGAAGACTCGTTCGGGTTAAACGCGAAACGTACCATCTGCGGAAAACCATAATAAGGGTTATCCCATTCTTTATAGTTATCGTCTAAAATATGTTCTTTATCCCATGCCGCCTGATCGTCTGCAATATCTGTAAATTGGTAGAAAGCTATAATATCCTCTTTCTTAAATTCGCTTCCCATTAAGATGCGGTAAGGCGTACCCGAAAGATGTATCGTAGTATCTGCAGTCAGTGTCTTAACCACATTTTCCGCATCTTCAACGTCTACAAAGTCATCTTCATCTTTCTTATGCTTTACGTCTTTTTCGTATCCCGAAGCCTTCAAAACAGCGCCGTATTTTTCAGCACGCGCGCCGAAATGCGTTTCATCAACAAGCAAAAGATCTATCGGTTGACCAAAAATCTCTTGGTGCTTGTCTTTGATAATGTCTCCCTGTAAATCTTGAAGAGTCAAAAAGACTGCAACTTTTCTTCCTGCTGCTAATCTTTCTGTAATAATATGATTGTTGTGGCTTAGTTCATCGCTTGAAATAAAATCATAATCCGCAAACTTCACATGACTTTCAACCGTCTTCTTCCATTCAAGGCGCACGTCCGCTTTTGCGGAAACGATTACAACTAATTTTGCACCCATTTGAACAGCGCAACACATTGAAGTAAATGACTTTCCAAAACGCATAACTGCGTACATCAAAAGATTTTTACGACCGTTATCTCGTGCCGTTTTGAACGCTTGAATTGTCTTATCTTGATTGGGACGAGGATCATAAGTTTCGGTGCGTGCAAATGTAAACGTTTCGGCTAAACGATTTTCAGCATTATAGAATTGATATTTCCCGGTGTTATCGGCATAGTCCTTTTCTATATCGGCAATGGCTTCAGTGATATCGTCGGCGTTTGCATTCTTGAAGAACTCTTTTGAATAATATATACCTGTTGGTAAGCCCGTTGGCAAAAGTCTTTCTCTATGCTTATCTATCTCTAAAAACTGATGAACGGAAAAATCACGGAAATAAACATCATCGTTTATTCTCGCGGAGCCTTCGTATTGTTTTTTAAGTTCGGGAAAGTGTACGCTCCATTCCTGCAAACGAACCGATACAGGGCGGTAAGTATCGCCGACCTTCAAATAGTTCGGAATCGTATTTGTTGTAAAAGCATAGATATGCGGCTCAACTCTTCCGATTATGATTTCATCTAAAAGTGTTTTATCTACCATAAATCATCCTTTTTTCAGTAAAGTGACAAATTTTACTTTCTTACTTTTCTCCCAATCCATAACAAAACAATAAATGCCATTATGATGGTTTCGGTTGTTCTTTTTACATCCTTCG
>CAJOMT010000074.1:0-6574 GCA_905235815.1 uncultured Clostridia bacterium
TGATAGCGCAAATTTAAAAGATGACGTGCCAGTTATAACCATAACCGAAGCAAGCGCTTTTATGCCTAACGTAAAACATAATAAAATTGCAGTAGTTATCGGCGAAAATATAAATTTTTACGATACCGAAAACGAGCATGAAATTAAGGTTAAAACCGGCTTTTTCGACGACGGTATTTACTATAACGAGGCGCTGGGATTATTAAAACCTTATTTTGAAAACGAGGATTGTGAAATTGCAATATACAGCAAGAAAGATTTATTGTATGAACTTAAAAAATATTCGATCGAACCGAAAGCGCACATCGGCGACGTATCTTTGGAAAAGTATATTTTGGATTCTTCCGCATCCGTCCCTATAGAAGATTTTTTAATGTCTAACGGCGTTTTTAAGGGCGGTAAGAGGGCGAAATTTTTATACGAAAAGCATATAGAATATACGGAACAATTAAAGAAAGAAAATATACACGGGCTATATAATGACTTGGAACTTCCGCTCGTTGAAGTTCTCTACGAGGCGGAGACTGCTGGCTTTAAAATAGATGCCGAAATGCTCGATGAGTTGTCCTCCGACTTCGAAAAGAGGATAAATGATATTACTAAGGAAATCAAGGCGATAGCGGGGGAAGATTTTAATCCGAGAAGTCCAAAGCAGTTGGGTGAAGTTTTGTTCGATAAGCTCGGCCTTGACGGAGGGAAGAAGAATCGACACGGCTATTCTACCGGCGCGGATATTTTAGAGGAATTGGAAGATAAACACGAGATAGTGCCGCTTATTTTGGAGTATAGAAAATTATACAAACTAAATTCGACGTATGTAGAGGGCTTTAAAAAGCTAATGGATAAAGATACTCATCTCGTTCATACGACGTTTTATCAGACTATGACGACTACGGGCAGACTATCGTCGAGAGAGCCTAACTTGCAAAATATTCCCGTTCGGGACGCCGAGGGAAAGGAACTGAGAAAACTGTTCATTTCTTCGTTCGAAGGCGGCAAAATAGTCGGTGCGGACTATTCGCAGATAGAATTAAGACTGCTTGCGCATTTCAGCGAGAGCGAAGAATTGATAGACGCATACAATAAAGGAATAGACATTCATACGCTTACGGCGTCGCAGGTGTTCGGCGTACCTATCGAAGAAGTTACGAAAGAAATGAGGAGTAGGTCAAAAGCGGTAAATTTCGGAATTATTTACGGAATTTCCGATTACGGGCTTTCAAAGCAGTTAAAAGTGTCGGTGAAAAAGGCGGGAGAATATATAAATAAATATTTTGAAATGTATCCGGGAATTAAGGCGTATATGGATTCAAACGTAAAAATGGCGAGAGAGAAGGGTTACGTTTGTACGTTGCTCGGCAGAAAGAGATATATACGAGAAATAAATTCACCCAATTATCAACAGCGTTCATTCGGCGAGAGGGCGGCGATGAATATGCCGCTTCAGGGAACTGCGGCTGATATAATCAAGATTGCCATGCTCAAAGTCAGCAATCGGATTAAAGAAGAAAACTTGAAATCAAAACTTATACTTCAAGTCCACGATGAACTGCTCGTAGATACTGCGCCGGACGAAGTAGAGGCAGTAAAGAAGATTTTGAAAGAAGAAATGGAATCTGCGGTTAAACTTCGTGTTCCGCTCGTTGCAGAGACCGAATGTGGCACGAGGTGGTTCGATGCAAAATAATCTTTTTATAGCGATAACGGGTGGAATAGGCAGTGGCAAGAGCAAAGTTTTAAGATATATACAATCGCTCAACTATAAAGTTATAGATCTCGACGAGGTATATGCAAAATTACTTGACGATACGCAGTTTTTATCCGGAATTTGCGATATAACGGGCGTTCCGCCGATTTTAAGAAATGACGGCAGTTTAGAGCTTAATAGGCGAGAAGTTTCCGAAAAAGTATTTAACGAGCCGGAGACGCTGAGACTTTTAAACGAGTATACTCACCCCAAAATAATACAAGAGGCGAAATCGGAGGCGTTAGCGGCCGGAGGTACGGTGTTTTGCGAAGTGCCGCTTTTATACGAGAGCCACTTGGAGAACTTATTCGACTACGTAATAGTCATTATGAGATCTGAAAGCGAGAGGATACGGGCTGTCGAAAAGCGGAGCGGACTTACTGCCGCAGAGATAGAAAAACGCATAAAAAATCAATTTGATTATGCAAATTTGACTTTAAACGAGCATACTATCGTTATAGAGAATGACGGAGATGTAAGCGAACTTTATGCAAAAGTCGAATTTGAAATCAAAAAGATTATCGGTTAAAATTATAATTTTAGCGGCGACGATGATAATTCTCGCCGTTATATTTTCGGCGTATTTGGTTTATCCGATAAAATATTCTGAGGAAATAAAGACGTATTCTGCGATATACGGAGTACGTCGAACGCTCGTTTTTGCCGTGATAAAGACGGAAAGCGGATATGACGAGGACTGCGTTTCGGAAAAAGGTGCGATAGGTTTAATGCAGCTTATGCCCGATACTGCGGAATATATAGCGTCGCTTAGCGGCGAGGAAACGGCGGATATTTACGATCCTGAAACGAACATAAGGTACGGAACTAAATATTTGGCGTACTTAATAGAAAAGTTCGGCGACGAGAGGACCGCTGTCGCCGCATATAATGCGGGCGAGGGCAACGTTACGGAGTGGCTTACGGACGAGAGATATTCTTCAAACGGTCGAACTTTGACTGCTATACCGTTTGCGGAAACCGAAAAATACGTAAACAAGGTATTTTTTTCTGAAAAAATCTACCGTTTATTATATAATATATAATAAAAACTTGAAAAGACGGCAAAAAAGTGGTACAATAACAATATGCAGAAATTTTTGGAAGAACTAAACGATGAACAGATAAAGCCTGTACTCGATACCGAGGGTGCGGTTTTGGTAATAGCGGGAGCAGGCAGCGGAAAGACGAAAGTCTTGACGAGCCGCATAGCGAATCTTATTTTGAATAAAGGCGTTGCCGCATGGGAGATACTTGCCATTACGTTTACGAATAAAGCCGCTAACGAGATGAAAGAGCGGTTGCAATTGCTTGTCGGCGACATTTCGGATATGTGGGTTTGCACGATACACTCTATGTGCGTCAGAATTTTGCGCATAGCGGCGGACAAAATAGGATACGACAAAAATTTTTCGATATATTCGGAAACGGATAAAGAAAAGGTTATAAAGAGAATAATACTGTCGTTGTCGCTGGATCAAGACAGATATTTCAAGCAAGTAAAGACTTACATATCGGCTTGCAAAAACAAAGATATGACGCCCGCTCAATTTCAAGCCGAAAACCCCAATCTCAGAGATATAGGTAATATCGTTCGCATTATGGAGATGTACGATGAAGAATTGAGGCGTTCAAACGCATTCGATTTTGACGATTTGCTTATAAAGACCTATCATCTGCTTGCCGAAAACAGAGAGGCGCTGGATAATTTTGCGGGCAAATTCAGATACGTGCATGTCGACGAGTTTCAGGATACCAATACCGTGCAGTATAAAATAATTCAACTTTTATCGAGCGTACACGGCAATATTTTTGCCGTCGGCGACGACGATCAGAGTATATACGGCTGGCGCGGTGCGGATATAAATAACATTCTGGGTTTTGAAAAAGATTTCAAGGGCGCAAAAGTTTATAAACTCGAACGCAATTACCGTTCAACAAAGAAAATCATAGATTTAGCGAACACGATAATTGCCAACAATACGAACCGCAAGGATAAAGTTTTATGGACGGGAAACGACGACGGCGTGAATGCGGAATTTTATCAAGCCGGAGAAGAGTCGGCGGAAGCTCAATACACTGCGATAAAGATAAGGGAACTTGTCGACAGAGGTTATAAATATTCGGATTTTGCGGTACTTATGCGTATAAATGCGCTTTCACGTTCTTACGAGCAAGAATTTATGAAATACGGTTTGCCTTGCAGGGTATATGGTGGATTCAAGTTCTTCGAGAGAAAAGAGATAAAAGATATTACCGCATATTTAAGGATATTGTGCAATCCGCTCGATAACGAGGCGTTACTCAGAATTATAAACGTACCTAAACGAGGAATAGGCGCAAAAACGATAGAAACCATCGTAGAATATGCGGATAAAAACGGATTTTCCGTATTCGACGGCATATACGACGTAGATAATTTGGATTTGCCCGGCGGAGCAAAAAATAAAATACGTGAATTCAAGGAGATTATATCGAAACTTATAGTCGATAAAGAGACTATGGGTTTATCCGAACTCGTCAAATCGGTAATAGACAGAACCGATTTTATGTCGTGTTTTTCCGAGGACTTAAAAGAGAACGACGAAAAGCGTGCCAATATCGACGAATTTTGCAATTCGGCAGAGGAGTTCGAGAGGTTAAACCCGTCGGCAACGCTTTCCGAGTATTTGAATTCTATCACTTTGAGTTCGGATACAGACGAGATAAACGACGGAAATTTTATAACCCTTGCGACTATCCATTCCGTAAAGGGGTTAGAGTATAACTGCGTATTTATCTGCGGACTCGATAAAGATATATTCCCGTTAGAGAGAGCGCATAGCGATCCGGCGGAATTTGAAGAGGAACGTAGGCTTATGTACGTTGCCATAACGAGGGCAAGAGAGAGATTATTTTTTACTAGGGCGGGCAGCAGATATCTTTACGGCTCACGCCGTCCGACGGTGCAATCCGAATTTTTGGACGAGCTGTCGCCAAAACTCGGCATAGTTAAACCGAGATATTCTCAGTACGACAGATATTACGGCAGGTCAAGCGAAAGTTACGGGTATGACAGTTATTCGTCTTATGACGATTATTCCGAAAGGAGAAGCGCCTCCAAGTCGAACGGTAGTTATAAAAATTACGATAATTACGATAATTATGGTAAAAATAATTATTATAATTCCAAGCCGAGTAGCGGATTTAATTTCGGCTCCGGCGCCGCATTTTCCGGTGCGGAAGAACAGCGAGCCGAAAACGACGTTTCGCAATTTAAAACGGGCATGAAAATCAAGCATAAAAAATTCGGCGAGGGAACGATAATTGCGATAAAGGATTCGGGGGGACATATTATCGGAGACGTTGCGTTTAAGGGCGTCGGGATAAAATCTCTTGTTTTAAAACTTGCCCCGATCGAGATAGTGGACTGAGGTGGAATATGAGTAGAATGCGTGAACTCGTGGACATTTTGAATAAATATGCTTATGAGTACTACGTTTTAGACGATCCGAGCGTGACGGATAGGGAATATGACAGGCTTTACGACGAACTGAAAAGACTTGAAGAAGAGAGCGGAGAAGTTTTTCCGGATTCTCCGACGAGGCGTGTCGGCGGCGAGCCTATTTCGGCGTTTAAAAAGCATGAACACATAAACAGACTTTACAGTTTAGACAAATCCGTAACGTTTGAAGAACTCGACGCATTCGATACTCGGGTAAGAAAAGTCTGCGATCCGACGTATACGGTCGAATATAAATTTGACGGTTTGACCATTTGTTTGACTTACGATAACGGCTATTTTGAGCGTGCGACGACTCGTGGAAACGGAGTTACGGGCGAGGACGTTACCGCACAAGTTCTGACGATAAAGTCGTTTCCTCTATCGATAAAATACAAGGGGAAAATAGAGGTGCAAGGCGAGGCTATAATAAGGCTGTCGGTTCTTGACGAGTACAATAAAACAGCCGATGAGCCGCTTAAAAATGCGAGAAACGCAGTCGCCGGCGCAATAAGGAATTTAGATCCGAAAATTACCGAAAAGAGGAAACCCGAGATACTTTTTTACAACGTAAATTATATTCAAGACGATATTTTGTCCAGCCAAGAGGATATATTTGATTTTTTAAAGGAAAACGGATTCAAGACCTTTGAATATTTGAGAATATGCAAGAGTCTTGATCAAGTAAAAGAGGCGATAGACGAAATAGAGATAGAGCGGAAAAATATAGACGTATTGACCGACGGAGCGGTAGTAAAGGTAAACGAACTCAAATATAGAGACGCCCTCGGTTTCACGGATAAATTTCCGAGATGGGCGTTGGCGTACAAATTCGAGGCGGAAGAGAGCGAGACTGTCGTTAAAAACGTAGTTTGGCAAGTGGGGAGAACGGGAAAACTTACGCCGCTTGCGCTCGTCGAACCCGTTGAACTCGCCGGAGCGACCGTAAAAAAGGCGACGCTGAACAATTACGGCGATATTCTTCGTAAAAGAGTCAAGATAGGAAGTCACGTAATGATTAGGCGCAGTAACGAAGTTATTCCCGAAATTTTGGGCGCTACGGAAGATTCTCCCAAGGGTAAAGAAATTATACGGCCGGAGTATTGCCCTTATTGCAAGAGCAAGCTTATAGAGGAGGGCGCTAACATATTCTGTCCGAACGAAGATTGCAAGCCGAGAGTTGTAGCGAAGCTATCGAATTTTGCGCAGAAAGACGCAATGAATATCGACGGTTTTTCGGAAAAGACCGCTACGCAGTTATACGATAAGTACCACGTAAGGAACTTTTCGGAAATATATGCGTTGGATATGGATAAAATTTTGGGGTTAGAGGGCTTTAAAGAGAAAAA
>CAJOMT010000074.1:6583-13138 GCA_905235815.1 uncultured Clostridia bacterium
TTAAAGGCGATAGAGGAATCGAAGAAAGTGAAATTGTCCGATTTCATATTTGCTCTGGGCATACCGGGCGTAGGAAAAAAGACTGCGAAGGATTTAGCGAAAAAATTTGAAAATATCGAAGATTTTTACAGTTTAAAGATTGAAGACCTTATCGAAATCGAATTTATAGGCGAAATAATGGCTCGGGATATTTACGACTTTTTCCATAACGAAAACAATATCGAAGAAATAAACGGCTTGTTAAGGGCAGGAGTTGTAATCGGGAAAGAGAATTCGGAGAACTCTATAGGCGGCAGTTTTTACGGCGAAAAGGTGGTTTTGACGGGAACGCTCTCGTCATATACACGCAGCGAGGCAGGGAAACTCATAGAGGAGCGAGGCGGAGAAGTGATGAGTTCGGTATCGAAAGTTACGCTCGTAATTGCAGGCGAGGCGGCGGGCAGTAAACTTGACAAGGCAAAGAAACTCGGAATAAAAATTATAGGCGAAGACGAGTTCAAAATGCTGTTAACTACTTGATATTTTTTTCTGATTGTGTTAAAATAGCAAAGAGGTACGATAGAATGCAGAGTATGACCGGTTACGGCAAAGCCGAATACTCGGAAAACGGAATCACGCTTACCGTGGAGATAAGGACGGTAAACAATAGGTTTTTGGACTTGATTCCTAAATATCCGAGGGCGTTTAATTCTCTTGACGACGCAATAAGGAAATGCGTACAAGCGAAGATAAATAGAGGCAGAGCCGAACTTTTTATAAATTATTTCAGTTCGGTAGACAGCGGCAAGACTATCTCGATAGATATGGGGCTTGCCGAGCAATACGTAAATGCGGCAGCCAAACTGAGCAAAGAGTTTAATTTGCCCAATGATTATACGGTAAATTCGCTGATGCGCTCATCGGACGTTATCACCGAAAAGGTTACCGACGATTCGTCCGACGAGTTAAAAGAAATTTTATTATCCACATTAAACAAGGCGCTCGATAATCTCAATGCGATGAGGAGCGTAGAGGGCGAAAAGTTAAAGGCTGACATACTCGATCGGTGTAAAACTGTGGAGACGCTTGTCTTTGAGATAGAAAAGAGAGCGCCCAAGTTAAAAGAGGAGTATGAACAGAAATTAAAAGAGAGAATGGCGGAAATTCTCGGCGACGTAAGATACGACGAGACGAGACTTCTGCAAGAGGTTGCCATTTTTGCGGACAGAACGAATATAGACGAAGAGATAACGAGGTTAAAGAGTCATATATCTCAACTCAGACAAATAGTTGACGGTGAAGTAGACGTTGGGAAAAAACTTGATTTTTTAATGCAGGAATTTAACAGAGAATCCAATACTATTTGTTCGAAGTCCAACGATATAGAGATAACGAAATATGCGCTTGCCCTTAAAAACGAAATCGAAAAGATGCGTGAGCAAGTACAAAATATAAATTGATAAAAGAGTCAAAAGGAGTATAGAAATGATAAATGATCCGGCTATCGATGATTTAGCGGAAAAAGTAGGTTCAAAATATGCCCTTTGCGTAGTTGCGTCCAAGAGGGCGAGGCAGATTATAGACCATGCGCAAAGTCAAGGTCTTACGGAATTACCGGGAAAGGTAAAGCCGTTAAGTGAAGCGGCTATCGAGATTGAAGACGGCAGAGTAACTGTATCCAAATATTAAGTATAAGGATTATCTTAACGGGAGGAATACTCTCGGGTAACGGAGATTCAAAAGAAAATGTATGCCGAAGTTATAGTCGATATTGCGCATAGTGACGTCGATAAAGTATTCGATTACAAAATAACGGAAGATAAAATTACTCTCGGCAGTCGTGTTGAAATACCCTTCGGCAATCGGCTTGCCGAAGGATTTGTTATACGCACAAAAAGCGATTCTTCATTGCCTTCGGACAAGGTAAAGAGTATTATTCGCCCATTAGACGAATTTCCCGCAATTACCGAAAATCATTTGAAGTTAGCGGCGCAAATAAGGGACGAATTCCATATTCCGTTTGCGCTCGCATTGAGACTATTTATTCCTGCCGAACTTCGGGGCGGAAGAGTAAAGGAACGCAAGGTTTCGTGGGCGTCTTTGGCAGAAGACATCTCTGTCTCCGAAATGCTCTCGTCGCTTAGGAAAGGTTCTTCGGCACAGGAAGAAATTATAGAATATTTATCTCACGAGGGCAAAGTCAGACGTGCCGAATTGACAGAAAAATTCGGCAATAGTGCCGTAAAATCCCTTCAAAGCAAGGGCTTTTTGATTGTTACGGAAGAAACGTCGGAAAGGGTTCCTTATAGAGAACTCGAAGCGCATGCAAACGAAGTTGTACTAACTTCCGAGCAAGACGAGGCGCTAAAAGGCATACAAAATACCGAAAAAAAGGTAAGTTTACTTTTCGGCGTTACCGGTAGCGGTAAAACGGAAGTATATATGCGGCTTATCAGCGGCGTATTAAAAGAGGGTAAAACCGCAATAATGTTGGTCCCCGAAATTGCGCTTACGCCGCAGATGCTTTCAAGGCTTCGTGCGAGGTTCGGCTCAAACGTTTCCATTCTTCACAGCGGACTTTCGGCAGGTGAAAGATATGACGAATGGCTGAGGTTAAGACGAGGCGAGGCTAAAATTGCGATCGGGGCGAGGAGTGCGGTCTTTGCGCCTCTCGACGATTTGGGACTTATAATAATAGACGAAGAACACGACGGAAGTTATGAGGCGGAAACTGCGCCGAGATATAAAACTATCGATATTGCCTTAAAATTATCCGAATTGTACGGCGCTAAAATAGTTTTGGGCAGCGCTACTCCGTCGATAGATACATACCGCCGAGCGATAGACGGCGAGTACTATTTGGCAAAACTTAAAAACAGAGTGAATGGCAAGACTCTTCCGGAGTTTATCGTAACGGATATGCGAAAAGAAGTCAGAAACGGAAACGAGAGTATTTTTTCTTCGGATTTAAAAGAGGAATTAAAAAACTGTCTTGACGCCGGAAATCAAGCGATTCTGTTTTTAAACAGGAGAGGTTATTCTTCGCAAGTTATATGTCGCGATTGCGGTTTTGTTCCGAAGTGTTTGAATTGCGACGTCTCCTTAAACTATCATAGGGATACCGACACACTCAAATGTCATTATTGTAACGCTCAATATAAAATGATACGGGCGTGTACGGAGTGCGGTTCCGTGAATTTGAGTTATTCGGGAATCGGCACTCAAAAAATCACGTACGACCTTCAAAAACTTTTTCCGAGAGCAAGAATACTCCGAATGGATAACGATACGACGCATAATAAAGAGGGGCATTTCAAAATACTCAGAGAATTTTCGGAGAAAAAAGCGGATATTTTAGTCGGCACGCAAATGGTGGCAAAGGGCCATGATTTTCCGCTGGTTACGCTCGTAGGTATATTAGATGCGGATATGAGTTTGTATTTTTCGGATTATAGAAGCGGAGAGCGTACTTTTCAGCTGATAACCCAAGTCGCCGGCAGAAGCGGACGAGCGGATAGAGGCGGCAAAGTGGTACTTCAGACTTATAATCCGCAAAACGAAGTTTTAAGATATGCGCTCGCCTATGATTACGAAGGGTTTTTCGAGCGTGAGAATGCGCTAAGGCGTTCAACGGGGTTTCCGCCGTATTCGCTTATATTGCGGATAATGGTCGAATCCGAAGACGACGGGGCGGCGATGGAAGGTTTAAAGTCGGTTTATACTTCCGTCAAAGAAATATACGAGAACAATAAAGAGAATTTCTTGTTTTTCAATAAGATGAGAAGTCCTTTAAAGAGAATAAAGAACAAGTATCGCTATCAGGTACTGATGAGGCTTGTCGGCGATTACGATAGGATAAAGGACGAAATATATGAGAGAAGTTTGGCTGAAAAAACGGCGAAAATCCTTGTATATATCGAAGAAAATCCAAGCAATTTAAGTTGAGGTTAAGATGGCTGTTTTAAACATTTTGCAAACGGGCGACGAAACGCTGAGAAAGGTGAGCGAACCCGTCGATTCTTTCGATTTGAATCTCGCAAATCTTTTAAACGATATGAGAGAAACTTTAAAAGACGCCAAGGGCGCAGGGCTTGCCGCCGTGCAAGTAGGCGTATTAAAGCGTGTATTTATCGTTGACGTTGAAGACGGATATTATGAATTTATCAATCCGAAAATTCTCGGCACGTCCGGTTCGCAGTACGGCGCCGAGGGCTGTTTGTCTGTAAAAGGAAAGTGGGGAGACGTTAAGCGCCCCAAAAAAGTTACGGTTTTAGCCAAGGATAGATACGGTAAAGAATTTAAAGTCGTCGCCAAAGATTTTTTTGCGAAAGCGATTTGCCACGAGTACGACCATTTGGACGGAATTTTATATACGGATAAGGCGGATAATTTAAGGGACGAATAATGAAGATAATTTATCTCGGCACACCGGAATTTGCCGTAAAACCGCTTGAAAGCTTAATAAAATCAAAACATGAAGTGGTGGCAGTCGTAACGCAGCCCGACAGACCTGTCGGCAGAAAAGGTATCATAACGCCTCCACCCGTAAAAGTGGTAGCGGAAAAAAACAATATACCCGTCTATCAATTCGAGAAGATCCGCACTGACGGTATCGAATCTCTTAAATCTTTGAATGCAGACGCAATGGTTACTTGCGCTTACGGGCAGATACTTTCCGAAGAAGTACTGAATATTTGCCCGTACGGAGTGTATAATATACACGCTTCGCTGCTGCCGAAATATAGAGGCGCTGCGCCAATACAGTATGCGATTATCTGCGGCGAAAAGACGACGGGTATAACTTTTATGAAAACCGACGTCGGTTTGGACACGGGGGATATAGTAAAACAATACCCATTAGACATTTTGCCTGACGAAACTTTCGGGGCTTTATCCGAAAGACTATCTATGCTGGGCGCCGAAAAAGTAGCGGAAGTAATGACTGAAATCGAAACGGGTAACGCTTGTCCGGTTAAGCAAAACGACGAATTTATGTCAGTCGTAAAAACAATAAAAAATGAAGATTGTATAATAGATTTTGCGAGAAATTCCGAAGCGGTTAAGAACCTTATAAACGGGTTAAGCCCTGCGCCTTGTGCCTATACTTTTTTAAATGGTAAGCGGTATAAATTTTACAATGCGTCTTTAAGCGACGGATCGGGCAATGCAGGCGAAGTAATTTGCGCAGATAAAAAACTTATATTAGCTTGCGGCGAGGGCGCCGTTGAAATACGTTCTTTACAAGAGGAGGGCGGAAAGGTAATGGACGCTAAATCGTTTTTGCTCGGTAGGAAACTCAAAGTCGGAGATGTTTTTAAGGTTTAATGCTTAACGTTTTTTATGACAGTTACAATATTTTGACAAAGGTATACGGCGGAGCATATTTAAAGCAGGCATTGAACGATACCGTAATCGAGGAGAAAAACAGAGCGCAGACGGAGAAGATTTGTTACGGAGTTTTGGATAAGGACGTAACGCTCGAATACTGTATATCGTATCTTTGCGAAAAAAGGCCGAAGTCTGCGATAAGAATTTTGCTGAAAATATCTATGTACTGCATAAAATATTTGGGTAACGCCCCGTATGCGGTTGTAGATAATTGCGTAGAACTTGCCAAAAAACTCGGCAAAGGCGGTGCGGCAGGATTCGTAAACGCTTTTTTGAGGAAATTTTCTAAAGAAGATATACCGATGCCGACTGATAAAATTAAAAATTATTCGGTAACGTATTCTTATCCCGAGTTTGCCGTAAAAATGCTTATAGAGGATTACGGAGAAGAAAGGGCGGTAGAGATAATGAAAGCGGATACGGAGAGGACTACGCTTAGGTTCAATGTTTCCGTTAGCGGCTTTGATTATCTGACTGAAAGGAATTGTCAATTTGAGGAGACGCCTTTCAAAAATACATATATCGTAAAGAATTTCAAGAGAAATTCCGACTATGACAAGGGCATGTATACCTTTCAATCTGTCGGTAGCGCAGCTATCTGCGACTTGGTGGGTAGCGGCGAAAACTTGCTCGACGCTTGCGCTGCGCCAGGCGGAAAGAGCGTTAATTTGTCCGATAAGTTCAGTAGTGTAACGTCGTTCGATGTTCACCCGCATAGAGTTCGGCTTATAGAAGAATATGCGAGAAGAATGGGTAAGGAGAACATTACTGCGGTTTTAGCCGATTCTTCGGTATTTAATGAGGAATATAGGGAGCGTTTCGACGTGGTTTTGGCGGACGTACCTTGTAGCGGATACGGCGTTATAAAAGATAACCCCGATATAAAACTCAGAAGAACGAAAGAAAATATCGAAGAACTCTGTATAAATCAATACGCTATACTCGATAACGTCGCTTCGTACGTCAAGAAAGGCGGTTATCTGTGCTATTCGACGTGTTCGGTTTTTGCGGTTGAGAACGTCGATATTTGCAAAAAATTTCTGAAAAATCATAGTGATTTTGAAGAAGTAAAATGTACGAGTAAACTTGAACATTTGCGTACCGAAATAGGTTTGCAGTTTTTACCGAACTTATCTCTCGGCGCAGGTTTTTATTTTTGTAAATTTAAGAAATTATGAGCGATATGGC
>CAJOMT010000075.1 GCA_905235815.1 uncultured Clostridia bacterium
TTTCCGGCAAGGTCGTAAATATTGTTCGACTTCGCTTCTTCCCATGCTCCCGTATAGTTCCCACGTGCATTCGGCGAAAAACTGTCGTTAGAATAATTGCCCCAGCTCGTGCTGTCGCTCTTAACTTCTCTTTCCGTCTTATTGCCTGAATCTATCAGCCATTGCAACGTCGTATCGTAGTTTATTCCCCATGGGAAAAATCCTTGTACCGTATCGTTGTCCGCATAGAGTTTTTCGCATGCGGTAGTGGTATCTTGCGGCGAAAAATACACCCATATCTGTCCGGACTGACTTGCGGTTACTCGCTTACTTGCCGGAAGTCCTCCCGATCCTTTACTCGCTTCATACCGCCCCATATAAAACCCGCCGTACTTTGCGACGCTCGCTACCATTGCCTTATAACTATCGAGGCTCGTATCGTCCCAAAAGCTTGACAGACTGCTTCCGCCCACGTAATAACTTCCGAACTCTCGCCTTTTAAGCGCCGTTTCAGTAGTCGGCACCCACACGAATTCGCTTCCGTCAGGTCCGATAATGACAAGCCCCGTATCGATCGTCTGCTCGCCTATTTTGTCTGAAACCTTGAAATTGGCAGGAATAAACGCTACGTCGCCGTTTACGTCTACGTATTTGATTTTTCCGTCCGGATAAGTTTCGTATGATGACGTTTCGGAGCCGCTTTCCACTTCGCTGTCCGATTCGCTCTCCACTTCGTCGTCCGACGAACTGTCCGTTTCAGAGTTATCAACGTCGCTATCCGATACACTCTCTGACGTTTCGACAGATATATTATCGGTTTCCGATTCATAGGACGGGACGATTTCGGTCGCAGTCGTAGAACAAGCCGAAAGCACAATCGCCATAACAAGTGCCGTAATAACCATTATCAACTTTCTCATTTCATTTACCTCTCCACTAATTTTTGTGTTTTCGTAGTTTCCTACATAATTATATCGTAGTTTCCTACCTTTGTCAAGTATTTTTTATAAATATTTCTAAAAAGTTAATTTGTTAAAAATGGTTGCCAAATCACATTTTTTGTGTTAAAATACATATGATAATATAAATCGATGCGGAAAAGAGTAAACTCGTCGGTCTATTCAGAGAGAGGGCGGTAGGTGAAAGCCCGATAAACCGTAGTTGAAAGTGCATTCCGTAATGCTCGGCAATTTACCGACATTTAAGAGGAACCAATCACTCCCGCCTGCCTTGCGTTATAGGTCAATGAGGAAGTCGCTTGCGACTTTGAAAGAAAAGTGGAACCACGACAACTAATCGTCTTTTCTGGTAAAGGGCGATTTTTGTATTTTTTGAGGTAAATATGTTCTTTAAAAATTTGAGAATGGATATCGATTTCGCAAAAAAAACCGATCCGTCCGCAAGAAATAAATTTGAAATATTTTTAACGTATCCCGGTATTCACGCATTATCCGGACACAGATTGGCAAGATTTTATTATAAGATACACCTTAAACTGCTGGCGAGAATGACAAGTGGTTTTACAAGATTTGTTACGGGAATAGACATACACCCCGCTGCAGAAATAGCAGGCGGCGTATTCATAGACCACGGCGCAGGCGTCGTCATAGGCGAAACCGCTAAAATCGAGAAGAACGTAGTTATCTATCAAGGCGTTACGTTGGGCGGAACGGGCAAAGATAAGGGCGTTCGCCGTCATCCGCACATAAAAGAGGGTTGCGTCATATCTTGCGGAGCAAAAATTCTGGGCGGAATAACCATCGGCGAAAATTCTAAAATAGGTGCAGGCAGCGTTGTTTTAAGCGACGTTCCTCCCAACGCCACGGTGGTCGGAATACCCGGCAAGGTAGTAAAATTAAACGGAGAAAAAGTAATTTCGGAGGAAAAAAATGAAAATTTATAATACGCTATCCGGAGCGAAAGAAGAATTTGTACCGCAAAAAGACAACGAAGTTAAAATGTACGCCTGCGGAATAACGGTTTCGGGCGAGGCGCATATAGGACACACTTATCAAGCGCTTATATATGATATTATAAGGAAATTTCTCGTAAAACAAGGCTACAAAGTAACGTATGCGAGAAATTATACCGACGTAGACGATAAGATAATAGCAAAATCCAACGAAACGGGTATCCCGGCCGACGTTTACGCCGCCGATATGATTAAAAAAATCGACGCAGTTATGTCGGATATGGATATAGACGATCCGGATATCTGGCTTAAAGCGACGGAAAATATAGACAATATTATAGATTTTATTTCTAAACTTATCGAAAGCGGACACGCCTACCCCACCAAAAACGGCGACGTTTACTTTTCGGTCGAATCCTTCCCTGCCTACGGCAGACTTTCGCACAGAAACCTCGATGACGCATTAAACGGCGTCAGAATAGAAAACGACGAAGAAAAAATCAACCCCTTGGACTTTGCGTTATGGAAAAGCGCTAAACCCGACGAAATTTTTTGGGATTCGCCCTGGGGAAAAGGCAGACCGGGCTGGCATATAGAATGTTCGGCAATGAACAGAAAGGCGTTCAATAACGAAGTGGATATACACGGCGGCGGCAGAGATCTCATATTCCCCCACCACGAAAACGAAATCGCTCAAACCGAAGCGCTCACGGGCAAACCGTTCGTTAAATATTGGGTACACAACGGACTTATCAAAGTAAACGGTCAGAAAATGAGTAAATCGCTCGGAAACAGTTTACTTATGCGCGACCTTTTAAAAGAATATTCGAACGAGGCAATCAAATTCGCTCTTTTATCGACGAACTACCGAAACGATATAAATATCACGAACGAACTTTTCCCCGAAGCGGAAAAGCATCTATACGAATTTTATAGCGTTTTCGTGCTTGCAAAACGCAATAATATTCCCATTCAAGGCGAATACCCCCAAATTGATAAGGAATTCGACGATGCGCTCTCAGACGATTTCAATACCGCCCTCGCCCTTTCGAATTTATTTTCATACTTTAAAAAAATCAAGGCGCTTATCGCTAAAAACGATCCCGTAGCCGGAGAAATGTTAAACCAGATAAAGACGACGTATTCTCTGCTCGGACTCTTTAAAAAAGACCCCGAAGAATTTGTTAAAAACTACGAAAACGCCCATGCGGAAAAAATTCCCGATGAAATTTTGCGCTTGGCTGAAAAAATGCAAGAGGCAAGGAGCGTAAAAGATTATCCTTTAGCAGACGCCATAAGGGCGGAAATAACCGAAAAAGGCTATGTCGTTTCAATTTCCAAAGACGGCGTAACGGTTAAAAGTCGGTAAATTATAAAAAACGACGCAAATTATAGTTTATGCGTCGCTTTTTAATTTACAAAATAAATATTTTGTTGTATAATCTATTATTATGATAACTTCTAAAGAATTGAGAAACAAATGGATAAAATTTTATGAGGACAAAGGGCACGTAAATATCGGCGCCGTATCCTTAATAGGCGACGGTTCTACCGGCGTTATGTTCAACGTGGCGGGTATGCAACCGCTTATGCCCTACCTTCTCGGCAAAAAGCACCCGAAAGGCACGAGACTTTGCAACGTTCAAGGCTGCGTAAGAACGGTGGATATAGACAGCGTAGGCGATCCTACGCACTTCACTTTCTTCGAAATGATGGGCAACTGGTCGCTCGGCGATTATTTTAAAAAGGAAAAGACCAAATGGTCGTTCGAATTGTTGACAGATGTTTTCGGGCTTGACGGCAACGAAATATGTTCTACCGTTTTCGAGGGCAACGAATCCGCTCCGAGAGACGACGAGACCGCCGAACTTCTGCAACAAGTCGGCATAAAAAAGGAACATATCTTCTATCTTCCGAAGTCGGACAACTGGTGGGAACTCGAAGGAACTGTCGGCACGCCTTGCGGGCCGGACAACGAATGGTTCTATCCCAGAAACGACAAGCCGTGCGGGCCCAACTGCGGACCGGATTGCGGCTGCGGCAGATACGTCGAAATCGGAAACGACGTATATATGCAATATAAAAAGACGGAAAAAGGCTACGAGCCGCTCACCAATAAAAACGTAGATACGGGCTTCGGGCTGGATAGACTTCTGGCATTTTTAAACGGAATTACCGACGGATATAAGACCGACCTATTCTTACCCGTTATCGAGCATCTCGAAAAGGCGTCGGGTAAAAGTTACGACGACGATCCCGAAGCGAGAAAGGCAATGCGCATAATAGCCGACCATATAAGGACTTCCACAATGCTTATAGGCGACGTAAACGGCATCGTTCCGTCAAACGTAGGAGCCGGCTATATTCTTCGTAGACTGCTAAGAAGAGCCGTCCGTTACGCCAGAACTTTGGGTATAGAATTTTCGGTTCTTACCGAAGTTTCCGAAATTTTTATAGATGAAATTTACGGCGAAGCATATCCTCTACTCGTTGAAAAGAAAGATTATATTCTCTCCGAAATCAAAAAGGAAATCGATAAATTTGAAAGTTCTCTCGCCACGGGTTTGAAAGAATTCAACAAGTGCATTGATTCAATAAAACGCAAAAACGAATTTATGGGGCAAAAAGACCCGTCGTACAAGCCCGAGACCGAAATCAGCGGCAAACAAGCGTTCAGACTATACGATACTTTCGGTTTCCCGATCGAACTCACCGAAGAACTCGCAAGTGAAGTCGGTTTTACCGTAGACAGCGAAGGATTTAAGACGGCGTTCAAGGAACACCAAGAAATAAGCAAGCAGCAAGGCACGTTCAAGGGCGGGCTTGCCGAACAGAACGAAATAACCGCAAGACTGCACACTGCCACTCACCTTTTAAACGCTGCTTTGAAATCGGTATTAAACGATCCTAACATCAATCAAAAGGGTTCGAACATTACGGTAGAAAGGCTCAGATTTGATTTTAACTTCCCCAGAAAATTAACTCCGGAAGAACTCGCAGAAATCGAAAAGTGGGTCAATAGTGCGATTAACGCAGATGTTCCCGTTACTCTCGACGAGATGACGGTAGATGAAGCGAAGAAGCAAGGTGCGATAGGCGTATTCGAATCGAAGTACGGCGACAAAGTCAAAGTGTACACTATTGGCAAATACAGTAAAGAAATATGCGGCGGTCCGCATGCCAAATCGACGGGTGAACTTCACCACTTCAAGATAACGAAAGAAGAGGCGTCGTCTGCCGGTGTCAGAAGGATAAAAGCGATTCTCGATTAAAATTTAAGTTTGAAATTAAAAATCGCTTAAAAACAATTGACAAAACCATTTAAAAATTATATACTTTAAAAGCATTGAGTAAAATCAATGCTTTTAAAGTTTTTGTATAGATAAGAAACTTTCGTTTCCGCTCATCTTGTTAAAACTTAATATATATTTATGCGCCATTAGCTTTAGTTGATAGAGCGTTGGTCTACGGAACCTCGTCGCAACTCGACTTCTTGTCAGCCGATTGCCGAAGCCAATCGGCAAGACTTTTGGGTCGGCTGCTCCTCTTTCCCACAAATCTTTTGCAAGCAAAATCTTTGCGGGAACCCTATTAGGAAACCTTTGGTTCCTCTCATCTTGTTAAAATTTAATATATATTTATGCGCCATTAGCTCAATTGGATAGAGCGTTGGTCTACGGAACCAAAGGTTAGGGGTTCGAGTCCCTTATGGCGCGCCACAAAAAGAGAGCATCACAGATGCTCTCTTTTTGGTTATTTGTTTGCCGTATCCCTATGGGAACCTCGGCAAGATACTCGCCTTTGGCGAGATATACAAATGTTGGGGTGTGGTTTTAAAAAATCACCGAGATTGCAAAGTGATGCTATTCAAGCAAGCGACCGTAGTCGTTCCATTCGCCGAACATTCTGCCGCATTTCGTTTCTTCAATCAAATGGTCGAGCGCTTTGCGGTACGCTTCGGAATCTCTGTTTTTATAAAACGCCACGTTATAAGCACGGACCCGCTGATACAACGGCGGAAATGATTTGAATTTCGTCCACACCTTCGCTTGCTTCATTGCAGTTTCTATGTCCGTGTCGATTTTAAAACTACGCTTTCCCATCTCGGGTAGTACGCCTCTGCCGGCATCAGTCATTAATCCGAGCCTTTCAAGCCTGCGCACGCGCTCCTTATTCAATTCCGTCCACGGGCTATTTTTCTTGCGCGGCGAAAAACGTTGCATGCGGCGCCCGTTTAACACGCAAGTCGAACTGTCTATCCAACCGAAACAGAGCGCTTCTTCAACGGAGTCCAGATACCAGAACGTGTTTTCATCCGTCGGTTTGCCGCGTTTTACTTCAATCCAACATTCTCTTTCGGTTTTCCCGTGCTCCACAAGCCACGAACGAAACTCATTCCTATTCGCAACACTCAATATATTTTCCATTTTTTCTGTACAATCTTTAAAATTTCTTCATCTGCGGGGCAGAAAGTGTAATCGGGGATCTCCGACGGAGTTATCCATTTAATATCATTGTGCTCAAGTTTTTGCGGAATGCGTTTTTGCGGAATGCCCTCATCAATCGTCGCATTAAACAAAGTTAAATGCACGGTTATATCGGGGTATTCGTGCGTAACTTCTGTGAACACGTCACCGACGGAAACGGTTATTCCGAGTTCTTCGCGACATTCGCGGACGAGGGCTTGCTCCTTCGTTTCGCCTTGTTCTACCTTGCCGCCGACGAACTCCCAAAGCAGACCTCTTGCCTTATTTGCCGGTCTTTGGCATATCATAAATTTTTCACCGCTCCACACGAGCGCCGCAACAACTTCTACCATAGCACTCTCTTTCTTTTAATATAACATAGCTGAATTAAAATCTGTTACGCAGTAATCATAAATTTCTAGCACTTGTCGAATCAAAGTCGCCAAAATCATAAATTCTATCATATTTTCTCGTAATATTCGTCTAACTTTTTATCGCAAACAGAAAGTATAAATATAGAACTAATGCCAATTACTTCAACACACAATAACTTTGGGGTTAACCTTTATAACGCAATTCTATTGTTTAATCGAGTGTTTTGAGCCAGTTAAGATAATATCATTTCCCGGTGATGCGTCAAGGCTATCTTTATTCACCTTTCATTTGAAAATTTGCTATTTAATTTAACTTTTCTTTAACTTCTTTCGCCAGATTTTCGATTGCATACAGCGGAAGATTAATAAGCCACTCTTCCTTTTTATAGTCCGACATAGAAGTCCTGATTGCAATATCGGGTGAAAATTTTTCAACGTAGGTTTTGAGACTCTTGGCGCGAAGATTCACTTCAGCCTTTACCTCCACGGGCACGACTGTTTCACCCGTATCCACAAGGAAATCGACTTCGCAACTCCCGTTATCGTTCGTGTAATAGTAAACGTTCAAATCGGGATCGGTAATCAACTGTTGCAACACGTATTGTTCGGTAAGCGCGCCCTTGAACTCTACGAAAAGATCGTTTCCGTCCAGCAATATCTTCTGATTCAGCCCAACCATACAGCCGAGTAATCCGACGTCCACGACGAACATCTTGAACGCTTTCATATCCTCGTACGCTTTCAGAGGCAAGCGGCCGACGTTTACACGGTTTACTTTATGAACAAGACCGCAATCGGTCAACCACATAATGGCACTTTCATATTCCCTTGCTCTGGCGCCTTCGCGAACCATACCGTATATGAATTTTTTGTTTTCTTTGGCAAGTTGAGCGGGAATGCTGTTCCAAATCATTCTGAGCTTAGGTACGGACTCGTTCGGGGTATGCTTGGAGAAATCCTGCTCGTAGGCTTCGAGAATCCTTTTCTGAATCCTTCTCACCTCGTGAAAATCCTTCTTGGTGGCGAAAGACGTCACCGCTTCCGGCATACCGCCGACGAAATAATATTGCTTTAGTAAGTCGATCAAATCCTGTTTGAACGCCGTCATCAATTGGTAGTCGCCGCCGTCCATCAAATCTACGTATTTCTGCTTACCCATCGCCATAAGGAATTCTCTGAAGGAAAGCGGATACAGATTGAGAAAATCCACTTTACCGACAGGGAACGACGTCCCTTGGTGAAGCGCGATACCGAGTAAAGATCCCGCGCAAATGATATGATATTCGGGCGCATTTTCATAGAAATATTTAAGGCTTGCCAAGGCGCGCGGCACTTCCTGCACTTCATCGAAAATAATCAGCGTGTTTTCAGGGTCGATTTTTATATCTGAATATAGTTCCAAACCCATAATTATTCTGTCGATCTTTAAATCGGAGAAAAACAACTCCGCCATTCTTGAATTGGAGTCAAAGTTGATATACACGGTTTTTTTATAGGCTTGCTTTCCGAATTCTCGCATAAGCCACGTTTTTCCAACCTGTCTTGCGCCTTCAATAATCAAGGGTTTACGATTATCGTTCTTTTTCCATTCGTACAATTTTTCAATTGCTGATCTATACAAGGCAACTCACCTCCTGATAATACGCTCTCATTATACACCGTATTTCCGAAAAAGTCAACGTATTTTAAAGCAAATAATCACATTTTACCGACGAACTTGTGCTGATTTAGCCGAATTTTGCGTTGATATACTGTATTCCCGATTTATCATTAGATGTTGTAGTAAAATAATAAAGTCTACTGTAAAAAGCGGTAATTTTACCGGATTTTATAATGATAAAAAGTGAAAATTGCGGTTCTGAAATAAATGTCGTGGTGTGGAAACGAAAACACCTCGACATTTTTTATTTTCTTGTATAATATTTTCTAC
>CAJOMT010000076.1 GCA_905235815.1 uncultured Clostridia bacterium
GAAAGACGGTACAACTTTAATACAATACGCAATCGGTAAAACCGCAACAGAGTTTACTATTCCGAGTGGCGTAACCTCTATCGGTGATTATGCTTTCTCTAATTGCAGCAGTCTTGAGAGCATAGAAATCCCCTACGGCGTAAACTCTATCGGCGAGAGGGCGTTCCAATTTTGCAGCAGTATTAAGAGTATAGAAATCCCCGACAGCGTAACCTATATCGGTGGGTTGGCGTTCTGGGATTGCAGCAGTCTTGAGAGTGTGACAATCGGCAACGGCGTAACCTCTATCGGTGAATTGGCGTTCTTGGGTTGCAGCAGTCTTGAGAGTGTATATTATAAAGGAACTGAGGAGGCTTGGAATGCTATTACAATTAGCTCAAGCAATTCCAACCTTATCGATGCCACTCGCCGCTACTATTATAGCGAAGTGAGACCGACGGAAAGCGGAAATTATTGGCATTACGTCGAAGGAATACCGATGGCTTGGTAACACAATATCGTAAACCGAATAATATAAATTAAAAAGGAGTAAATTTCGCAAAATGCGAGATTTACTCCTTTTTTTGACACCGATATTTATTTGACGTCGGGCTTGCCGAATACGCTCGCTATTAAATCCGCTGACGCATCGAATCCCGCTTGCTTTAATCTGAAATTACGAGCCGCTGTTTCCAAAACGACGGGTATGTTTCTTCCGGGCGATACGGGAACCACAATTTTAAGCTTGTCTACACCGAGTATGTTCTCATAATTTTCTTCATATCCTATCCTGTCATAAGTATCGCCCTCCGCCCATGGGGACAGTTCGGCAATAATGTCTACTCGCTTTGACGGACTGACCGCTCCGGGACCGAACATTTGCTGTACGTTTATTATTCCTATCCCTCGTATCTCCATATAATATCTGATTTTTTCGGGCGATTTGCCGACCACTTGATCGTTTATATATTTAAGTATTACGGAATCGTCCGCAACGAGCCTATGACCTCTGTTGACGAGTTCGAGCGCTATTTCGCTTTTGCCGATACCCGATCTGCCTTTAATCAAAATACCTACGCCGAATACGTCCATAAGTACGCCGTGAACTATTTCCGTAGGCGCTAACAGTTCACTTTGATATACCATTATATCGTTTATGAGCAAAATCGTAACCTTACTCGAACGGAAAATGGGACATTCGTATTTTTTTGCAATTTCCGGAATCTCATCGAAAACCGGAAGGTTTCTCGAAAAAATCAAACACGGCAATTCCTTTGATATGAGTTCTTCTATCGTCGACTTGCGTTTCGCCGCAGTCAGAGATTTTAAAAAATCATACTCCGCATTGCCTATTACTTGAATACGTTTATTGTCGAAAAATTTATAAAATCCCGAAATCTGTAGTCCCGGACGCGATACGCTTATGGACTGTACTTCAATTTTTCCACTACCCTCGTAAACAATTTCGAGTTCGAGTTCTTTCGCAAACTCTTTGACGCTTACTGTTTTTACTACGTTTTCGTTTTTCTTGTTATTCATTCTTAAAATACTCCTCTATTGCTCTTGCATGCTTTTCGCCTATGCCGTCAACCCTCATCAAGTCTTCTATCGTAGCGGCTTTTATACCCTCTACGCTGCCGAATTCCTTTAAGAGTGCCTTCCTCTTGACTTTGCCTATTCCGTCTATCTTCATCAGTTCTGACTCAAGATTGTGCTTGACGTGCGTCGTCCTATGATACGTTATTGCAAATCTGTGCGCCTCGTCTCTGATTCTTTGCAACATTTTAAGCGTATAATCGCGCTTGTCTATAATTACCGGCTCTTTGCTCTTTAACGTAAAGACTTCTTCTTCCCTTTTTGCCAAAGATATCAGATCTATATCCAAATTCCTCGGCGCAAAAATTTCGTTTACGGAAGACAGTTGTCCCTTTCCGCCGTCTATGATTATTAAATCGGGCATCGGGAATTTATCTTCCTCGTCGGTACCGAGTTTATCAAGCCTTCGCTTTAACACTTCTTGTAAGCAAGCAAAGTCGTTAGAACCCTCGACTGTCTTTATCTTAAACCGCCTATAACTCGCCTTGTCCGGCTCGCCGTCCGAAAATACGACCATTGAACCCACTTTATCCACGCCGCTTATATGCGATATATCGTAACACTCCATTCGCTTTGGATATCTTTTCAGCCCCAAAACCTCTTTAAGTTTAGCGCATGCGGCTATCGTCATATCGTCTTTATGCTTGATTTTATCTATCTCCTTTTCGAGATAATCTTCCGCATTCTTACTCGCCATAGAAAGAAGTTGCCTTTTTACTCCTCGCTCCGCCGAATAAATGCGAACGCTCTTTCCGTAATTACACTTGAAATACTCCGATAGCGTTTCTATGCCCGAAAATTCTTCGGATACGATTATTTCGTCCGGTATCTCGACAGATGAAGTGTAATATCTGATTATGAACTCGTATATCCTTTCGCCGTCGGTTTCTTCTGCGTCCTCCAAGGCGAAATTTTTGCCGCCTTGCATTCTTCCGCCCCTTATAAACAGCAAGTTCAAAGAACTGTATAAACCGTTCGTCGCCACCGCTAAAACGTCTATATCTACGAACTTATTAAGCGAAGTTATCCTCTTTAATTTGATTTTTTCGAGCATTTCGAGTCTATTACGATACGCTAATGCAATCTCAAATTCTTCGAGAGCGGCAAACTTCTCCATACGGCCTCTCAATATGTCTTCTACGCCCTCGTCGTCGCCCATAAGGAAGTCTATAGCACCGTTAACTCTCTCTTTATACTCCGATTCGGTACATAATCCCGCACACGGCGCCATACATTTTTTGATATGATAATTAAGGCACGGCTTTTTAGGTTTTTCGGGATCTATCGATACGGTACACGGCCTTAGCCCAAACGCTCCGTTCACTATCTCCAAAGTATCTTTCGCATTTACTCCGCCCATAAAAGGCCCGAAATATTTTGAACCGTCTCTTTTCAATTTTCTCGTTATTCCAAAATAGGGGAACGGCTCTTTTAAATTTACTTTTATATAGGGGTACGTCTTATCGTCTTTTAAAAGTATATTATATCTCGGCTTATGCTTTTTAATGAGATTATTTTCAAGGGATAAGGCGTCTATCTCGGATTGAGTTATTATATAATAAAAATCGTCGACGTTAGAAACCATTGCCATTACTTTTTCGGGCTTTCTGCCGGCATTGAAATACTGCTTAACTCTGTTTTTCAGTATTTTGGCTTTTCCGACGTAAATAATTTGCCCCTCGCTGTTTAACATAACGTAAACGCCCGGGCTTTCCGGCAACATTTTAAGTTTTGCGCTCAACCTTTCATTCATACTTTTCAGCCCTTTTCTTCGCCGATTTGATCAATCTTTCTCTCTCGTTAGGCAAATTACCGCATATTACGTCGTTTAACAGCGCCTGCAAAGTCTTGCCTATACTCTCGCCCTTAAACCCCAACTCGGCGAGGTCGTCGCCGCCGACGGCGAGATCCGAAACGGTCAAACATTCACCGCTTCTCAATATCTCGTCAATCGTATTTTTTATCCTCTTTATCTCATCTGACGTTTGCTCCGCATCCTCTGTACCCTTCGCCATACAGTCGGCACACTTGACTCTAATGAGAGCCGCTATCCTTTCCTCACCGTGTTCGGACAATAATCTTTTCAACTCGATTCGGTCATTTTTCATATACAAATGATGATTGGCAACGAGCCAAACCACCTCGTTAATCAACTTATTGGGGGCTTTTAGCCTTTTTAACGCATCGAGAGTTATAGCGGCGGACACCTCCGAATGATTATAAAAATGTCCGATACCATTTTCGTCTATAAAAAATTTTTGCGGCTTGCCGGAATCGTGGAAAAACATTGCAAGCCTTAACTCCTTCTCGTTATCCACTGCGCCGACGGAACGCACTATATGCTCGTATACGTCGTATTTATGCCTATTTATATGTTGCTCGAATTTATAGCAAGGTCTTAGTTCGGGTACTATTTCAAAAATTATCTCCGAATAATTCATTAAAGTATCGATAACGTACTCGCCCTGCAATATTTTTTCGAGTTCGGCAAAAATTCTCTCTTTCGAAACCGCTTGCAGATTATTTTTTAATTTAATTGCCGCATTCAGCGTGTTTTCTTCTATCTTAAAACCCAAAACCGACGCAAATCTGACGGCTCGAAGTATCCTTAAAGCGTCCTCGCCAAAACGCTTTTCGGGATCGCCAACAGTCTTGATAATTTTTGCATTTATATCCGAAATACCGCCGTATAAGTCGATTATCTCGCCTTTTCCGTCATAAGCGAGAGCGTTCATAGTGAAATCCCGACGCTTTAAATCCTCGCCGAGCGACGATATAAATTCCACGTTGGACGGCCTACGCAAATCCTCATATATTCCTTCTGTTCTGAAAGTAGTGATCTCTATCGGCTCCGACAGCATTACAGTAACCGTTCCGTGCTTTTCGCCCGTCAAAAGCACTTGAAAATTCGAAAATACTCTGATCACGTCTTTGGGGGTTGCGTCGGTCGCAACGTCGAAATCGTTAGTTTTTCTTTTTATCAAGGCGTCCCTGACCGCCCCGCCGACGACGTACGCACTATATCCGTTTTGCGTTAAAACGTCTATTGCAAGTGCCGCAGAGTCTGATATTTCTATATTTTTAATCAAATTTTTTTCTCTCAACTTTATATTTGATTATATTGTATATCATTTATAAAAATTTTTCAAGTAAAACGGTAAATTTAATCAAATTTACATATAAATGCACATATTATGATAAAAGAGGAATATAGATGAAGAATATAGTATTTACGGGCGGAGGAACTGCGGGACACTATTCGCCAAACCTTGCGCTTATACCTCTCGTAAAAGAGGACTTTGACAATATTTACTATATCGGAAGTGTTTCCGGTCCGGAAAAGTCAGCAATGCAAAAGGCCGGTATCCCATATTACGGCATTACTTGCGTTAAGCTCACGAGAAAATTTACGCTTAAAAATTTAGCGATACCGTTTAAACTCTTAAAAGGTGTAAATGAATCGGAAAAGATACTCAAAAAACTTTCGCCGTCGGTAGTATTCTCCAAGGGCGGCTACGTCGCCTTACCCGTTGCGGTTGCCGCTCACCGATTGAAAATTCCGCTTATAACGCACGAATCAGACCTCAGTATCGGGCTTGCAAACAAAGTTGCAAGTAAATATTCGACAGCCGTACTGACATCGTTTGAAAAAACCGCCCAAACACTCCCTAACGCCTATTACGCCGGTACGCCTTTAAGAGAAGATTTATTTAAACCGAGAAACAAGACTGAAATTTTAAAGAAGTACGATCTCGACCCAAATAAGAAAGTCTTGCTCGTAACCGGTGGCAGTCAAGGCAGTAAATCGATAAACGAAATCGTGCAAAAGTGCGCCTATACGCTCGTTAAACGCTATAATGTGGTTCACCTCTGCGGCAAAGGCAAGGCGCCCGAAATCACAATATCAGGCTATAAAGCCATCGAGTTTGCGGAAGATATGGGAGAACTTTACGCCATAGCCGATACAGCGGTTTCACGAGCAGGCGCAAACACGTTATTCGAGTTGATTGCCCTTGCAATACCGACGCTTGCCATTCCGTTACCAAAGGGCAATTCGAGGGGCGACCAAATAGAAAATGCAAAATATTTTAGCGATAACGGGCTTATAGGGCTACTTCTTGAAGAAAACCTATCCGAAAAATCGTTCTTGAAAGCATTAGACGAAGTAGAAAACAACAGAGAAAAAATTATAGAGAACTGTAAAAAGACGAACTATCGCAACTCGGCAAAGGCAATAGCAAAATATATTAAGACGTTTAAATAAAAATATCAACAATTAAAATTCGGCGGAAAAATTACTTTCCGCCGACAAAACGTTTGACATTTTTCTTAAAATATAATATAGTTAATATATGCGGACGTGGCGGAATTGGCAGACGCGTTAGATTCAGGTTCTAATAGTTCACGCTGTGCAGGTTCAAGTCCTGTCGTCCGCACCATGTAGTTTAAAAGCGAGCCATATTGCGGCTCGCATTTTTTATGTCATTTAGGACTTGAACCTGCAGCTTTTGCACGGCAAAAGCCAAATCATATATTAAAGACTTTTGATTGTTACCGCTTGCGGTAACCACAATGCGGAACGCATTGTCAAAACGTCACGCAAGTCCTGTCGTCCGCACCATGTAGGTTAAAGGCGAGCCTTAATTCGGCGCGACTTTAAATTGTCTGAAAATATATATAAATCTATATTAAACCGCTTTATTTGATACCGTATTTTTCTTTTAATTCGATAGGTATTTTCCTTTCTTTAAAATAGAATTCTCTGTCATGCTCGCCCACTTCGCGCTGTACTTTGCATG
>CAJOMT010000077.1 GCA_905235815.1 uncultured Clostridia bacterium
ATATTAAAGACAGTCGTATCTCCGCTTAATCCCAAAATTTCGGCGATTTGCCTTGGCGAATATCCGCCGCCGACGTACATATCGAAAATTCGCTTGACGTTCTTTGCCGCAACTTCGTCTACGACTAAATTATCCGCTTCTTTTGAATAAGTATATCCGTAAGGCGGTATCCCACCGCCTTTCCAATGCCCTTCGCTTGCTCGCTGCTCCCGACCGAGCGTAAGTTTCGCAACGATCGAATCGTGGTCGAGTTCGGCAAACATTGAAAGTATGGATATGAGTATCATATACGTCTGCTTATTCCTCGAATCGACGTTTTCTTTCACGGCAAGGAAGTCGCAGCCTGCCTTTACGCAATCTTCCTTTAAAAACCGCAAAATCAGCATTTGAGTCCTGCCGATTCTGTCCATAGAATAAGTAATAACGAATTTTATCCTCCCGACTTTCATCAAGTGCAACATTTTTTTGAATGCCGGTCTATCGTCGTTTACGCCCGTATAGCCGTCGTCGATAAATATTACGGGGTTTGGTATGTCATACGCCTTGACGTAGCGCTCGATAGCGTTGTACTGAACGTCAAGCCCGTACCCTTCCTGCGCCTGCATATCGGTAGACACCCGAAGATAGACAGCCGTAATATTTGCAAGGCTGTCGTCTATTTCGTCGTATAGCGGAAAGTCAAATTTTATTACTTTGCTCTTCTCTTTCATTTGCGTTTTTAACTTTGCCCAATGCAACGTCTGTAAACGGAATTGACTATTTCGTCGACCAATTTACTCGTGCAGATATATTCTTTATATTCTTCGGGTTTAAGTTCTCTCCCATCAATTTCCACAATTACTTCAGTTATCAATTTCGTTCTCTCCCAATTTGATTTTTGCCAATTTCAATAAATCTAACCGAGAGAACGCTCGCCATTAAATTTTTACTATTTTTGTTTGCGCCGTATAGCGCAGTTTGCGCCCTCTTTGAGTTGCAAAGTGTCGGCAATCCCTCCTTGAAATTTTATTTTGTATAAACGCTTCATACTACCACCTCCACAGCGTAAAAATTCAAATGGTAAGCTATTGTAGCTCGAAAAGGCTACTTATGTCAAGCCGATTTTCAAAGATTTTTTATGAAATTTTTGTGGAACAAGCGTGAAAAGTTTTTCACAAAAATGCGTATCGTATTAACGTTTTTTATGCTTTTAAGACGAAAAAGAGCGCAAAAAAAATAGCGCTCACCCCGGGAAAGTGAATCACTATTTGGGCAGGATAAGAAAAGTGGGTTAAACCCACTTTTGCGCCTTTTCAAAGCGGGAAACCCGCATTTGTCATAGATTTTAATAATTGTGATTGTTTTGTGAAATCTTTGCCGTTTATAATTAATTTTCGCTATATGTTTTAATAGCGTCTTCGACGTCGCCGTCGAAAATTAGTTTGCCTTTATCCAAAACTACGCATCTGTCGCATAGCCTTCTTATCGTTTCCATATTATGACTGACGTACAGTATCGTTCTGTTTTCTTCTCTCGATACGTCGCCCATTTTGTCCAAACACTTCTTCTGAAACGCCATATCGCCGACGGCAAGCACTTCGTCCATGATCATGATTTCGCTGTCGAGGTGCGCCGCTACCGAAAACGCAAGTTTTACGTACATTCCAGAAGAATACCTTTTAACGGGAGTATCTATAAACTGCCCTATTTCCGAAAACTCTATGATCTTATCTATCTTACTGTCCACTTCGGCTTTCGACATGCCAAGTATTGCGCCGTTCAAGTATATGTTTTCTCTTCCGGTTAGTTCGCCGTGAAAACCCGTTCCAACCTCTAACATACTCGAAACTCTGCCGTTTATGCCGATCGTTCCTTCCGTCGGCGAAGTTATACGGGATATGATTTTTAAAAGGGTGGACTTACCTGCGCCGTTCTTGCCTATTATGCCGAGCCTTTCGCCTTTATATATGGTTAAATCTATGCCGTCGAGCGCGGTAAACTTTTCGTTTTTGCCGTAATTCTTTGATCCGACTTTACTGTTCGGATCTTCTTTTTTGCGAAGTCTTGCCCAAAAACTTTGTATATCCCGTTGAAGAGTCCCTCCGCTTATTACGCCAAGGCGATATTCCTTTTTCAAGCCTTGTATTTGTATGGCAATTTCTCTATCCATTTTTATATCTTATCCATAAAGTTCTTTTCGGTTTTATTGAATATAACTACACCGAAAAATGCTATTAACAGTGTTATAGTCCAGCTTATTGCCCAATATAACCACAGCGACGCGCCTGTGCCGAAAAAGCCCGACCTCATAAATTCTATTATAGGCGATACGGGATTAAGCATTACAAGCGTTTTAAGCGTTGCGTTTTCTATTGACGACACGGAGTATACGACGGGAGATAAATACATCCAAAGTTGCACTCCGAAACTCACCAAAACTTGCAAATCTCTATACTTTACGGTAAGCGAAGAAATAATGATTCCCACGCCCATTCCGAGTATGCCGAGTTGTAAGACAAGTAAAGGAGATAACAACGCATACCAAGTTATCTGAACGTTCGCACCGGTCAAAATAAACACGACGTCTATTACCAAAAACATTACAAACTGTATCAGAAAATTAAAGAAACAGGTTATTACGGTAGAAATGGGCGTTACTATCCTCGGAAAATAAACCCTGCCGAACAGCCTTGCGTTCTCATAAAACGTTGTAGAAGTATGATTTAAACACGCCGCAAAAAACAGCCACGGAACGTTGCCCGCAAGATAAAACAAAAACTTCGGCACTCCGTCAGTGGATAACTTCGCTATCTGACCGAAAACGATTGTAAATATAAAGGTAGTCAGCAGCGGTTGAATTATAAACCACAGCGGCCCTAAAATCGTTTGTTTATATTTAGTTTTGAAATCCCTTTGAACGAATAGCCATATAAGGTCTTTATACTTGACCGTTTCGCGGATATCGAGTTTAAAAGGATTTTTTTTCGCCGTTATAAGCGTATCGAATTTTTCTTTCATTTATGTAGTTCGAGTTCTTTCAATAAATTTCCGAGTTCGTTTATCTTTTCTTCGGATTGCGATAAAGTATTGTCTATTCTTCTCTCTACTCTTTCCTTATCTTTGCCGAATAATTTCACGAAAATCCTGTGAATATAACATAAAGGTAACAATATTTTATGTTTATTTAAAGTAGGATAAATGAGAGTCATCGTTTTATAGGGAGGGAATGCGATTTTCAACAGATATTTTCTTTTCCCTTTACTTACCGCCGCCCCTATGGCGTTTGAGTTCGAACTCGTTCCGTATACGCCGCCCGTCAAAACGTATCTTGACATTTTTCGGGTAAGATCGCAATGCTCTTCTCCGTTAAACCATATATCTACGAGCATTAAGGCGGATCTGTAAAATTTTACGAGATTACTTTCGCTAATCAACACGAGAAGTTTATCTTCGTCGCAATAATTCTTTTCCCTAAGTATCCATAAATCTATAAACGGCCTTATTCCGCAACCGCCCGACATAAAATGATACGCCATATGCGCTATATGATGAAAAACGAAATATTCGGGAATTTCACGGTATTCGTTCCCTTTAAAACATTCCGTGTAATCCCAAACTTTTGACAAAAGTCCATCTAATTGTTTGTTGTTTTCGCAGACATTGAAATGAAGTTCCAGATGAATTTCATCATAGAAAAAATGCATATCGTGAAAATTCTTTTTATTGTCCGTCGTAAATCCGTTTTGGGTAAGAATTTCGGTCGCTTTTCCTAAATTTTCTTCGCCTATAAGTATATCTATATCGCAACTCGTTCTTAGCCAGCCGATTTCATAAAGATCTTTAAGTATCGCCCCTTTTAAGGGAACGAATTTAATATTATTCTTGTCAAACAAGTCTTTTACGATTTTAAATACGGCGTCTTGCTGCTCGTAGCGAAGCACTGCGGTTGCCATATCTTCTTTATAGCGCTCGCTTATATCGTCGTCAGACAACATGCCGTTACGATATAATGCGTCGCCGATTAAGTGCGACAAATCGTGTTTTTTTGATAATATATAAATTTTTTTCAGATCGTATTCTTCTTTTATAAAGTCTTTTCCGCATATCTCGTTACGAATAAGATCGAAAGTTTGTTTTGCCACACTCATTTGAATTTATCCTTTATTTAAAACCAAAAATCCAAGCCTACCGAATTTAATTCTTCTTTGTATTTTCCGTCGTCGTTTGCTATCGCTTTGTTTTGCTCGATATTCTTTTTTATATTGCCTCTGAAAGGCGACGTAACTATTCTTTCTATCCAAAAAAAAGGAAGTAAAAAGGGTAATTTTTTAAGTATCGGATTTCTCCCGCACATTGCCTTATAAGTCGGAAAAATCTTACGGAAAAAATCTTTCGCCCTCGCCTTTTTCTTATTGCCAGACGCCTCGTTCAACTTTTTAAGCGCCTCTGCTTTTTGCGAAGTTTCTTCTCTTCCGTATTCTCCGCTACTGAATACGACGTCGGTTATCCTCTCGGTAACCTCGTCGAATTCTTTATCTTTAAACCAACAGTCCAAAGTCCTTTGAACGTTTTCGTAAAACTTATCCAGTCGAAGTTCTGCTAAGCCGTCTTTCGTCGCTTTATCCTTTAAAACTTCCAAGTCGACCAAGTGACTTATTCCTATTCCATTATCTCTGTAATGCTTCGCAAAATGGGTAAATATATAGGCGTATTGATTTTTTTGAACCCAATCCCAGCCGTCGCCTATAACCTTATAAAAGTCTTTATTATACGACGGTATTATTCGTTTATGAAGTTCTATCATCTGCCCGTCTTTTTCCCAATGAAGTTCGTGGTCGCTCTCGACGCCTTCGGTATAACCCATTTCAAGCATTAGAGGACGTATCTTCCTTGCGTAATCTTTTTCGCGTATTAAAATATCTATATCGCTCATCGAACGCATATACGGCGACGGATATAGGTCTTTTATGATTATGCCTTTAAGCGGAATATATTCTATCCCGCTTTTCTTAAATGTTTCCTGTATTTCGTTTCCCTTATTCCATAAATTTTCAAGCAGATAAGTCCTGTTGTAAAATTTTTTCGCAAGCCAATTCGGTATCTCTATCCCGCTATTATTGAGCCCATAATAAATAAGTCCGTAAATATTGTGTCTGCGAATTATCGACTCCGCTTTTTCCCAATCAAAATCATCGTCAAATTCGGCTTTTGTCTTATAAAGAGCGCTCTTTATAAGCGAAATAATAATCCTTTGAGTTTTATCCATCTTTCCCCCAAATCAAGAAATATTATTTCTCTTTTCTCCAAACCATCCTATCAACTACGCCCGTATACGACTGTATGAGTTTTACTACTTTATCCGACACGTTTACATCCGTGTAGTCGTCTACCGGTTTACAACCCTTTTTATTCATTACCGCAACTTCTATCGCCTGCAACAAATTCTTCTCGTCTATTCCGGCAAGCACGAAACACGCGTTGTCGAGCGCCTCGGGACGTTCGGTAGAAGTCCTTATGCATACAGCCGCTATCGGCTTATTTATACTAGCGTAAAAACTGCTCTCTTCCGGCAATGTTCCACTATCCGAAACGACCGCAAATGCGTTCATCTGTAAACAGTTATAATCATGAAATCCAAGCGGCTCGTGTTGAATAACCCTCTTGTCCAATTTGAAATTACGCAGCTCGATCATCTTTTTAGAGCGTGGGTGGCAGCTGTATAATATCGGCATATCATACTTTTCCGCCATTTTATTTATAGCGGTAAATAACGATATAAAATTCTTTTCGGTATCTATATTTTCTTCTCTGTGCGCAGAAAGTAAAATATACTTGCCTTTTTCAAGGCCAAGGCGTTTATGTATATCACTCGCCTCTATCTTTTCAAGATTATTGTGCAAAACTTCAGCCATAGGGCTACCCGTAACGTAAGTTCTCTCTTTTGGAAGTCCGCAATCGGCAAGATAACGCCTTGCATGTTCGCTGTAAGCAAGGTTTACGTCTGAAATAATATCCACTATTCTACGATTAGTCTCTTCGGGC
>CAJOMT010000078.1 GCA_905235815.1 uncultured Clostridia bacterium
GGGCACCGAATTGCGGTGTCCTTTTTGTAATATCAAGTTATTTTAAAGCAGATTTACGGCTTAAAACGGGGAAACGCGATATCTATTTATCGGTTGATTAATAGATTTTGTTATCCTCTAATAATTTTAATTGAAATTCCCTTGGCGATACGCCCGTTTCTTTCTTGAATACACGGCAAAAATATGATTGATCGTCAAATCCGCAGGCTTGGGCTATTTCGTTGATACGGAGATAACCCTCATCTTTTTTTGATAATAGTTGTTTTGCCAGAGTCAAGCGCTTCTGGAGCAAGAACCTCGAAGGAGATATGCCGTATTCTTCGATGAATAATTTTCTTGTGTGTTCTTTGGATAAGGATGTTAAGTTATATGCTTGATCCAGATTGAAAGTAGTGTCCGTGTAATTATTTAATATTTCATTGATGATTATCTGTGTGATACGTGCCGTGTTCGATTGTTGAATAAGTATATCTAAAAATGCCTCGACAACGTTTGCGTAAGCTAAATTTATAGGATAATTTATAGGGTATTGATGAAAATAATGATACGCCGTTTTAATAGTATTACAAAAGTCTCTGCTAACGTCGGATTCTTGAATTAAAAACACTCTCTGTATAGGCGGGTTCCAGTCCTCGATAGTCAGATGAATATTTTTGAAACCGACGGAAGAATCATTTATGTGCTGGAGATTAGGCGGAATACAAATGATTTGACCTTTTTTATATTCAACAACTTGATTGTTCTCCGTTTTGATGACACCGGCGCCATCAGTTACGCAAATGATTTCCCAGAAGCGATGCTTGTGCGCTTTTACCGTAAAGGTTTTCAAATGCTTTTCGAAATAATTTATAATTGCCATTTCGCTTCTCCTTTTTAATAATTATAACCCCAAAAAGTATATTTTGCAATTATTTTTTTGTAAATCTCTAAAAAATCCAAAAAAATCACTATTTTATCCATTGAAATTTTCTAAAAAAAGTATTATTATATTAGTATAGTAAAATAACAAAATAGGTGAAGTATGGCAATTTAAAATTTTACAGTCATACAAGCATAGCAAAATATACCATGAAAAACGAAAATATTATTAGAAAATTATTTCAAGACAAATTGCAATATCGTGGCGCTGCGCTGAAATTTGCCAGCGGTAAAGAAATCAAATTAAAGGATATGGGCGCTCGCTTGGAAACAACCGATAACGGCGTGCGCATTTTCGCGTCCTTGGATGAGTATATTTTTGAGATTTTATATTGCAAGGCAGACGAAGCCGTCATTTCTTGCAAGGCAATCTTAACGCCGAAGGGTGAAGTTAAAGATAAGGTTCGAACGGTTACGGCATTGAGTGCGTTTTGCCCGGCAGAGCCTGATGCTCCGCTCATTATGCACCATTTTACCGAAGTGGGAGTAGTCGAGCGGCAAAAGCGAAAGAAAAAGGATTTCAGCGATCATCATCTTTCCTTGTTTCCGAAAAACGACATCGATAAGGCAGTAACGTTTACGGCAAAGTTGCCCGCTAAATTTTATTCGCGTATAGACTATGAGCAACGCAAAAACGGCGTACTTTTGAACGTGAACACCATAATACCGTATTCGTTTGAAGGTAAGATAGAAAGCGAGGAATGGTTCGTAACCGTCAATCAATTGCCGACGGATGCATGGGAATGGACTGCGAAACGCTACGCCACGGACAGAACTTTCGAAACACCGATAGGTTGGAGTACGTGGGATTATTATTTTACTTCCGCTACCGAGGACGACGTAAAAGAAAACGTGGATTTTATTGCGGCAGACGACGTATTAAGTAAAAAAATACGCTATATCGCTCTCGACGACGGTTGGCAACAGAGAGAAGGCGATTGGAAAAGCGGTGTCAGATATCCGAGCGGTTTGAAATCTCTCGTGCAATATATCAACTCGAAAGGTTTTGAGGCCGGGATATGGATAGCGCCGACAAGACTGCATTTTCTGTGCGGAACCGTAATGCGTCGCAACGACTTTTTGGTACGTGACGAAAAAGGCGACCCGATTATGGACGAGGATATGTACGTACTCGATCCAACTCACCCCGACGGGGAAAAGTTTTTAAGGGAAACGTTTACATATTTAAACGACTGTGGTTTCCGTTTTTACAAGTTGGATTTCGTATCAAATATGGTAAAATATGCCGATAGGTTTTACGATAAAAGCGCAGGACAATTTGATGCGTTGAATCGCCTGTTTACGATCGCACGAGAGAGCGTTGCGGAGGGCAGTCATATAATGGGTTGCTCTTTGCCGTACGGCGCAGATGCGAGTTTATCCGATTCGCGCAGAACGGGGATAGATATCCACAATACGTTTAAGCACCTGAAAAAATGCACGGAAATGGCGCTTTGGCAGTATGCGTCGAATGAAAGGCTGTATAAAAACGACTTGGATTATCTGGTTGTTCGAGGCAAGGACACGTCGTCGGATCCGCAGACTAACGTATTAAATCCGAATAGCGGAAAGTATAAAGCCGAGCCGACGGATGAATTCCGTTGGCGAGACGGTGAAGATTTTTCGTATACAGAGGCGAAATGTTGGTGCGGCGTAATGCTTATGAGCGGTTCGTCGATATTCCTCGGGGACAAGTTGTCGCTACTGAACGAAAAGGGCTTAGATTTGATAAAAAAGACGCTAAGCAGCGCAGATTTTCATGCGGCCAAGCCTGTGCTTACGGGCAAAGAAGGATTGCCTGAAATATGGTATAAAGAACAAACGGGCAGTGTATACGTGTTTAACTTCGGCGAAGAAGAAAAAACTTACGACGTCGACTTAAAGAACGGAACTTATCGGGATGTGTTCAGCGAAGAAACGTATGCCGTAGCGGACAACAAACTACGCATTTTAATAAAAGCGCACGATTGCGTTTGTCTGCAAAAAGGAAGATAAGAAAATGTTATACTTAACAATAATCAAACGTAGCGGAGAAACTGTGTTTTCTGCAAAGGGTGCCGACATAAAAGCGGAGTATTTAGGAACGTTTGATGAGGGCGATAAAATTCAAATTCGGTTAGACGGAACGCAAAATGTCGCCGTGAAGCTCGACGGTTTATTGAAAGAGAGTTATTTGTACGTGCCAAATAAGAGTTTTACGTTTACTATCCCGAACGAAAGGGAATTGAAACAGGGCTATCCCGACGGCACATTTCAGGGCGACAAACATACGATATCCGCACGCGAAGCCGACGAAGAATTTTACAAAGTACGCAATATTGCGTTAAACCCACACGATTTAAAGCAAGCGACAGGCGGATTTCCTCATGCAAGCGCAAATGCGGTTACACGAGAATCGCCTTGTTTCTACGAGCGAAATGCCATAGACGGCGGAACGAACAATCAAGGGCACGGCTCATATCCATACAATTCATGGGCAGGCGGTGCGAGAAACGATTTAGAGTACAAGCTCGATTTTGGAGAGGAAGTGGAAGTTGATAAATTGACTTTTTATCTTCGAGCGGATTTCAAACACGATGAAATAACGGGCTTGCCGCACGACTCTTATTGGAAGAATATAGATATTCAGTTTTCGGACGGGGAAATTATTAAAGGTGAATTTAAGCTAAATAATACCGATTTAGACCCCGAAAACGAAAAAGGACAAGAAATAGTTTTAGAAAAAACAAAAAAAACTAAATATATAAAATTATTAAATTTTAAACAAGTCTCTGAAATTCTCGGTTTTGCGGCTTTAACGCAAATTGAAGTTGAAGGAAGATACTTAATGGAGGATTTAAGTAAAATGGAAGTAAGACAAGCAAGCAACGCAAAGGACGTAAAACACTACACGACGGAAAGATTGAGAGAAGAGTTTCATATCGCCAATCTCTTCACGAAAGACAACGTGAGAATGGTATACAGTCATATCGACAGAATAATCACTGCCGGACTTATGCCGGTAAGACAAACGCTCAGATTAGAGGCGGGCAAAGAACTTGCGGCTGAGTATTTCTTGCAGAGGAGAGAAATGGGCTGTATCAATATCGGCGGTAAAGGTATCATCACGATAGACGGCAAAGAATACGAAATGAACCCACGTGACAGTATTTATATCGGTATGGGCAATAAGGAAATTACTTTCAAAAGCGTAGATGAAAACGATCCTGCGAAATTCTATGTAAGCTCGTGCCCTGCGCACACCGCATATCCTATCGTGAAGATAGATATAACGAAGGCGAGGAAGAAACCCTGCGGCAGCGTGGAAGAGTGCAATAAGAGAGTAATAAATCAATATATACACCCCGAAGTTATGAAGAGTTGTCAACTTTCTATGGGCTTGACGCAACTTGAAGTCGGCTCGAACTGGAACACGATGCCTTGCCATACGCACGACAGAAGAATGGAAGTGTATCTCTATCTCGATATGAGTGAGAACGACGTAGTATTTCATATGATGGGCGAGCCGAACGAAACGAGACATATAGTGATGCATAACGAAGAAGCGGTCATTTCTCCGTCTTGGTCTATCCACGCAGGCGTCGGTACGAAGAACTATTCGTTCATTTGGGCAATGTGCGGCGAAAATCAAGATTTTGAAGATATGGATCATATCCAAACGAAAGATTTATTATAAGGAGTAACGAACCATGGGAAATATGTTCAGTTTAAAAGGTAAAATAGCTCTTATAACGGGCGCTAGTTACGGTATCGGTTTTGCCATTGCAAAGGCATACGCAAACGCCGGTGCGACGATAGTTTTTAACGATATCAAGCAAGAACTTGTAGATAAAGGGTTGGCTGCATACGAGGCGGAAGGTATAAAGGCGCACGGATATGTCTGCGACGTAACCGACGAGGAAGCGGTAAATGCGTTTATCGCAAAAGTCGAAAAAGAGATAGGCGTAATAGATATTCTCGTCAACAATGCGGGAATTATCAAGCGTATACCTATGTGTGAAATGAGCGCAAAAGATTTCCGTCAGGTCGTCGACGTCGACCTTAACGCTCCGTTTATCGTATCGAAAGCAGTTATTCCTTCGATGATAAAGAAGGGCGGCGGAAAGATAATAAATATTTGCTCGATGATGAGCGAACTTGGCCGTGAAACGGTATCTGCCTATGCTGCGGCAAAGGGCGGACTTAAAATGCTTACAAGAAATATTGCCAGCGAATACGGCGAATACAACATTCAGTGCAACGGCATAGGCCCCGGCTATATCGCAACGCCGCAGACCGCTCCGCTCCGCGAAAGACAAGCGGACGGTTCTCGTCATCCGTTCGACAGCTTCATAATAGCAAAAACTCCTGCGGCGCGTTGGGGAACTCCCGACGATCTGGCGGGTCCCGCAGTATTCCTTGCAAGCGAAGCGTCTAACTTCGTAAACGGTCATATTCTCTACGTTGACGGCGGTATTTTGGCTTATATAGGCAAACAACCGTAAAAGATATTTTTCGTAAAAGTAACGATAGACAACTTTGAGGAGATTTATATGTATTTATTCGAATATGATAATTTAAAACGGATTATACAAACAGAAAAAGGTTGCGAATACGTAGATTATTTGCGTAATTATTACGAAGAAAATTTTGCGGATAAACCCATTTTGGCGTTGAAATACTCTTATGCGAAATTATTTAGCATAAACGGAAACAGAACTCTCTTTCAAGATATGTATTTCGATCGCAGAAAACGGCTGACGTTATTGCAGGTTTTGGCGATAGCGGACGATAAATATATCGAGCCGCTCGAAGACGTTTTAGCGGCTATCTGCGACGAATTTACCTGGGTATTGCCTGCGCAGGCGGCAAATCATCTCATCGATTTGATGGCAGCGGAAACGTCAATGTTTCTGGCGGAAACGTCGTACGTTATGGGAGAAAGGCTTTCGGAAGAGATACGCAAGCGGATTTATACGTCGAT
>CAJOMT010000079.1 GCA_905235815.1 uncultured Clostridia bacterium
AAATAAAGGCCAAAAGCCCGAAAAATATCTTGCGTTGGCGTAATCGCTTTCGGTCGACGCTACGACCATAACGTCAAGGTTCTTTTCTTTAAGCATTTTAGCCGCTTTCTTAATTCTCTCTTTGTACTCGTAATCCGGAATACATACTCTTTGCATATTTTCTATCTCCTGTTTTTTATTATTTATTTTTAATAGTAACGTCCGTTTTCATGACCTTTCAATATTCGTAATAACAAAATTTTCCTTCTATCCGAGCGGTACGTTTCTATTTTCTTCTATAAAAATTGCGTCACCGCAATTCATTTTTACGCCAAATACGCCGTCGACTGTATTAAATTCTGTTTTTTCCCCGTATTTATAAAAATTTAAATCTTCGCCTATCAACCCCACATCAATCCTGACGTCGTTAGCCTTTTGTTTATACATAAGCTGATTTATCGGATTAGTAATATTCTCTATCATAAACATTCTGCTCCCGTCTTGTTTATGCATTTCGCAAACGCAGATCAATCCGTTATCGATTTTAACTTTAATCGGGCAGTTCTCGTTTATAATTCCGATAGCAGACGTCTGCTCGTAATCTTCAGTTACTTTCCCTTCCGCACAAAAATAATAATCTTTATAAAAATCGTAATTTATAATAACGGGTTCAAAAGTTTTGAATTGCTTTATAATTTTTTTTACGGCATAATATAGTTTAGTTCTCGTTCCGTCGAGATTTACCATCGCCGCACCGTCTATTCCTTCTGACACCGCTCTTGTTCCTATGAAATTCTTATGCGTTTTAGTGAAATACGTAAAAAACGAAAACTCCTTGCAACCGAAACCCAAAGCAAGATTCATTTGCCAGTACATATCCTTTTCGGTAATTCTTCTCCATGATATCCCGCCGTCCATAACGCCGTTATTGACGACGTTTCCCTCTTGCGAAAAGGACTGCATAACAAGACGCATTTCCACATTTTTTGCTCTGCAAACCTTGGCAAGAATCCTATACGTCGGTATTGTATATCGGCTTATCGTGTTGTTTCTTCTGAATGCGTATTCGTCTGTCATAACGTAATCGGCACCGCTTTGTTCCAAAAAATAATTTAAGTAATTCTCATAATCACTATATAGATCGGTCGGTTTATAAGCGAGATTGTTCGGCGCGCACAGATTAAGCAAATTTGCCTGTATGGCTATGTCGGGTTTTATCGTTTTTAATCCGCGATAAACCTTAGCATAACTATAAAGATAGTCAATTTTCGGCTCATCAAAAAGTTGAACCCCGTAAAATGCGGGGTGTGTCTCGTAAGGTGCTATACAAGTTTTCAAATAATCCAGAAACTCTTGCTCGGTTTTGAATTTACCGTTTTTACCGACGAGTTGTCGTTCTTCACACAAATTTTTAAGTCTTGTATCGCTTACGATTACTTTATCTATTCCCGCTTTGTAACTTTTATCCATACATTTTTTACAAGCGGAAGTTCTGAATTCTTCGCCGGAAAAAGAATTTTCGTGCTGCAAAAGAAGAATATTAAAGCCTACGTTTTTATATTCTTTATACCTTTTAACACTTCTGTAATCTTCACCAAGAGTATAAATCTCATCATCAACGTAATACTTGCCGGAAGTGGGCGAATTATATCCATAAAAATCAAAATGCTTTCTCAAAATAATCTCCTTAACCGCGTAAGTATTTTATAAATGTCCGCGCGCTGTTTTTTATAATTCTATAACGTTTTTGCCATTTGCTAAAATTTTTTTATATCCTTCATATTCGAAATCCGCGGAAACTCCTTCGGGAATATCAATTATAAATCTACGCGTTTCACCCGTTTTCGAATATGAAACTTTTATTACACCGTTTTCGGTAGTCAAATAACCGCGTACACGTTTAAGTCTTTTTAACTTCATTGGAGATACTTTTACCCTGTTATACCCGCAATCGGAAACCTGTTTGATTCCCAAAACATAGCGGAAAAGATATATGACGGGAGAACCGAACATCGGATGATTTAAACTTCTCGGATTTTCCCACGCTTCCCATAGCGTAGTTGCGCCCGCTTTCATCCAAGAATAATACGATATTTTATTTTTCGAACACAATAAATCAATCGCTTCGTCGCCGTAACCTTTTTCAAACAATGTTTTTATCAATAATTTCGTTCCGAAAATTCCCGTATCAAAAAATTTATCTTTTTTATATTTTTTTACAAGGTTTTTCAATGTTCTCTCATCGCCTAACCCTATATTGATGGCAAAAGCATTAGACGCCTGCACGTTACCGCAATAATCTCCGCTTTTATCGTCGTAATATTTGTCGTCTATACAAGTTTTCAAATATGTGATTTTAGCGAGAACTTCATTTACATATTCGCTATCATTCAATACATCCGCTATTTCAGCAAGATTATATAACGCCTCCACGAAAAGACAGGTGTTGACAAACGGCGTCGGCAAATACGGTTTAACAGGTCCTGCCCAATCGCCGAGACTTGTTGCTTTTCTGTTTACAAATTGAACGAGTCCGTCAACAGATTCCGTATAAAGAAATTCCGCATACTTTTTCATCTGACAAAAATATTGTCTTAAAACAGATATATCGCCATAGGTTTTATAATATTGGTATGGCACGTTTATTATTGCCATTCCCCATCCCCCCAGTCCTCCGCTGCAACCTATAAAACACGGTGCGGTGTTATGTACGAAACCTGTTTTTCTATCTTGAACATCGGATATATCTCTCATCCATTTACGGTACAACGCTTTACTATCAAATAAATTTAATCCACATTCGCATAAAAGTTGCCCGTCTCCGGTATAACCTTTTCTCTCTATTTGCGGGCAGTCCGTCGGCACCCCACACTGAAAGTTTTCGTTCTGACATCTGATATAAGCCGAATACAGAAAATTAAGAACGGACAAATTACAATTAAAGTCCGACGTGTTTTTTATATCGGCATAAACAAGCGCACATTTTTCGCATTTTAATTTATTTATATCTCCCGTCGTCTTTATAGAAAAATACTGAAACCCGTGCCACGTAAATCTGAGGTAATGCTCTTTTCTGCCGTCGGAAATAAACTGCGAGTTCTGGCAATACGAGTGGAAGTCGTTAATGCTTAAATCGTCGTTAAGCGTTTCTCCGTAAACGCAATTTATTATATCGCCCATTACCGATTCTCCCGTAATTACGGGATAACCGGTAATGTTGCGGGGCAATGCATATATTTTCGTATTGCCTTCCGTTTTTATAAGTTTCGGTTTAATAAACCCAACTACTCTGTTTGGAGGACAATCGTTTATTAAAAATTTTGAATCAGGAGCTTCGCAAACGACTGCATTTTGCCATAACGAATCGTCGTATTCCGGACAAGAAAAATCGACGATTTCTTTTCTCTCATCCTGATCTTCGTGAAAAATGCCGGCGTTTATCAGAAAACTTTCTTTGCACTTACACAGTTCGTTAGAACAAATACATACGGAAGTACCGTCGTCATATTCTACTGTAATGGAAAAACATAATTTAAGTTTTCCGTAATTTCTGAAAGCTTTATGTTTATCTAAGCCCGAACGATACCAACCGCCCGCAAGTACAACGCCAAAACAATTATCGCCTTTTTTTACGAATTTATCAACACTGAATTGATTGACATAAACAGTATAAGACAAATCGTCGCCGAAAAAAGCGTCGGAATTTATATTCGGATTGTCTTCTTCCGGAAAACGTTTGTTATATTCGGCAAACGGTGTAATATATAAATCATTAGTGATTTTTTTACCGTTTAAATATATTTCACAAAAGCCTAAAGCCGAGATTGTAAGCTTAGCATTACTAATTTTTTTATCTAAATAAAAATTTTTTCTGAAGTACGGAAACTTTATATTTTCGGCTTGAATAAATTGTGCTTTCCCGTATATTTTTTTAAAAGTCATAATTATAAGCGGTTTTTAGAAAGGTATTACGAAAGCACCGCCGCCCGTACTTAAACGGACTTTAATTTTGCCATCGTTCATACCGACATTGTTAATTTTAGAAAACTGATAGATTTGAACGGCTTTATAATCGCCGAAGTCAAGTTCTACGACTGCCTCGGAAGCATAAGCGGAATCGGTTGCATTTACGATATAATAACCATATACGTCGTTATCCTTATCGTATAATTCCGTAACAATAACCAGACCTCCTGATTGATACTTAAAAGTTGCGTCAAAACCTTTAAGTTTACTGAACGAATCGTTTTTTAGTCCCGCCAAATAGTCCATTCCGTTAGGTAAAGGTTTAACAGCAAGAAATTGCATACCTGCGTAATCGAAATTCATAAGTGCCTTTGCGTTAAATTGCATTTCATTATGAAAATCTTTCAGTGTATAATAAAGCGGATTAGGATTACCGATTCTGTTTACGATATAATCTTCCTCAACGGGCAAAGAAGGACCATTTACGTTTACGGTTGGATAATACGTATAATACGAAAACTCTTTATTGCCAAACGCTTGCGAAATATTCAACTGAAAATACATATCACCCGCTTTAACCGCTCTTCTGTTAGAATAAGTGCTTGTCTGAGTAACCACCCTTCTTTCTAAATTATGCTCTTTTGCAAAATTTGATACTATCTGGTGATTATATAAATAAGTCGATAATATCCCGTCATTTAATATGGGATAATCATCGTACTGAATATATCCCGTAAGTTTGCCTACCTTTTCATAATAGGTATTAAGATATTCTGCATAAGCATCATCAGTAGAGATATCCGTTCTGCCGCAATATAAGACCTTATGTTCATTCGAGTTCGCCGCATAAGGTAAAATATTTATCATAACGTAAGCGTCTGGACAAACGAATTTAACCGCTTTATAAGTTTCAGCTATAGCGTCGAACTTAGTATATTTAGGCTCGTCTATAAGCGAAACGCCTGCAAACGCCGGGTGTTCTTTAATACTACTTAAAATTCTTGCGACATATTCGTTAATTGCTTCCTGCGATTTGAAATACACGCCTTCGTTGCGGGGAATCTCTGCTTTTTCGGGATTAATTCTCGATTCTTCAAAGTTAGAAAGAGAATGTATTTCCGGCTGAAAAACGAAACATTTCAACCCTTGCTCGTAAGCCATATCCATAACTTTTTTCAGTTTACCGTGTTCAAAATCGTAACCTTCCTGTAAAGGATGTTCCTGAAAAGTGTAATCTATAAACAAAAAGTTAAATCCTGCGTCCTTATATTGTTGCGTATGCTCCGGCGTCTGAAGAGAACCTTGTTCAAAATAATATCTTTTGCCGTTAAGCATATACCAATCGTCACAAGTCGCTCCATAAGACCATATTCTGAACTGCCCTTCGGATTCGGAGTAATCGGGAGCATTTGTCAAATCTATTTTATCTCCCGTTCCATCGGAACAGCCAACAGCCGCTGTCGCAAGAATACCGACTATTAAAAACGATATAATTTTTACAAGTTTTTTCACGTTATTTCTCCTTTTTATTCTGCGAACGCATCGCTGAAAGCATTTTTAAGCAATTTGGTTTTTAACGCAGAAATATTCAGAGCTTTCGCTTCCGCTACGGTCATTACGAAATAGTCTGTTCCGTCAACGGCGTCCGCCGTTCCGTCCGCATTTTTAATAACTGTGGTAACGCTTGCGTTCGTAGGTGCAAGCGGAAGCTCCGTATCCGTTATGAAATAAAAATCCGCAACTCTTAATCCGTACGAATATACTCCCGCTATACCCGCAGAGTTTGTTATCGCTCCGTTTACTTCTTTTACGTATACCGCTACACTGTTATATTCACAAACAGGCTGATACACGTTCATCGGCGCTATCAATCCGTTTCCGGATCCCTGCATTACGGATATCT
>CAJOMT010000080.1 GCA_905235815.1 uncultured Clostridia bacterium
ATAAAGGTAATGACTTGGAATTGAAACCCGGCAATTGGAACACATACATTCCGAGCAATGGATGGGAATATTTACATGCTTACGTGAATGTTCGTGAAGGTATTCCGGCAGGTTACGACATATCGGGTGTAACTGTAGGTGGCACAGTTTTAACACAAAAAACAACTGATAGTGGTAATCCTGCATTAGGAGAATACTGGTTATCGCCTCAAAATCATAAGGATATTTATTTCAATTCTATGACAGCCGGTCTTATCGAGATCACTGTAACGAAAACCAACTAATTCAAAAGTTATAAGGGCTAACAGATGCCTTAATGTTGCCCATTTTAGAATAACAGTAAAACCTTACATTTTTCTAAAATGCGCAAGGACATTCAATAAACAGATAGGGTTCTGTTGGAAATTAAAACCGATGGGCCACTGATAAAAGTTACAAACCAAAACTAAAGAGAAAACCCTGACAAAAGGGCAATTTAGCCTGAAAACGAAAAATCATAAAATGCTTATAGCTTAGCCGCCTGTCTTTGGACATTGGGCGGGCGGTAAATTGAATTTTTTCCTAAACAAAAAAGTCGAGAAACTTCTCGACTTTTTTGTTATTATTTGTTAAATAACGGAACCGCTCAAATTTGACACTCCAAAACGCTGCATTTGGCAATTCTCTTTATCTGAATTATCTTATTCCTCGTAACCGTTGGGGTTTTTCGTCTGCCATCTGCACATATCGTCCAAATTCTTTTCCGCTTTGAAACCTATGAGCTTATAGGCAAGCGCCGGATCGGCGTAGCAAGCCGCTATATCGCCCGGGCGCCTGTCATCTATAACGTATGGTATTTCTCTGCCCAAAGCTTTAGAAAACGCTTTTATCATTTCGAGTACGCTATACCCTTTGCCCGTTCCTAAATTCACTATGAATAATCCCGACTTTTTAAGCAATTTCTTGACCGCTAAAACGTGCCCTTTCGCCAAATCCACGACGTGGATATAATCCCTTACGCCCGTTCCGTCGGGAGTCGGATAATCGTTGCCGAATACGTGAACTTCTTTGAGTTTTCCTACGCACACTTTCGTAATATACGGGCAAAGATTGTTGGGTATGCCGTTCGGATCTTCGCCTATAAGCCCCGATTCGTGCGCTCCGATAGGATTGAAATATCTGAGTATCGCTATGTTGAATTCGGGATCCGCTTTCGCAAGGTCCTTTAAAATGTACTCTATAAACAGTTTCGTACTGCCGTATGGATTGGTGGTCGAAAGCGGAAAATCTTCGGTTATAGGCACTTTGTGCGGATTGCCGTAAACCGTCGCCGACGACGAAAATACGAGGTTTTTACAGTTATATTCTCGCATAACGTCAATCAGAGCAAGCATTCCGCCTATGTTGTTTTCATAGTACTCTATCGGCTTTTGTACTGACTCACCGACCGCTTTATAGCCCGCAAAATTTATTACTGCGTCTATGTCGTTTTCGTCAAAAACTTTACGCATTGCCGCCTTGTCGCATATATCCGCAATATAAAATTTAAGTTCTTTGCCTAAAATTTTCTCTACTCTCTTGACTGCCTCGACTTTACTATTATATAAATTGTCGACGATTACAACTTCAAACCCCGCATTTACGAGTTCTATCACCGTATGGCTGCCTATATAGCCGGCTCCGCCGGTTACTAAAATCTTTCCCATTTTTTCTCCTTTTACTTTAATACCGTTTCTTCCAGATATCCGTCGTAATTTACCGGACGATCGTAGACTTTGGTGTCCTCTATTTCTATTATCCTATTCGCAACCGTATTCATAAGTTCTCTGTCGTGCGAAGTTATCAAAATACAGCCCTTGAACGCCACGAGTCCGTCGTTTAAAGAAGTTATCGACTCCAAGTCGAGGTGGTTGGTCGGTTCGTCGAAAATCATAAAGTTTCCGCCCTCCAACATCATTTTGGAAAGCATACACCTGACTCTCTCTCCGCCCGAAATGACGCTCGCCTTTTTAAGCGCTTCTTCACCCGAAAACAACATTCTGCCCAGCCAGCCGCGCACGAATTCTTCGTAATGGTCGTACGAATATCTCGAAAGCCAATCGACAAGACTTAAATCGCATCCGACGAAATACGAATCGTTATTCTGCGGCAGATAAGTCGGAATAATCGTCTTTCCCCACTTGAAATATCCGCTCGTCGCCTGCTCGTTGCCCATTAAAATATCGTAAAGCATCGTTACCGCTTTGCTGTTTTTACTCACTATTCCTATTTTATCGTCTCTGCCGACGGTAAAACTTACGTTTTCAAAATATCCCTCTTTAGTAAGGTTTTCCACGAACAATATGTCGTTCCCGATTTCACGGTCATACTTGAAATTGATATACGGATACTTCCTCGACGATACTTTTATGTCGCTGATAGTGAGTTTTTCGAGTTCCTTCTTTCTCGCCGTCGCTTGCTTCGATTTAGAAGCGTTTGCCGAAAACCTCGCTATAAAGTCTTGCAGTTCCTTCGCTCTCTGTTCGGCTTTCTTGTTCTGTTCCTTTTGCTGACGGGCTATCAACTGACTCGTTCTGTACCAGAAATCGTAGTTGCCGACGTATACGTTTATCTTGCCGTAGTCTACGTCGCAAATATGCGTGCATACCTTATTTAAAAAATATCTGTTATGCGAAACGATTATTATCGTATTCTCGAAGTCCATAAGAAAGTTTTCGAGCCACTCGGTCGTCCTTATGTCGAGGTTGTTCGTCGGCTCGTCGAGAAGAAGTACGTCGGGATTGCCGAAAAGCGCTTGCGCAAGCAAGATTTTAACCTTTTCTTTGGCGTCTATCTCGCCCATCTTCATTTCGTTGTGTTCGGGCGGTATTTCGAGTGCGGATAAGAGTTTTTCCGCCTCGCTCTCTGCGTCCCAACCGCCGAGTTCGGCAAACTCGTTTTCGAGGTCCGCCGCACGTATTCCGTCCTCGTCGGAGAAATCTTCTTTGGCGTAAAGTGCGTCCTTTTCGTCCATTATCTCCACTAAACGCTTATGGCCGAGCATTACCGTCCTTAAAACGGTTTCATCGTCAAAGGCGTTCTGGTCTTGTTTAAGTACCGACATTCTCTCGTTTTTATCGAGTATGACTTCGCCCTTTTGCGGCTCTAATTCGCCCGATAATATCCTTAAAAACGTGGACTTGCCCGCCCCGTTCGCTCCTATTACGCCATAGCAGTTGCCTTTGGTGAATTTTATATTTACGTCCTCGAAAAGTTTTCTCGAACCGAACTGTAAACTTACGTTTGATACTTGCAGCATTATTACCTCACAGTTTTAAAAGCGCCGCTCGAAACATTCGAGCGGCGCACGATTTATTATTAATTATCGCCTTCGCTTTCGGATAAGCTTTCGTAATAAGATTCATAAGCATCGTTATCCGCTTTATCCATTTTTCCGAGCAAGGTCATCGATACGACAGCTTTCAATTCCGCCGAAGAATTTTCGGTATCGTAGAACGTGTCTTTTTCATCATCGGTCGCCGAATTGTACTTTTCTTCAAGCGCCGTAACGTCTATCGCATAGCAGTAAGAGTCGTAAACCGAATCGGTATATACTCCGACGAACAACTCGTGTCCGTTCGGTGCCTTGACTACTTCGGGCTTATACCAGGACGAATCCATAGCAAGCGCATTTATTCTGAATTCTTCCGCATCTTCGCCGTCAAACAATGCCTTTAAGTTTATCCTATAATATATATTGGACGCATCGTATACGTATAAATAGTCGCCTATTACTTCTGAAATAGTACTAGTCACTATTATATCCGAATAATAGAGTACGCTTAAACCGTAGTCGGAATCGTAGTCGGGGTTATCACTATTTACGAGCGAATTGGCTTTATAGTCGTAAACCATAAGTCCGTAAGTCGAATCGATAAACAATATCTTATCCGCCGCATAGTAGTAAGATTTCGAACCGAATATGCTCGACGCATTCTTATCTCCGTAATTGAGAACTACTGCGTCGTTCCAGGACTTTTTACCGTCCTCGATGTAAACGTAATTCGTAGAAGCAACGGTGGAGTCTAACGACGTATAGGAGAAATAGAGCTTTCCGCCGACGTATTTCAAAAGGTCGATCGTAACGCCCGTAAGCGAAATTGCTTCGTCGCTGTTTCCGCCTACCGTATATTTACCTACGCCGCTTAAAATCTTCTCGGCGGCTTTGTCGCCTACCGTGTATTTCCAAAGTTCGTGATATTTTTCTTGTTGAGCGTCGTCGCTATTCGGATCGTAAAGATTCTCGTTTATCGGCTTCATCGTAAAGTATATGCTGCCGCCGTTATCGTCGTCGAACACGAGTTCGTCGATAGTATCGGTATATGAGAACACTTTACTGCGAGCGTCTGCGTCGTAAACGTATAAAGCGTTACCGTAGACGATCAAGTATACCTTACCGTCCTTTTGGATAAATCTGAACTTTGCCGAATTCGAAAAATCTTCACTCGCTATCTTAGCGGAAGTCGAAGTTCCGTCGAGTTTGGTGCGGAAGAAATTGAGTACCGAATTCTTTAAAGTACCGGTAGTATCCTTTTCGGTGGACGGAACCGCATAATAAACGTAATCGCCGTAAATATATACGCCCGCATCGTGGTCGCCCGAAACCATGAGTTTAGAAACTACGGTCTCGCACTTGTTCGAATCCCAATCGGCAGTGCCGATCTTATCCAGTTCGCTCTTTTTAACGCGCATTAAAGCGCCTTTGGTAACTTCGCCCGTCTTATAGGTCGTGTAATAACTTTCCACGCCGTTGATAAAATAGACGTAATCGCCGGTTTCTACCAAAAATCCGCCGTTCGTGGAGCCAACCACTCCGGAATTATCCATATTGACTTTAGTCTCTCCGCCGCAAGCCGCCAAGCCCACGAGAACGCAAAGCGCAGTCAACAGACAAATCAGTTTTCTGAATTTCATTATATCTTTGCCCTCCGTAAAAGGAATAATTAACTCGACATACGCATATCTATATAAACAGATAAGCGCACGTATATACATTATATACTAATTTTTGCAAATAATCAATTATTTACAAGCAATTTTTTTATTAAAAACAAAAAAAGGAGAATTCTATATGGAAAAATTCGGACTTTTCGACCTGATTGAAAAGTTCAATACCACCGCAGACGGCAAAAAAGATTTTGTCTCTCGCAAAACAACCGAACGATCCGACGCCAAAAAAGAACAAGTCGCAGAGATTATCGGTGCGCCGCCCCAGCTCGTTATGAACGCCAAAATGCGAGACTTCGTCGTCCGCCACGACAAGACCGTCGCCGCAATCAGAAAAGAGGCAGCGAGCGGCGACAATCCTAGCCGAATAAAAATAAACTCTTAAACGTTTTCGGCGAGTTTACTCTTTAATTAAATCTTTAATGACCTCGCCGGCAATTATAAGCCCTGCCGTCGACGGCACGAACGAAATACTTCCGGGGACCGCTCTTTTGGAAGTTTTTTCTTCCGATTCTTTCGGTTTTAGAGGTTCTTCTTCCGAATAAACCACTTTTAATCGACTTATAGACCGCTTTTTGAGTTCTCGGCGCATTACTTTGGCAAGCGGACAAATTTTCGTTTCGTAGATATCCGCAACCCTAAACGCTGTTGGATCGAGTTTATTCCCTGCGCCCATAGAGGATATCAAAGGCACGCCGCACTCGTTTGCTTTGACGGCGATCGCTATCTTTGCCGTAACGGTATCTACGGCGTCAACGATATAATCGTAATACGAGAAATCGAACTCGTCCGAATTTTCGGGCAAGAAAAAAGTCTTGATAGACCGAGTTTTACAGTCGGGATTGATTTTGCGTATTCTTTCGACCATAACGTCGGTTTTATACCGACCGACGGTTTCGGTATCGGCTATTATTTGTCTATTTATATTCGTAACGCTCACGACGTCGTTATCGACGAGGTGAATTTCGCCAATACCTGAGCGTGCGAGCGCCTCGACCGCAAAGCCTCCGACGCCGCCGACGCCGAACACGAGAATTTTAGAATTTTGAAGTTTACGCATAGCGTTATCGCCGAGCAGAAGTTCGGTTCTTGAAAAAGCGTTTATCATAGGGTATGTTAATCCTGAAATTATTATATCAATAAGAATTATTAAAGTCAATAAAAATCCTTGCCAAAGAGCCCAAAAGGTGTTATAATATCAATTGACGGAAGCGTAGCTCAGCCGGTTAGAGCGCTTGCCTCACATGCAAGAGGTCGGGGGTTCAAGTCCCTTCGTTTCCACCAATAAGAGAGAGAGGGTATGTACCCTCTCTATTTTATTTTGACTTTAATTAGCCGAATGCAATGTAACGTTGTAACTGT
>CAJOMT010000081.1 GCA_905235815.1 uncultured Clostridia bacterium
AAGGCAGCAAAATTTCCGATTACCCAAAAAATGTATTCGTCGGCTATTGTAGACTTGTCTACGGTCAAAAGCATTGCAATAATCATCGCTACGGACACGGATAAAAAGTCTACAATGATCGCTACTGCAGTCCTGATTACGTTGTTTTTCGATTTTCTCATATTTTTCCTCTCGGATTAGATTATAGCAAAAAGAAACGAACGATGTCAACTATAATTATAAAAGCGGACGGAAATTCATATAAATAGAGCGGAAGGTTTTAATATGGCTATTTCTGTATTTAATCAATCTTTGCTCCTATTGGGCGGAATAACCGTGTTTTTGTTGGGGCTTATGTCGATAAGCGAAAATATGAACGATCTGACGGGCGAAAGAACTCGCAAATTGCTCTCAAAATGTTCTTCAAGCGCAGTGAGAGGAGTTTTTACGGGCACGGTGGTTACGGCATTGGCACAGAGCAGTATAGCGATAAACGTGGTCGTGATAGGTTTTACGGAGTCGGGGCTATTATCGCTTTATTCTGCGTGCGGAATCGTAATGGGCGCAAACGTCGGCACTACGATAACCGCTCAGATAATTTCATTATCCGGTATTTCGGCGTTCGATATTACCGCCCTCGGCTCGCTCGTGGCGTTTAGCGGAATGATTATGAAAGTTACGGTAAAAAACAAGGCGACTAAGGCGATCGGGAGCGTAATGATAGGGTTCGGGCTTATATTTATCGGGATTGAAATAATGAGCGAAAGCGTAGAGTTCTTTAAAGAGTTCGAATGGTTTAAAAGAATATTTTTGATAGACAATCCGTTTGTACTGTTTTTAAACGGGATAGTTTTGACGGCGATAATGCAGAGTTCGTCCGCCGTAACGAGTTCCATGGTGGTGCTTGCCGTAGGGGGATTGCTGTCGTTTAAAAACAGCGTGTTTTTGATACTCGGCGCAAATATAGGCACGTGTTTTCCGGTTATATTGTCGTCGCTTAAAAAAAGCGAAACGGCAAGGCGAGTGGCAATGTTCAATCTCATATTCAACGCTTTCGGAGCGGTATTGTTTTTTATTCCGATGTTATTTTTCGGCGACGAAATTTCGGCGCTGTTTACTTCGACCGTTTCTATCGGCAGAGCGATTGCGAATTTCCATACCGTGTTTAATCTGATCGTTACGCTTATAACTTTGCCGATGTTGAAGATTTTTGTCAAAATGGTTTCGAGAATTGTGATAGACGGCAAAAATTTGAAGAAAAATAAAACTTTTAAATACATATAATTGACTTTTACCGCTTTTAAGTATAAAATATATTGAGGAAAATATAGACTTAAAAGTCGTAAAAGGAGTTTTATTATGAATAAAAAGACAATTAAGGATATCGACGTATCCGGCAAGAGATGTTTGGTCAGATGTGATTTCAACGTTCCTATGAAAAACGGAGTAATCACTGACGAAAACCGTATAAACGGAGCGCTTCCCACGATTAAATATCTTATGGAACACGGGGCGAAGGTTATACTTTGTTCGCACCTTGGAAAACCTCATAACATATTTACCGAGGGTTTCGGACTCAATAAAAAGGAAAAGAAAGCGATAGAGGCTCTTCCCGAAAACGAAAGGGCAGCCGCTAAGGCGGAATACATTGAAAAGGCAAAGGGCGATGCGGAGAAGTTCTCTCTTGCGCCGGTTGCAAAGAGACTTAACGAACTTCTCGGCGGCAAAGTAACTTTTGCCAAAGATATAGTCGGAGAGGACGCAGTCGCAAAAGTCAACGCTTTGAAAGACGGAGAATGTGTTCTTCTCGAAAACCTTCGTTTTGATGCCGGAGAAGAGGGCAGAGAAGAAGAATTTTGTAAGAAACTCGCCGCTTTTTGCGACGTATACGTAAACGACGCCTTCGGTACGGCTCACCGTTCGCATGCGTCTACTGCGGCAATCGTGGAATACGGCTTCGTCAAGACTGCCGTATGCGGATTTTTAATTGAAAAAGAACTCGCAGTTATGGCTGACGCACTCGAACATCCGGTAAGACCGTTCGTGGCGATTTTGGGCGGAGCGAAAGTCGCGGATAAACTCAACGTTATCTCGAATTTGCTCGATAAATGCGATACCCTTATAATCGGCGGCGGAATGGCGTATACTTTCTTGAAGGCTCAGGGCTATGAAGTCGGAACTTCGCTCGTAGACGAGTCCAAGATAGATTACTGCAACGAAATGATGAAGAAGGCGAAAGACGCCGGCAAGAAGATATTACTTCCCGTAGACGGAGTACAAGTAAAGGAATTCCCGAACCCGATAGACGCAAAAGTAGACGTTATCGTAAGAAAAGTCGGAGACTTTGCGCCGGATATGGAATCGGTCGATATCGGACCCGAAACCCGCAAACTCTATGCCGATGCGCTCGTCGGAGCAAAGACGATTATCTGGAACGGACCTATGGGCGTGTTTGAAAATCCGACTTTGGCTGCCGGCACAAATGCGATTGCCAAGGCTATGGCGGAGTGCAAGGGTGCGACGACTATAATCGGCGGCGGCGATTCGGCTATGCCGATAAGATGACTCATATATCGACGGGCGGCGGCGCTTCGCTCGAACTTTTCGAGGGCAAGAAACTTCCCGGAATAGAATGTCTCAACGATAAAAATTAACCAAAGAGGAAATATATAATGAGAAAAGCGATTATAGCAGGAAACTGGAAAATGAATAAAACCATGGCGGAAACGAAGGCGATGATAACCGAACTCGCTCCGCTTGTAAAAGACGCAGATTGCGACGTAGTTCTGTGCGTTCCGTATACCGATCTGGCGGCAGCAAAGCGTGCCGCCAAGGGTACCAACATTAAAATAGGTGCAGAAAACGTACATTGGGCTGAAAAAGGCGCATTTACCGGAGAGGTGTCTGCGGCAATGCTCAAAGAACTCAAAGTCGACTACGTCATAATAGGTCACAGCGAGAGGAGACAGTATTTCGGAGAAACCGACGAAACCGTCAACAAAAGGACGCAAGCCGCACTTGCCGCTAAATTGAAACCTATCGTTTGCGTCGGAGAAACCGAGGCTGAAAGGGAAGCGGGCTTAACGGAAAAAGTGCTTGATAAACAACTTATAGACGGACTTAAAGGGTTTAAGAGCAAGGATTTCGACAAGATCGTTATCGCTTACGAACCCGTTTGGGCGATAGGTACCGGAAAAACCGCTACCGCAAAAGACGCCAACGAAACCATTGCGTATATAAGAAAAGTTCTCGCTAAAAAATTCCACAAATCAATAGCGGAAAAGACGAGAATACAATACGGCGGCTCGATGAACACCAAAAACTGCAAAGAGTTGATGGCGGAAGAGGAGATCGACGGCGGACTTATCGGCGGAGCGTCTTTAAAGGCGGAAGATTTCGCATATATAGTGAACTACAATAAATAAATTCGGATAACCACGGAGAACTCAAATATGAAAAGTAGACCGGTGTGTCTGTTTATAATGGACGGTTACGCTTTAAACAGCGAAAAAAACGGCAATGCGATCGAGATCGCAAATGCAGGAATAATTAAAAACTTAATGAAAGAATACCCGTCCGCAACGCTCGGTGCGAGCGGATTGTCCGTCGGACTTCCTGACGGTCAAATGGGTAACAGCGAAGTCGGACACCTCAATATGGGTGCCGGAAGAATAGTTTACCAGGACTTGACTCGCATAACCAAAGAGATAGAGGACGGAGATTTCTTTGAAAATCCCGAACTCAAATTTGCTATGGACAAGGCGGTTGAAGGCAACAAGAAATTGCATTTGTACGGACTTTTGTCGAGCGGCGGCGTGCATAGCCACATCACTCATCTTTACGCTTTGCTTGAAATGGCTAAAAAAAGAGGCGTCAAAGAGGTATACGTTCATGGATTTATGGACGGCAGAGACGTTCCTCCGCATAGCGGAATAGATTTCGTCAGAGAACTCGAAGAAAAGATGAAAGAGATAGGGGTAGGCAAAATAGCCTCTCTTTGCGGCAGATATTACGTAATGGACAGGGATAACCGCTGGGAAAGAGTGGAAAAGGCGTATGATATGCTTACCGTCGGAAACGGCGAAAGGGCTGACAGCGCAGAAAAGGCAATGCAAAAAAGTTACGACGACGGAGTTACCGACGAATTCGTGTTGCCGACCAATATTATCGAAAACGGCAAGCCCGTAGCCTTGATTGAAAAGGGCGACTCGGTGATATTCTTCAATTTCCGTCCTGACAGAGCGAGGGAAATAACGAGGGCGTTCACGGAAGAAAAATTCGACGGCTTTGAGAGAAAGACGGGTTATCTCGGTTTGAATTACGTCGGTTTCACAAAGTACGACGAAACTTTTGCTCATGCGCGCATTGCGTTTAAAAAGCAAGAACTTAACAACACTTTGGGCAAATATTTGTCGGATAAAGGGTATACGCAACTGAGGATTGCCGAAACCGAGAAGTACGCTCACGTAACGTTTTTCTTTAACGGCGGAGTGGAAGCGCCCGAAAAGAACGAGTATAGAGATCTGATTCCGTCGCCAAAGGTAGCGACTTACGATTTAAAACCCGAAATGAGTGCGCTTGAAGTTACCGATAAGGTTTTGGAAGAAATTGAGTCGGACAAATTCGACGTTATCATATTAAACTATGCGAACTGCGATATGGTAGGACATACCGGCGTATTGGATGCGGCGGTGCAAGCGGTAAAGACTGTGGAAACCTGCATAGGTAAAATTACGGACGCCGTACTTAAAAAGGGCGGAAGTTGTATAGTTACCGCAGACCACGGCAATGCCGACAGAATGATAGATACGGACGGTTCGCCGTTTACTGCGCATACCACGAACAGAGTGCCGGTTATACTTGTAAGCGACTTATATAAGAGAGCAAAACTCAGAGAGGACGGCATTTTGGCTGATCTTGCGCCCACGCTTTTAGAAATAATGGGCGAGGAAATTCCCGCAGAAATGACGGGCAAATCGCTGATTATTGAGTAAAAAAACATTAAAAGGTAAAAAAATACCTTAAAATGCTTGTCAAGCATAAAAAATTATGATATAATATTAAACGCTTGATTTTAAAGATAAAATTTACTGTTTGGAGATAAAGATGAACAATTTATTATTAGAGATAACCAGTTGGGCGACTATTGAAGCGATATGTTTGCCGTGTTTGATACTCGGCGCTCTTTGTGCAATATTCCTCATCATTGTTATAATGATGCAACCGGGCAATTCGGACGGAATCAGTGCGTTAGGCGGTCAGCAAGAAACTTTCTATGGCAAGAATAAGAATAAAACGTTGGCGAGCAAGTTGAAAAAACTTACGGTTATAACGATGTGCATAATGGCGGCACTTATGATAGTATTTTGTTTTGTTGCCTTCCACGTTTCTTCGGCAGTTGTTGCTTAATAGGTAAAAAATAATTGCGGCGCTTTTCTAAGCGCCGTTTTATTTTACAGTTTGATTTTTGTAAATTTTGCGCATAAATAGAAGATGGATATTTACGGGTATTTAAAAGAGAAATTTCTTAGCGGAGAGTTCGACGGCTATGGTAAAAAGCGGATACTCTCCGAAATGAATATAAAGGCGGATTACGAAAGAAAAGCCGTGGAGAAATTATTACGTCAACTCGAAGACGAAGGCGTGATAATTTTTTTCGACGGAAAATTTACATTACCCGAAAAGGTCGGGCTGATAAAGGGCGAAATCAAGGGCAACGAGCGTGGCTACGCCTTTTTAATTCCCGAAGATAAAGCGGAGAGCGATATATTTATTCCCAATAAGAGGCTTTGCGGGGCGCTCCATAAAGATACGGTTTTGGTGCAAAAACTTAAAAATTCCGATGGCAACAGTCCGGAAGGCGAGGTCGTTAAAGTTTTAAAGAGGGGTATTACGAAACTTTGCGGCACCTATTATACAGAACGTAATTTCGGGTTCGTTCGTCCTGACGATAAGAATTATTTTGACGATATTTTCGTTTCGTTTAAAAATTCGGGCGTTGCGAAAAGCGGCGATAAAGTCGCCGTAGATATAGTTAAATTTCATAAAGATAATAATCCCGAAGGCGTCGTAACCGAAATTTTCGGACGGCAGTACGACTTGGCGGCAGAAGAGGAGTCAATAATTTACGGGTTCGGATACGCCGAACAATTCCCGAAAAAAGCGCTTATAGAGGCGGCTGCGATTTCGCAAGAAGTGCAGGATAATCAACTTATAGGCAGACTAAATTTAACCGATGAATTGATTATAACTATCGACGGCGACGATTCAAGGGACTTCGACGACGCCGTAAACGTGAAAATTGCCGAAAACGGAAATTACATTTTAGGCGTTCATATAGCCGACGTGTCCGAATACGTAACGCCGCATAGCGCGCTCGATAATGAGGCTTTCGAGCGTTCTACAAGCGTTTATTTTCCGGATAGAGTTATTCCAATGCTCCCCGAAGAACTTTCAAACGGAATTTGTTCTTTAAACGAGGGCGTCACAAGACTTACGCTTTCTTGCATAATGGAAATAGATAAAAGCGGAAACGTCGTCGATAAGAGGATAGCAAAGAGCGTAATAAAATCAAAACATAGAATGACGTATAAAAACGTTCAGGCGATGATAGACGGAAATAAGGAGATAATCGACTTATACGCAGACATTTATCCTATGATAAAGGATATGTACGCATTGAAGAACATACTATCCGAAAAGAGAGCAAAGAGGGGAAATATCGATTTAGACGTAAAAGAGGCGGATATAGGCATAACCGACGACAAAGTGTCTGTAAAATTAAGAACTTCCGTCGACGCATATAAAATCATAGAAGAATTTATGGTGCTTGCAAACGAATGCATTGCGGAGTATGCTTTTTATCTCGACGTGCCTTTCATATACCGAATACACGAAAAGCCAAGTACGGAAAAGGCGCAAGGTTTTATCGACTACTTGAATATTCTCGGAATAAACGTTAAATTCAATGCGGAGAACTGTTATCCGAGCGATTTCTCAAACATACTCAGTAAGGTAAGCGGAACGGATATATTTTCCATCGTAAACCGCATAATGTTAAGATCTATGCAGAAAGCGAGATATTCGCCCGAAAACAAGGGGCATTTCGGATTGTCGAGTAAGTGTTATTGCCATTTTACTTCGCCTATTCGAAGGTACCCCGATTTGATTGTGCACAGGGTTATAAAATCTGTATTGGAAGGTGAAATAGGCGAGTTAATCGACTTATACGGGGGGATAGTTAGCGCCGCCGCTGAAAATTCATCTGTAAACGAGCGAAAGGCGGACGATGCCGAGAGAGAGGTAGACGTATTATATAAGGTCAAATATATGGAAGATCATATCGGAGAGGAGTTCGACGCCGTAATAAGCGGCGTGACTTCGCTGGGGGTGTATTGCGAACTCGAAAATACCATTGAGGGGTTTACTTCCGTAAAGGATTTGCCGAGAGGTCAATATAAATTCGATGAAAAGACATATTCGCTTAAATCTTCCAAATACTGTTACAAACTCGGCGATAGAGTGCGGATAGGAGTTCTCGGCGCAGATATAGCGTCTAAACGGATAGATTTTATAATTCTTACTAAAAACCTTGAAAAAAGCGGAAATATATGGTAAAATATCAATTATGAAAATTATAGCGGAAAACAGAGAAGCACATTTCGAATATTTCATAGAGGAAAAATTCGAGGCGGGAATATCTTTAGACGGCGGCGAAGTCAAGTCCGTCCGACTTGGCAACGTCAGTTTGAAAGATTCGTACTGTTCAATTTACGGCGGCGAAATTTTTCTCAAAGGAATGCACGTTGCGGTATACGATAAGGGCGGGGCGTTCAACTCCAAAGACAGCCGTCGCGACCGTAGGCTTTTGATGCATAAATTCGAGATTAACCGACTTATAGGCAAGGTTAATGAGAAAGGTTATACGATCGTTCCGCTAAAATTATATTTTAAACAAGCGCTGATAAAAGTCGAGTTGGGGCTTTGCAAAGGCAAACATACTTATGACAAAAAGCAAACGATAAAAGAACGTGATCTGAATAGAGAGGCTATGCGCGATATAAACGCAATGTTTAAGAGGTAAATTTGGTAAAAGATAATCGGTACGTAAAAAACCTAATAAAAACGGGACATTTGATTTTGCCGTTTGCGTTATCTATGTTGATTTACGGGATAGTTTTTGCCGTGAACAAATTATATCC
>CAJOMT010000082.1 GCA_905235815.1 uncultured Clostridia bacterium
AAAACGCCATTCTGTCTCATTGCGTTTAAATCAGACAAAAATTTTTCCGCAAGATTTGTAATGCGGACACAGAAAACTAAAAAAGTTGTCCTCTCGATGAAACAGAACAACAAAAAAAGAACGGAAGTTTTCCGCTCTTTTTTTCTCTTTACTTATTTTGATTGTCTTCAATCAGTTCGAGTATATCGCAAATTCTGTCCAAGTCGTCTCTCGTATAGTAGTCGATATAAATTCTGCCCTTCTTGTCGTTGCCGATAGCCGAAACTTTCGTGCCGAAATCTCTCTGCATACGTTGAATCATATCTTTGAGTTCGATACTCATTTCATTGGGCTTTTTAATCTTTTTTTCGGGCGGATCGAAGTAGTCTTTGACCGCTTTTTCCACTTCCCTGACGCTTAACCCCTCGGAAACTATCCTGTTTGCGAGTTTTTCTTGTTCGTTTTTCGGGAGAGTTATAATCGTTCTTGCGTGGCCTGCGGACAGTTTGTTGTCGGCGACGAGTTGCATAACCGGATCTGCAAGGGTTAAAAGTCTGAGCGTGTTCGCTATCGCCGAACGGCTCTTGCCGATTCGCTCTGAAAGTTCCTCTTGCGTTAAGTTGAATTCGTCCATCAACTGTTTCATTGCGACAGCCGCCTCGATCGGGTTCAAGTCTTCCCTCTGCAAGTTCTCGATGAGCGAAATTTCTTTGATTTCTCTGTCGCTATACGACTTAATTACTGCGGGAATAGTGGTTTTTCCGGCGAGTTTGCTCGCTCTGTATCGCCTTTCGCCGGCGATAATCATATATCTCAATCCCGTTTTGTTTACGACTATCGGCATAATTACGCCGTGCCGCTTTATGGATTCGGCGAGTTCGCCGAGAGCCGTTTCGTCAAATACCTTTCTCGGTTGGTTGGGATTTGGGTAAACGTCCTCGATATTGAGTTCCACAACGCCGTTTTTATCCGCGTTATCGTTCACCGTTTCCAAAATTTCGCCGTAATCTTCTTCCGTTTCGGTAAATAATGCCGAAAGCCCTTTGCCGAGCCCCTTATTTACTTTCATCTACGCCTTCCTCCCTCGCTAAAAATTCTTGTGTTATTGCAAGATACGCTTTCGCACCGGCACATTTCGGATCGTGAAGCATTACCGGCACGCCGTGGCTCGGAGCCTCCGAAACCCTTATGTTTCTCGGTATTACCGTGTCGAAAACCTTTTTGCCGAAGAATTTTCGTATTTCTTCTGAAATCTGCCTCGAAACGAGTGCCCTGCCGTCGTACATCGTCAGTACTACCCCGTTTATCGTAAGACCTTTGTTTATTCTCGATACGAGTTTTATTGTGTTTATCAGTTGGCTTAAACCCTCTAAGGCGTAATATTCGGACTGAATAGGTATTATCGCTCCGTCGGCGGCGACCAATGCGTTTATCGTCATCAGCCCCAATGACGGCGGACAGTCGATTGTTATGTAATCGTATTTATCTTTGACCTTATCGATTGCCTCTTTAAGCCTCTTGTCTCTGTTTTTCAGTTCGACGAGTTCTACTTCCGCTCCAGCCAAGTCTATGCTCGACGGGAGCAGATATAAGTTTTCAATGCCCGTTTTGACGGCGACAGACTCTATATCTTCGCCCTCGATTACCACGTTATAGACCGATTTGTCGAGCTTGCTCTTGTCAAAGCCCAGCCCCGTTGTGGCATTGCCCTGCGTATCGGCGTCGATAAGCAGGACTTTCTTGCCCAAAGCGGCGAGATAAGCCGACATATTCACGCAAGTAGTCGTCTTTCCGACGCCGCCTTTTTGATTAGAAAAAGCAAATACCTTTCCCATATTTATCCCCTCCGTTTAATTTTTATCTTCGCCGTTTTCGGTGGAAACGTCGTTATTTTCTTCGTTTTCCGATTTCGGCTCATCGTGTTTTTCTTCGCCTTCCGCTATCTGTTCAGCTTCGGGTTTTTCCTCTTTTTCTTTATCCGCATTTGCCGCATTTTCGTCGTTTTCCGGCTTAACGCGTTTGAACGGATTTTCTTTTCTCTCAGCCTCTTTGGCGTCCATTACCGCCAATATCTCTTTGACGTCTTTACCTTCCATAATGAGGTCGATTTCGTCTTGATAAATGGTTTCCGCCTCAATAAGCAGCCTTGCCATAGTATGGAGCAACGCCTTGTTCTCGCCGAGAAGTTTCGTCGCCCTTTCGTGTGCCGCCTTGACGATACTCTCGACTTCTTCGTCTATTAAAGTTGCAATGCTTTCGCTGTAAGGCGAACGGGTTTGCATATCTCTGCCTATAAACACTTGGTCGTTATCGCCGTAGTTTACAGGCCCTATCTTGTCGCTCATACCCCATTCGGTTACCATTTTTCTTGCCCTTTCGGTTACTACGCTTATGTCGTTCGACGCTCCTGCCGAAATATCCCCGATTATGAGTTCTTCCGCTACCCTGCCGCCGAGTGTCATTACTATATCGTCTAAAAGTTTGTTTTTGCAAAGATGACTGTTGTCGCTGTCCGGTCTTGTCATCGTATAGCCCGCAGCCATTCCTCTCGGAATTATCGAAACTTCCTGAACGGGATCGCAATTCGGCAACAGCCTTGCAAGTATCGCATGCCCCGACTCGTGATAGGCAGTAATTCGTTTGTCCGCCTCGGTAACGAGTCTGCTCTTTTTCTGCGGTCCCAAAATGACCTTGTTTATCGCTTCGTATAAATCTATATTGGTTATAGCCCTTTCGTTCTTTCTCGCCGCCAAAATTGCCGCCTCGTTTAAAAGGTTTGCAAGGTCTGCTCCCGAAAATCCTGCCGTCATTCTCGCCAAAGTCTTAAAATTGACGTCCGCAGCAAGCGGTTTATTTCTCGCATGAACTTTCAGTATCGCCTCTCTACCCCTTACGTCGGGCATATTGACGTAAATTTGTCTGTCAAATCTTCCCGGTCTTAAAAGTGCCGGATCCAAAATATCCGCTCTGTTTGTCGCCGCAATGATTATAATTCCGTCGTTGGCCTCGAAACCGTCCATTTGCACGAGAAGTTGGTTAAGAGTTTGCTCTCGCTCGTCGTTTCCTCCGCCTAAACCCGCTCCCCTCTGACGGCCTACTGCGTCGATTTCGTCGATGAATACGATACATGGCATATTCTTTTTAGCCATATTGAACAAGTCCCTTACACGGCTCGCTCCGACGCCGACGAACATTTCCACGAAGTCGGAACCGCTTATCGAAAAGAACGGAACGTTCGCTTCGCCAGCTACAGCCTTTGCAAATAAGGTTTTACCCGTTCCCGGAGGGCCGACGAGCAATACGCCTTTCGGTATTTTCGCCCCGACTCCCGAAAACTTCTTCGGATTCTTTAAAAATTCGACTATTTCTTGCAGTTCTTCCTTTTCTTCTTCCGCTCCGGCAACGTCGGTAAAGCGAACTTTTACGTTCTGGTTTACCCTCGCCTTGGTCTTGCCGAAATCCATAGCGCCCTTTGTTCCGCCACCGACCGACCTCATCAGGAAGAATACCGCGAATAGCGCTATCACTATCATCAGTATCGGCACCAACGTCGTGGTGAAGAACGCTCCGGAATTCGGATTTGTCGAACCGATTATTACACCGTTCTTCTCTAACAGTTTACATTCGTCCGAAATCCAAAAGTTACCCGTATAGTAAGCATAGTACCTTTCTACGTATGTCGTACCGGTTTTGGAATACCCTCTGAGTCTGTATCCGTCGATTACGACTTTTTCAATCGTATATCTCAAACCGTCTTTCTTATATACTTCCTCACCGTCCTCCCAAACGATTCCTACGTTTTTGAAGAACTCCGTTGCTTCAACTTCGGTCGTAGTAGTCAAAAATACGTTGAGCAATGCAACCAGCCCAAAGACGCTTATGACTATAAGGCCTATTAAAATAATATTTCTCGTAGACTTTTTCATGCTGTCTCCTTTAAATTAGTTTTTGCCCTGCAAGTTATCTGCTTTTTATCGGATATTGCCCATAAAAACGCAAACAAACCGCAAAACGATGCTCCTATTATATTATTTGTTATTTTAATTTTACCATACTATTTATAAAATTACAATCAAATAAAATTTTTTAATATATTTTTACACAATTTTCACTTAGAAATATAATATTATGCGTAAAACCGAAGATTTTATGCAAATTTTAGTACATTTAATCGCTTAATTTACAGATATTCATACGTTTATTTATCAATTAACCAATCAAATATTTACCTAAAACGTTTAAATATCCCCAAAATACCGCTAAATTTAATAAAAACCGCTATTATTTGCCGAAAAAACTTTAAATTTACAATACTTTGACGTAAAATCACTAATAATAGGCAGTTTAATACAATATTTCTATCATAAATATGTATTAAATGTTAATATGTTTAGTGGATATCCACCATAGTTATCCACATTTTAAACAATTTATTGACATTTTACTGTGGAAAACTGCCCATTTTATCGCTTTTTAAGTTTTTAGCTGATAACACATAAAATCATAAATGTTCCACGTGGAACTTAGCAACAATGGTAAATATTATATTGTTTCACGTGAAACATATATAATATACCCAAAAATCTAATGTTTCACGTGAAACATAGTTGAAATACGGATAATCTGCTGTTTCACGTGAAACAATGGCAATAATTATGCAAAATAAGGCGGATTTATGATAGATTTGCGAAAAAATGGGCAATAAAAACGTTTCACATGGGGCATTTGAGTTAAAAATGTTCCACGTGAAACGAAATTATATCTTTCCGATTATGAAATTCCATAGACGCATAAAATATTCGCTTATTATTTCGAGGTTGCGTATAATGTATTTGTCAATTAAAGAACCCGACGGTGCAATATTTGATAAGGACAGATGGGGAGTCTTTAAAGATTCCTATTATTGAAAACGTAACAATTATGAGCAGCGTCCCCATAGTAAATGCAAAAATCGTACCTAAAATTCTGTCAACAGTCTTAATTCCGGGCAAAGAAACGATTTTTATGATTATGCGCTTAAGTATTTTAATTAAAAGTCCGAGCGCAATACATAGAATTATATAAACTAAAAACTTAAAAATGTATTCAGATATTAGTAGTCCTGCGGTTTTTCCGCTCGACTGAGTGATAGCGCTCAAAAATCCAACCGCAGGATTGATTTTTGCGCCAAGTCCTTCGACCATAGCGCTAAAAAATCCGAGTGACATAAGCAACTTGAATACGGGGCTGAGAATAAACAGCGCAACGATTGCGCCGACAATTCCGCTCACGAAAAACATAAGTTGCCGTGCAAGTCCCATAAATGCGCCAAGAACGGTAACAACTATTATAAATAAAATGCAAATAATATCTGCTGTTGCCATAATAACCTTTATTTTAAGCAATTTGGGTGTTAAAAGTAAACATCTGGGCGTATTCAGTCGTCTGACAAAGGTATTATACGCCCAAAAATTACAAAATTGCTCAGATATATTGTAACATATAATAAAAATAAATGCAAGCGGTTTAGAAAGTGCTTTTATGGACATAATTATAGCCGTGAAAGCATTTTATTATAACAACGATTTCAATACGTTAAAAATGGGGATTGCGGCTTCGCTTAAATCCGTATTCGGCGGCAAAAAGCCGATCATTTGTTGCATCGGTACGGACGCCGTAATAGGGGATAGTCTCGGGCCGCTTGTCGGAACTCTTTTAAAGGAAAAACTCCTCGGTAAAACTTATGTTTACGGAACGCTTAATATGCCGATAACCGCAAAAGATATAGATAAACTTTCGGATTATCTCGGCAAGATTCATAAATCCTCGCCGGTACTCGCCATTGACGCCGCTTTGGGGGCGGAAAACGAAATAGGGTATATCAAAATATCAGATACGCCGATAAAACCGGGGCTTGGGGTTGAGAAAAAACTCTCGGAGATCGGCAGCGCTTCGATAATTGCGATAGTTGAGGAGAAAAACAGTAAAAATATGCTGTCTTTTGTGCGAATTTCGACCGTTTATGCCTTGGCGCAGGCAATTTGTGCCGGAATTGTCGAATATTTCGATGAAATCGAAGATTTAAGGTCAAAAGGCGAAGAAAACGCCCGTATTTCTCTTTAATATGCAAATTATACGTTATTTAATATAAAATTTACGCCAAAAACGCTTTCAGCCGATTTAGCCTTATTTTGGCGGTTTTTCTTGTGAATCATGAAAATATCCCTATTTATCTTAAAAAGCCGTTAAAAGGGCTAAAATAGCCTTAAAGGCGTAATTATACGTAAAAACAGGCAAAAAGCACCTAAAAGTGCCGAAAAACGGTTAAAACGCAATAAATTGCCTTGGAAATGCCTAAATTTGCCCAAAAATTGCGGCAGTTTGGTAAAAAATCGGTGAAACAACCGATTTTTTTGTTAAAATGCTCGGTTTATTGACATATAGCCCCACTTTTGTGGACCGAGAATTTACAACCGTATTTTACAAAATTTGAAAAATGAAAAAGGTCGATTTATCGACTTATTGACTAATTTATTTGCAAAATCGGCGAAAATCGGACTAAAATTTACGACTGAAAGCAAAATTTAACCTGATTTTTAAATAAAAATAAAAAAGTGTGAGTTTCCGATTGATGAAAACTCACACTTATTCTTAAATTTTTAAGGTATCCTTTTTAAAAATCAACTATTAAAGCAAAGGAATTTTTTGAAGGTAGGCTATATCTTTTCTGTCGGCTGCCGCGCCCTCTGCCAGAACAAAGGCTTTCTTGTGTATTATACCGCCGGCCTTTTTGACTACCGCTTCGAGGCCTTTAAGACTTTCTCCCGTTGAGATGACGTCGTCTATGATTCCGACTTTTTTACCTTTCAACAGATCTGCGTCGTGCTTTGAAAGGTAGAAAATTTGCGGTTTACCGGTAGTTATCGACGAACCGTAATCGACCTCGATGCCGTCTTGCATATAGAGTTTTTTAGACTTTCTCGCAACGGCGTAATAGCGGTGTCCTATTTCCCTTGATATTACGTGCGTAAGTTGAAGTCCTTTGGATTCGGCGGTTATAAGAACGTCGCAATCCGAAACGTACTTCGCAAGTTTTTTTCCGCAATGCTCTGTCAGTTCGGCGTCGCCGTGCAAATTGAAGAACGCAATCTTAATTCCGTTCGGAAGCGGCAATATCGGCAAGTCTGCTTTGAAACCGTCGATATCGATCGTCAAAATGTCATTCATAATATTTCCTCACATGGTATTATTTTTGAAAAACATTTTTTATTATACCATTATTAAAATATTTAATCAAGTATTTGCGCGAATAGATTTAAAAAAAAATTCATATATTGAAACGTGAGGTGCAAATGGAAACTTACAATATGAGTGCGGCAGCCGTTGCCGAATCGCTTTCGTCCGATTTAGAGAACGGTCTATCATCGGACAAGGTGCGCAAAAGTCGTGAAAAGTATGGGCAGAACGTATTAAAAAAGCGCAAGAAAAAGAGCCTTTTTAAAAGGCTTGTCGAAGCGTTTTCGGAGCCGACGCTCGTTATTTTGGAATTTGCATGGGTAATAACGGTAGGCGTCAATATAGGAAAATTCATCAAAAGCGGCGACGGCGACGTGCTGGAATGTATAGGAATACTCGTTGCGATATTGCTTTCGGCGTGTCTTACGGTGTATATGGAAGGCAAGTCTGAAAAGGCGTTCGAAATACTCGGCAGTACCTACGATAAAATAAGCGTTAAATGTATTCGGGGCGGTACGGCAACGATTATTCCCAAAGAGGAAGTCGTCGTCGGAGACGTCATATTATTCGAAACGGGCGACAAGATAATTGCGGACGGCAGACTGATAAGCGCAAAAGACGTCAGCGTAGACGAATCTATGCTCACGGGGGAAAGCGAACCTGTAAAAAAATCTGCCGAAGCGACAGTAAAGAGCGGTGCGCCGCTAGCCGAGAGAGTGAATTCCGTTTATTCGGGAACGTTCGTCGGGAGCGGCTCGGGCAAAATGATAGTTACAGCCGTCGGCGACGACGCAGAACTCGGCAAGATTGCGGGCGAACTCTCTGCGCCATGCGCCGTTTCCGCTCCTTTAAACGAAAAACTCAACAAACTCGGAAAAATAATAACGATAATAGGCGGCATTTCGGCGCTTGCCGTATTCATATTGTCGCTTATTAGACTGTATCTTATGGGAGAGTTCAATTTCCTCTCTGTTCAAGGCGCATTCGTCGAGGCGATAGTGCTTATCGTTGCCGCAGTTCCGGAGGGCTTGCCGACAACGGCGGCGATATCGCTTTCGCTAAACGTTCTGAAACTTGCGAAGTCGAACGCTCTTATCAGAAAACTCGTAGCGGCGGAAACGGTGGGCTGCGTGAGCGTTATTTGTTCGGATAAGACGGGAACGCTTACGGAAAACAAGATGGAAGTCATAAAACTTATAGGCAGCGACAAAAATTCCGAAAACTATTTAATGAAAAATTGCGCCGTAAATTCTTCCGCAATCGTAAAAAGCGAAAACGGCAAGACGGTATATTTCGGTTCGGCTACCGAGTGCGCTCTTATTTCGGAGTGCGAAAGGCGTGGCTTAAATTATATAAAAATGCGTAAAGATGCGCTTATTGGCGAGTTCATACCCTTTGATTCTTCAAAAAAATATATGCTTACCGAAGATAAGAAAGAGGGGATAACGTACATAAAGGGTGCGCCGGAAGTAGTCTTGGATATTTGCGGCGAAAGGCAGGACAAGAGGCGTGAAATACTCGCCGAAGCGAGAAAAAGTCAAGAGCAATCGAGGCGAGTAATCGCATTTGCGCATAAAAATCACGGCGAATACGTCTTTGACGGAATGGCTGTCATCGCAGATCCTGTGCGAAAGGACGTAAAGGCGTCGATAGAAAACTGTTATAGGGCGGGAATAGCCGTAAAAATGCTTACCGGCGACAATGCGGCGACCGCCGAGGCGATAGCGAGAGAACTCGGACTCGTAACCGATAAAAGCGAAGTCATCACTGCGTCCGAAATAGACAATCTTTCGGAAAAACGACTTATAGACCTACTTTCGAGGGTAAAAGTGATTGCGAGAAGCACTCCCGAAACCAAACTGAAAGTAGTTGAAGCGTTAAAGAAAGCGGGCGAAGTCGTGGCGGTTACGGGTGACGGCGTAAACGACGCCCCCGCAATCAAGCACGCCGATATAGGCATTGCGATGGGGAGCGGCTCGGAGATAACCAAAGAGGCGAGCGACATAGTGCTTTTGGACAATTCGTTTTCGACTATCGTAAAAGCCATATCTTTCGGCAGAAATATTTACAGAAATTTTCAGCGGTTTATTATGTTTCAACTCACCGTTAATCTGACGGCGATGATAGTGGTGATAGCGAGTCTCATTTTCGGGCTTACCAATCCGTTCAACGCAATCGAACTTTTATGGATAGACATAATAATGGACGGGCCGCCCGCACTGACGCTTGCAATGGAGCAAAGCGGCAATTCGCTTATGAGCGCAAAACCCGTAAGGCGGACGGACAGTATAGTTACGAAAACTATGCTTATCCGTATAGTTATTCACTCCTTAGTTATGGGCGTAGCGATAATGGCGGAATATCTTTACGACTATCTCGGCGCAGGGCCGCTCGGCGTCAAGACCGCTATATTCTCGCTGTTTGTAATGTTCCAACTCTTTAATGCGTTCAATTGCAGAAAAACGAGTAGCGAAAGCATATTTACGGGAATCGGAAAAAACAAGCCGATGGTGTTTACGTTCGGAGCGGTATTTTTATTGCAGATAGTGATAGTTCAGGTATTTTCGGGGTTTTTCGGCACGGTGGCGCTCGGACTGATGACGTGGGTTAAAATAATTTTGACGGCGCTAACGATAATAGCTTTCTCCGAAATATACAAACTTTTCTACCGTTTCACCAAAAAAACCGCAAAAAATCCATATAAACTCTCCGAAAATTTTAATTAAAAAATATTTAAAGCATAAACTATAACTATGAGAGAAATAAAAATATCGGACAGCGAACTCGGAGAGGCGAATATTCGCTATCTTTACGACGCCCTTTACGGGGCATTATCGGACTTCAACGGCGGAATCGAGGCAAAGACGGACGAACACAGGTCTGTATTGACGCTTTCTTGCGAAAAGCAGTACTCGGATTTCATTCGCTGCGAGGCGGAAGACAAGATAGCGGAAATAATCGCAGTAAAATACAAATACGAATACTTTAAAAAGACGGTTAAACCCATAGGGCTTAATGCGTTCGAACAAGAATTATTGATAGACGCTCTTATCTCTGCGGATATCGACGACGACAAAAAATATATAGTGCGCAAACTCAAACATTTTTCGGAATACGCAATCGACGGCGTGTTCAATTTCAGACTTATACCGCTTAAAAGAAAATGGGAGGAGATAGCGGGGTATATACCGCCGTATTTTTCGGGCGAAAGGCTAAAAGATTTCATAAGTTTTCTGCTTACGGAAAAGCGGGGCAAAACCGCAATCATTGAAAACGGAATAGTATACGACCAAAGGTTCAATCCTTTAAACCGCACGGCGCTTATCGGTCAGACGGGCGAGGGGCGAATTATAAAAGAAACGATACTTTCCGGGTGCGGAGAAGTCAAAGTTTTATGCTCTCTCCCCGAACTTGACGAAAAATATTTAAAAATGTATTTTGGCTAAAATTTTGTCGGAAACAGTTGACAAATTTTTTTTAACCGTTTATAATATATTGTAAAGAGAAAAGCACAAGGGTAGACAAGTAGACCTTTTCGATCGCTCCAGAGAAAGCGTTCTTGGGCTGTGAAACGCTGCGAGGGAAAAGACAATCGAAACCACTGTCCGTAGCGAGGCGCCGCACCTATTTGCGGAAAAGAGAGACGGCTTATTGCCGTAATAAAGGTGGAACCGCGGAAAAAATTTTTCGTCCTTTGGAATAGTCCAAAGGACTTTTTATATACGAGGAGGTAAAATATGAAAATTACGTTAAACGACGGGAGCGTTATGATATTTCCCGACCAGACAACCGTTCTTGGCGTTGCGAACACTTTGAGCGAGGGGCTTGCAAGAAATGCGATAGCCGGCGAAGTGGACGGAAAACTCGTGGATCTGTCATACGTCATTAAACAAGACGCAAAGGTCAGAATAATCACGCTTAAAGATAAAGAGGGGCTTGAAATTTGTCGCCATACTTGTGCGCACGTTCTTGCGCAAGCGGTAAAATCCGTATATCCGACTTGTTCGCTTGCGATAGGGCCGGCGATAGAGAACGGGTTTTATTACGATATAGATTTCAAAACGCCCATTACGCAAGACGACTTAAAGACGATAGAAGCGGAAATGGCGAAGATTATAAAAGCGGATCTGCCTATCGAGAGGTTCGAACTCAACAAGAAAAAGGCTTTGGATTTAATGGCCGGGTACAGAGAGCCTTATAAAGTCGAGATGATTGCCGATTTACCTCTCGACGCCGTATTTTCCTTTTACAGACAAGGCGATTTTACGGATATGTGTCGAGGCCCGCACCTTCCGAGGACGGGACTTATCAAGGCGTTTAAACTCACTTCGCTTACCGGCGCTTATTGGAGAGGAAACTCCAAAAACAAAATGCTTACCAGAATTTACGGCACGGCGTTCCCGAAAAAGAGCGAACTCGACGAGTACCTTCAAAAAGTCGAGGAGGCAAAACTCCGCGACCATAATAAAATAGGCAGAGACCTCGAATACTTCACTACCGTCGATACGATAGGACAAGGTCTCCCCGTGCTTCTTCCGAAGGGTGCGAAAACCGTACAGATTTTGCAGAGGTTCGTCGAGGACGAGGAGTATAAGAGGGGATATTTGCTTACCAAAACCCCGTATTTCGCCAAGTCGGATTTCTATAAGATTTCGGGGCATTGGGACCACTATAAAGAGGGTATGTTCGTTATGGGCGAAAAGAAGTGTTCGCTCTCCGTCCGATGACTTGTCCCTTCCAATTCCAGGCGTATCTGAACAGACCGAGAAGTTATAAGGACTTGCCGATGCGCTTAAACGAAACTTCGACGCTTTTCAGAAACGAAGATTCCGGCGAAATGCACGGACTTATAAGGGTAAGGCAGTTCACTATTTCAGAAGGCCATCTCGCTTGCACGCCCGAACAGTTAGAGGACGAATTCAAGGGCTGTCTGGACCTCGCAATATTTATGCTTACAGCCGTCGGACTCAATAACGACGTTTCGTATAGGTTCTCGAAGTGGGACGCAAACAACAAGGAAAAATATATGGGTTCCGCCGAAGAATGGGAAAACGTTCAATCGGTTATGAAAAACATTTTGGACGACATAGGTTTAGATTACACCGAAGAGGACGGCGAGGCTGCGTTCTACGGGCCGAAACTCGACATACAGATAAAGAACGTATTCGGCAAAGAGGATACGCTTATTACCATACAGATAGATTTCCAACTCGCCAAGCGTTTCAATATGCTCTATACCGACGTCAACGGCGAGAAGAAATTCCCGTACGTCATTCATAGGACGTCGCTGGGCTGTTATGAAAGAACGTTGGCGCTCGTACTCGAAAAATATGCCGGAGCGTTGCCGCTGTGGTTTGCGCCCGAGCAAGTGAGAGTAATGGACGTATCCGAAAAGAGCGAAGACTATTGCCGAGAGGTTTATGACAAACTTCTTTTAGCAGGACTTCGTCCCGAAAAGGATCTTCGCAGTGAGAAGATAGGCAAAAAGATAAGGGACGCACAAATCGAAAAAGTGCCCTATATGCTCGTTATCGGCGAATCCGAGGCGCAAAGCGGCGAAGTTGCGATAAGAAGGAGAGGCAAGGGAGATATAGGAAAAATGAAACTTGACGACTTTATCGCTCTTTGCAAACAGCAGATAGAAGCAAGAGAACTTTGGTAAAAGAATACGGCGGCGGAATTCTTAAATTCAAAATTCTGCCGCCGCTATTTTTATATCATTGCTTTTTTGTCATTTTGGGTGTATAATGATAAAAAACCTTTTAAGAGTAACATATCTTAGGGAGGATTATTATGAAAAAATTTTTGTGTTGTCTGCTTATGATATTTCTCGTAAGTAGCTTGGCGGTATTTGCCGCTTGTGAGTTTGGCGGAGAAATCGGAAACTCCAACTC
>CAJOMT010000083.1 GCA_905235815.1 uncultured Clostridia bacterium
CGCCACGTCCGCATTTTCTTAAGTTGAGAGTAGTCGAACCCATTGAGGTTTAGGCGGCTAAAACCCGCTGATATTGCAGATTTTTCGCTTGTAATACATCGAGTATGACTGCGCTCAAAATCTTTATCTGAACGGTTTTTTTCTCGCCTGAACTGCCGCAGGCACCTTAACCTCGTATTTTTGAGTGGATTTTGATTAAGGCGAGCGAAGATTTATATCAATAAACCGAGCGAGAATTAGTCGAAAGACGCCAAAAAGACAAGGTTAAGGCTCAACGTGTTCGACTACTCTCAACTTATTTTTGCACAACAGATATATATTACCATATAATCTCGTTTTTGTCAATAATAATTTGTAAATTTTCACATTGTGAAACTTCGGATAAACGTATTGACTTTTTAGCGTTTCGGTGTTACAATGTAGTCACAAAAAACAAAGGAGAGGTCCGATGAATTAAGTTCTTTAAATTTACAACAGGAGGTTCAAAAAATGATCAAATTACTATTCATCCGTAGGTATTTTAAAGAATAAAATTTAAGGAGAGGTCCGATGCAATAGTCATTAAACATAAAAGGCAATAACTGAATTTTAAGCGCCAACAGAATTATGGCGAATTGAGTAATTTAATAAGAGTAATATTGCCACATTCACAATATCATAATATATTTATAGCGCCGATGAGTTTGTCATCGGCGCTATTTTTTAATTTTATTTAACTATAAGGTTTATAAGTCTGCCTTTTACGACTATCGCTTTGACAACCTCTTTTCCGCTTAAAAGTGGGGCTATAGTTTCGTTATTGAGCGCTTCCGCCTTAATTTCGTCTTCTGTAGCGTCGCTTGAAACGACTATTTTGCCTTTGAGTTTACTGTTGATTTGAACGGCAAGTTCAACTTCGTCCTTAACGAGCGCCGATTCGTCGTAAGTGGGATACGCTTCTTCGAATACAGACCTCTTGTTTCCTCTCATTTCCCAAAGTTCTTCGGCAAAATGCGGTGTGCAAGGAGCAAGGAGCAAAATCAAAGTGTCAACTGTTTTAAGTACGAGCGCTTCGGATCTTCCTTCGATTGCGTCGTATTTATTTATCGCCGTTACGAATTCCATAAGCCTTGCGACTGCGGTATTGAATGAGAAGTTATTCATATCTTTATCCACGTTTTTGACGGCGTAAGCCTCGGCGTAGAGTAAAGCCTTTTCTTCGTGACCGATTTTATATTCCTTATTCTTGTCATAATCGGCGACTTTATTTACAAGTCTTTCGATTTTATCTATGAATTTCGCTATCGATTTAATACCGTTATCGTCCCACGGTCCGCCTGCGGTATAATCGAACCCGAACATAAGATACATTCTGAATACGTCGGAGCCGTAAGTTTCTATATATTTGTCGGGAGAAACGACGTTTCCTCTCGATTTACTCATTCTGTAACCGTCAGGGCCTAAAATAATGCCTTGGTGCGTAAGCGAAGTAAACGGTTCGTCGAATTTCAGATAACCCATATCACGCAGCGCCTTCGTTATAAATCTTGCGTACAAAAGGTGCATGCAAGCGTGTTCGGGGCCGCCCACGTACTTATCTACGGGCAACATTTTATTCACGATTTCGGGATCGAATGGCATATTCGGGTTTTTATTGTCGGGGTAGCGAAGGTAATACCAACTCGAACATACGAAAGTGTCTAACGTGTCGGGATCCCGTTTAGCCGGAGCGCCGCACTTCGGACATTTGGTATTCATAAAGCTGTCGCATTTAGCGAGCGGAGATTTTCCGTCCGGACGGAATTCTACGTTTTTCGGCAATAAAACCGGCAAATCTTTATACGGTACGGGAACGGCGCCGCAATGCTCGCAATGAATTATCGGGATAGGAGCGCCCCAGTATCTTTGTCTGGAAACGAGCCAATCTCTCAAACGGTAATTTACTTTCGTTTGCCCTTTGTTTACCGTAAGTAATTTATTTAAGATAGCCTTTCTCGCTTCTTCGGATTCGAGTCCGTCGAAGTCGCCGCTGTTGACAAGGCGTCCGTCCTCGCAGAAGGGCAGTTCACCGTCTTTGCCGTATACAACTACGTTGATAGGCAGATTGTGTTTTTGGGCGAATACGTAATCTCTTTCGTCGTGCGCAGGAACGCCCATAACAGCGCCCGTGCCGTAAGAATACAGAACGTAGTCTGCGACGTAAATAGGTACTTTTTTCGAGTTTATCGGGTTTATGGCGTATGCGCCGATAAATTCGCCCGTCTTTTCTCTTGCAGTGGAAAGACGTTCTATTTCATCTGTCTTTGCCGTTTGTTCTATGTATTTTTCGACCGCTTCGAGCCTATCCGGCGTAGTAAGTTTTTTAACTAACGGGTGTTCGGGCGCCAAAACTACGTACGAAACCCCGAAAAGGGTATCGGCACGGGTGGTGAACACTTTAAATTCGTCCCCGCTCTCCGCTGTGAACACGATTTCGCCGCCGACCGATTTACCTATCCAATTCCTCTGCATTGCTTTGGTCTTTTCGGGCCAGTCGAGCGTGTCGAGATTTGTTAAGAGTTCTTCGGCGTAATCGGTTATTTTAAAGAACCATTGCGTTAAATTTTTCCTTACTACTTCCGTTCCGCACCTTTCGCATTTGCCGTCTACGACTTGTTCGTTTGCGAGAACGGTATTACAACTCGGACACCAATTGACGGGCGCTTCTTTTCTGTAAGCGAGCCCTTGTTCGTATAATTTCAGAAACAGCCATTGCGTCCATTTATAGTAGTCGGGCATACAGGTTTTTATTTCTGCGTTCCAATCGAACATTGCGCCCATTTTTTTAAGCTGTTCTTCCATCGTTTCGATGTTCGAAAGGGTAGACGTTTCGGGGTGAACTCCCGTTTTTATCGCATAATTTTCGGCGGGCAGCCCGAATGCGTCGAATCCCATAGGCTCGAATACTTCGTAGCCTTTCATTCTCTTGTATCTTGCAAAACTGTCCGTCAAGCCGTAATTGTACCAATGTCCCAAGTGAAGTTTCGAGGCGGAAGGATACGAGAACATTTCAAGACAATAGAACTTTTTATCTATGTTCTTTTTGTTAAAGGAATAAAGTTTTTCCTTTTCCCATATCTTTTGCCACTTCGATTCTATTTTATTCATATCCATAATACATATCTCCGTGCCGTAATAGTATAACACAACGCCGAAAATATTTCTACTTTTTTTAACACGTTTTAATAAATTTATTTAAAATCAAGTGACAATTTTTTTTATTTATGCTATCATTGAGCGGTGAGAGGATAGTATGGATACAAACGAAAGCGAAACACTCGAGACCAAAACCGATACTGAAACGGAAATTGTCCACGGAATTGAAAAAGATATTTATTTTAAGAAACCGGAAAACAAAGCGAAGAAACTGATACGTAAATACGTTTATATTTTCTTATCTGCTTTTTTCTATTCGGTTTCGTTCCATTATTTTGTCGCTACTTGTAAATTTGCGCCGGGAGGCATAGGCGGAATATTCGCAATGGTACAATATTTACTTCATTCCGAAAATGCGATAAACGGTGTGGATTACAGTCAGTTTGTAATTATAGTTTTAAACGTACCGGTACTCATAGTAGCGTATAAAGTTTTATATAAAAATTTCGTAATAAATACCGCCATAAATATACTGTTTATGACGCTTATATTGTTTGTACTCGATAACTTTATCGATCCGAATTACGCGTTTTCTATTACTCATGAACCCATAGTCAACGACGTTGGAACGAGGCTCGTATCGGCGCTGATTGCAGGAGCGTTTGGCGGACTTTCGCTCGCTTGCGGACTGAAAGTCAATTCTTCGACGGGCGGTGCGGACGTTGTCGGAGCAATGATACAGAAAAAGTATCCGCATAAGAGCGTTGCAAGTATGATTTTCGTCGTTAACGCAGTGATAATGGCGATATCGTTTTTCGTATATCAAGACAATTTTATGCCGATATTCTTATCGATAATATATCTGACAGTCAGTACCAAGGTATGCGATGCAATTTTGCAAGGTGCCAAAACAGGACTTAAATTCGAAGTCGTAACCGAACATGCAGAGGAAATTTCCGAAGAAATAATAGTAAAACTCGGACACGGCGTAACGGTAACGAAGGCGATGGGAATGTTCGAGCATAAAAACAAGAGTTTGTTAATATGTATAATACAGCCGAGGCAAATAGCGAGGTTTCAAAGCATAATATCCAAATATCCCGATACGTTTGCATACGTTGGACATGTAAGCGAGATAATCGGTAAATTCAACTCTACGGGAGAACAAAATAATGGAAGTAAAGGGCAGAAAAAATAAAATTTTCAGCGTGTTGCCGTTTTTGGCGGTAACCGTAATTTTTTTGTGTTTGCTCTATATAGCCACGTATTACGATTTACAGATAAGTGGGGCTATAGCTTCGTTAAACGGGGGAAAATACTATTCGGATAACGTTTTCGGACGCATATTCGAGGTCATCGGAGAGTGCCCGTTATTTATAATTGTTGCTATAGCGTTCGGCTTTATATTTAAGGCGTTGCCGCAAGTGTTTGAAAATAAACTGCCTAAATTCAACAGAAAATCGATATTGATAACTTTTAAAACGGTTTGCGTGTTGTTTATGGTTATCGTGTATACTTATTGCCTTAAACGTGCTTTTGAGAACGTCAGCGCATTAGTCGGCAGTAAACTTTACGAGGAGAAGAAATTATTCGTATATATCATATCTGTCGGTGTCGCAATGATGCTGAGCGCCGCTACGTTGCTTTTGACGGATAAAGTCAAGAGCGAAAAGGCGATGGGGATATTCGTTTGGGCGATCATAGTTATATTAGCGGCGATATTATCGCAAGGGATAGTTCAGATACTCATTAAGCCGTTTGTCGGGAGAATGCGTTTCAGGGCGATTTACGTACTTGACGAGAACGGTTTAAGCGATTTGGCGAGGTATACGAAGTGGTACGTATTAAACGGTCGTCAATCGGTAACCGCAGAGATGATAGCGCTCGGACTTGACAATGATATATTCAAATCGTTTCCGTCCGGACACGTGTGCGCCGGAACGATGATCGTAACGCTTGCGTTTATACCCGAATTTTTAAATTTGAGTGAAGAAAAGACCAAAAAATGGCAAATAATTCTTTGGACTGTAAGCGCAATATACGTAATAGTATTGGCGTTGTCTCGAATTATAATGGGTGCGCATTATTTAAGCGACGTAATAGTCGGCGCTTATATAACGTATGTAATGGCAATAATTTCGAGAAAGGTTGTAAAAATGCTTGTCAAAAAGACTAAATTGTTGTAGAATATAAGAAGTGATGCGGGCGTAGTTTAGCGGTAAAATATGAGCTTCCCAAGCTTAGGTTGTGGGTTCACAATAAGCCGTAGGCGTCATTATTGCCGAGGGTTCCCGTTTACGGGAAACGGCAAACTCCCATCGCACGATGGGGGAGAACAAAATAGAATATAAAATTTGCGGGCGTAGTTTAGCGGTAAAATATGAGCTTCCCAAGCTTAGGTTGTGGGTTC
>CAJOMT010000084.1 GCA_905235815.1 uncultured Clostridia bacterium
CGCCGCTTTCCGGCACCACCTTAAACCCAGCCCTTTCAAAGACTGCGGCGGCAAATATTGCGCCTTTAACCGCACCGGCAACCACAGTAGGCGCAAGGAAAAGTCCTTGGTAAAAACTCTGCATTACCCCTAAACTTGCGCCGACTTCCTGACCGAGCCCCGGAGCGGAAAGTCTGTAAGCGCACCTGTCGATATACTCTTTTTTTCCGCAAATATATCCGCCGATCGGCGCTAATCCGCCGCCGGCGTTTTTTATGAGCGATCCGACGACCATATCCGCACCGACGTCCGACGGCTCTGTTTCTTCCACGAATTCGCCGTAGCAGTTGTCGACCATAATTATTACGTCGGGCTTAATTCCCTTTATAAACGCTATCAATTCGCCTATTTGTCCGACCGAAAGCGTAGGACGGGTCTGGTAACCTTTACTGCGCTGAATAGTTACGAGTTTGGTCTTTTCGTTTATCGCCGCCTTTATATTTGCATAGTCGAAAGAACCATCCGCAAGAAGATCCACTTGTCTATAACTTACTCCGTATTCCGCCAAGGAACATTTCGACTCCCTTATCCCTATAACTTCTTCAAGCGTATCGTAGGGCTTGCCGACGGGAGACAAAAGTTCGTCGCCCGGCAATAAATTTGCGCTTAAAGCGACCGTCAAGGCGTGCGTTCCACACACGATTTGCGGCCTTACGAGCGCCGCCTCGGTATGAAAAACGTCGGCGTACACCTTCTCTATTTTATCCCTGCCCAAATCGTTATAGCCATAACCGGTAGACGCCGCAAAACATGCGACGTCGACTTTATTTTTACGCATTGCGGATAAAACCTTGCATTGATTATATTCCGCTATTTTGTCTATACTTTTGAATTCTTCTTCGAAATCTTTTAAAACATTTTCGCCGTAGCGGTAAACGCTTTCGCTTATTCCGAAGTCTTTATAAATCTCATTAACGCTCATATTTCATAAAACGAGGCGAAACTTACGTTTCGCCCATATCTTTTTTATAATATTTCCAAATTCTTTTTGAATATCCTACGGAAATCCTGCGCCGCAGACATTGCGTCTTTTATTTCGAGCGAAGCGTCTCCGTCGAGTTCGGTTTTAAGTATTACCGAATCTCCGAGTACGTCGCACGTAATTCCCAATACGACTCCCGACATACTCCTATCCAGACTTTCGGCAATTCTGAGCATTATACCGAGTTTTCTTATGACGTCTACATCGTCCTCGCCGATATACGCCTTATATTTTACCAAATCGTTCATCGAAAAATCGTCGTTCTTATAGACGGAGGCGACCATTGACGCCATTATTATTTCTCTCAGACTCAATCCGTATATGCTCGCATTCTGAATTATATACGCCGTATGCTTTTCAAAGCCGTAATATTTTACGTTAAGTCCCGTATCGTGGAGCATTGCAACGACCTTTAAGACTTTCAGATATTGTCTCGGGAACTTATGTAACACCTGCTTGAACAACTGAACGGAAAGATTCACTACGTGCTCCGCATGTTTTTGGTTGCACCCGTAAAATTTGACGATCGTCTGCAAACTGTAAGACAACACGTCCGTTATCGGTTTATCTATCGTCATAGGCATAGCGTAGTTGAACATTATGCCCTCTCTCAGTCCGCAACCCGAAACCGCCATATTGTCGAAATTCATATATTTCATAAAACTGCTTATCGCAGCGAGAGCGCTCGGGAAAACGTCCGCCCTGCCGTTGGATATGCCCTTTATTCTCTTGGTCTTGTCGAGATCGAGAACCTTTATCATATCGTAAACGTCGTTGAATTCTTCCGCCGAAATACGATAATTGTGTACCGTCAAAAGCGGGCTCTTGCTCTTCTTTTTACATACTTTGCAAAGGCTCCTTACCGAACCGCCGACGCCTATGAATTGAGTGTCGGGATCGACGGTCTCAAGCCAATCTATCCTCTTTAACTGTTCGGTGAAAAATTCCTCTATCTTCGCAGTCTGCTCCTCGGGGGCAAGTCCGTCGCCGGAAAAAAGTTCGGTAAGCGTAACCGAGCCGAAAGGAAGCGTTGCGTAATTTAAGAGATTGCGCCTGTTGTAATATACGATCTTGGTGCTTCCTCCGCCGATTTCAAAGATAAGTCCTCTCGGAATATCCATCGTGTTTATTACGCCTCTATAAACGTACGCCGCCTCTTCTTCTGCGGTCAAAACTCTCAATTTAATTCCGCACGTCGTAGCGACTTCGTCCAGAAAACTCCTCTGGTTTTTCGCACGCCTTACAGCCGCCGTCGCAACCGCTATTATCTTCTCTATTCCGTAAGCGTCGCAAAGTCTACGGAACATTTTTATCGTTTTTAAAGTTTCCGCTATGCGCTGAGGCTTCAAAAAGCCGTCTCTCTCCATATCTTTGCCGAGCCGCAAAGCTTCTTTCATTTGGTCAACAACCATAAAATGCCCGTCTCCGAGCATTTCCACTATAACCAATCTCGCCGAATTAGACCCAAGGTCTATAATACCTATCTTTTCCAAAACATACCTCTGCAATCAATAACTATATATTAGTTTATATTATTTATTTCAATCGTGCATAATATTAGCATATTATTTAATTTTTGAAAAGAGTTTATTTATACTTTTGTGCAAAATTCTCCTTTTATTGTGCAATTTGCACTCGATAACCACAATATATAGTTCCTAATCATTGTTTCCATTAAGTCTATCTGAAAAAAATTGCAGGAAGGAAAGCAGTATCAAAAAGGCGCCGAAAATTCTCTTTAAAACCTCGCCGCCGATAGCTTGCGCCGCAAGCCCCGACAAAAACGAACATATTACCGCCGGCAAGATCATATAGATTATTCCCTTCGTCTGAACTAATTTATTCTTAAAATGTATTATAAGCGACACTATTGCCATAGGTATAAAGGCAATCAGATTCGCCGCCTGCGCCTCGTGCTGTAAAGCGCCGAAAAACATCGTGATAAGCGGTATCAAGACCGTGCCGCCGCCCATTCCCATTCCGCCGAGAACGCCGGAAAGAGCCGCTATTAACAAATATCCAACAAATTCCATAACTCAAAAAAACAATAACTTCACGCCTGCGGCGAGCATTACCACCGCAAAAATTTTGACTACGATCTTAGGTTTTAACTTGCTAAGCAGCAGCGCCCCTACCGCTCCGCCTGCCGTAACCCCTATCGATATGGGCAAAACAATAGAAAAATCCGCTCTGCCGCTGACTATATACACTATTGCACTCACTACCGTTATCGGCAAAATCACGAGTAGCGCCGTTGCGTGGGCGACCTTGGTCTTCATCTTCATAAAGTAAGTCATAAGCGGTACGGCAATCATTCCCCCTCCGCCGCCGAACAAACCGTTCGCCACTCCCGTCAATGCTCCCGTAAACGCCATAGCGCACTTTTCCTTTACGCTGTTTTTCATAAAAACCCCCGATAATCGACTTATTGCCCACCTTTTTATATTTGTAACCACAAAAAATTATCCACGCTTTAAGTCTTTTGAAAATTAGTATCGTCCACTTTTAAGAATTTTAATTGAGTTTTTACCATTTTTTTATATTTTTGTCGTTTAAAAAGTTGAAATTCATAAAAAAGTAGTGTATAATATATGGGTATCAAATAAATTATTTACAGGTGATTTATGAACGAAAACAAAAGTAAGCAAAACTTAAGGGCTTTTCTTTCACTTTTTATCGCTTTGGCTTTGACGTTCGTACTCGCTTTTGCGACCGCTTGCGGCGGATCGGACGAAAGCACAAGCACGAGCGAAAGTACAAGCAGTAGCGAAAAAGAAGAAGAAACCGCTAAAGACGAACAAACGCTCAGCAACGGCGACTTCGAGTTCTATGCGACTTCGGGCTTCCCCGTTTCGTCAAGCTCGATACAATGGACCAGAAGCTTGGACGGCAACGTCTACAATGCAAAATCTTCAAGCGATACGTCTTGGGGTATCATCGATACCGCTGACGAGGCATTCAAAGCTCTCGACTCGAAGTTAAAACCTTTCTATAACAGCGAGGACGAAACTTTCGTCAACCCCCGTACTCCCGGTTACACCGAAGAAAACGGCTATCCCGAAAATGATTCCGATACCGAGGTGAACGAGAACGGCTCGAAAATTTTGATGCTCCGCAACAAGTACGGCAACGGCGTTGGTACCGCTCAATATGTTAAGAGCGCAAAGACCATTACCCTTGCTCCCGAAAATTGCGCCAAAATTTCGGTTTGGGTAAGAACCGACGAACTTTCTTCTTTACAAGAGTACAATGATTTCGGTGCGTACATTAAAATACTCAACACCGTAAATTCATCTATCGAACCGCTCGTAATCAAGAACATCAATACCGAAAGCAAATGGGTTAACTACGTTATATACCTTAAACCCTCCGCTTTTGCGACGACTAAATATCAAGTTGTATTAGGTCTCGGTATGGGCGACGAAAAGCACCCCGAAGAACTCTGCGAAGGCTTTGCGTTTTTCGATAACGTAGAATATACCATTATCGATCCGAAAGCTTACGATGAGGCTGCGGCTATAGATACGGTTGCTCTCTATAATTCGGATAACCAAAATATATTGGATAAAGACGACAGCGCTTATAACCCCTCGGCATTTACCATCAATAAAGCCGGTGCGGAATACGACGGCGCTCCCGTAAACGTAAAAGAGGACTTCTCCAAAAAGGAAGAAAAACTTGCTATCTTGGGCGAAGGCAATTATAATAACGTAAACCCGGACACCGAAAACAACGTCGTCAAAAACAACTCCGACGAAGGTTATTCGGCAGGTTATACCGCAGACGGAATAGAAATAGGCGATTTGAACGTTCCCGCAAATTCGATATATATGAGTTTCGACGGAGCAATCGGTTCGTCCTATACCTATACCACTCAGGAATTTACTCTCGCCGCTAAAAAGCAGATCAAAATTTCGTTTATGGCGAAAGTTTCCGCTAAGTCTTATTCGACAAACGCCTCCGTCGTATTGGTAGACGGCGAGAACGACAGCACGTCTTTCCCGAGCTTTACCACCGACAATTTGGAAAACGAATATCACGACAATTATATAAGATATACGTTCTACGTTCAAAACACGTACGACACGGAGTTAACCTACAAATTCAAATTCTCTTTCGGCCCGACTGAAATGACCGTTTCTTCGCCGACGGTAAGAGATTTGCCGATAGGTTATGCAATATTTACAGATTTTTCGTTTGTAGACCTTACCGATTCAGAATATAATACTGTGGACGTTTCAGGCAATACCGACGTAAAAGCATCGCTCAAAGGAGATTACCTGAACCCCGAAGAAGATGAAGATACCGAAGAAACCGAGGACTACTCCGAAGTAAAAGAAGAACAATCCGAGTACGCTTTCTCAATAACCGGAAACGATTACGGCACTTTGTCCAAAGAAGCTCTTCCGCTCACTCAATTCACTTCTTCCTATAGAACGGCTCAAAATGGAGATTCTGTAATAGGTCTTATTAACAGCGCTTTCAATTACAACTACGACGCTAACCTTTCAGCAGCGCTCGGTAAACTCGAAAACGCAGCGAAAACAAATCACGTTCAACCGATAATGATATACAATAAAGAGGCGACTGCCGCAGGTTTGATTCAGCAGTCCCCCGTAACCCTTTCCGCTAACACTTCTTACGTATTCACCGTAAAAGTAAAGGCTTTGGGCGACGCAAAAGCGTATATCTATCTTATCGACACCGCAACTACCAAACAAGAGGCCGGAAACGTTGAATATTCTTATCTCGTATTCTCCACTCCCGATGACAACACTTTGGATAAAGTGGAAAAGAATATGTTTACGATAGTTAAGGCGGGCGACACGGACGATTACGTAACCGTAAGATTCTATATCCGCACCGGCGACGATGAGATGAAATTGAGAATTGAAGTATGGAACGGCGACCGCGACGGCAACGATAACTGCGAAGGTACCGTCCTCGTAGATTCGATATCCACTTCGACCACGGGATATGCTACGTTTGAAGAAATGGAGAAAAATTACCATTACACCGAGTTCTCCACCTACGAATACAATCAAGGCCGTATCTACTCTTATAACGACGAATATACCGAAAGCAATAAAATAGCGGACGAGTATGAAAATGCGGATACTTACGTTGTATTTGCCGAGTCCGAAGACGGCACCGTCAAATTCGCTAAATACGACGCATTCTCGAAATATAATATAGTTAAGACGGAAACCGAATCCGAAAGCGAATCGGAACCCGAAAGCAATCCGAATACGGACGAAACGATAGGAAGTCTAATATGGCTCCAGATAACTTCGCTCATTATCGCAATAGTATTGATATTGGTTCTTATCGCCATAGTAATTCGTAAGATCGTAGAAAAGCGTAAGAAAAAGAGAGAAAAGACCAAAAATTATTACACCGGCTATAACAAGAACACACGCAGAGTTCCCTCGCACAGCGACATAGAAGCGCCTGACGACGACGGAGCGGAATACGATTACGGTTCAGACGACGACAATAAAGACTAATAAAAATTCGTAAAATCGAATAAAAAAAATGCGTCCCGAATAAATTTCGGGACGCATATTTTTTAAGTTTAATAAAGAATGTTGAAGGCGTTAAAAACGTTATAATTCTTTTCTGTCAAGCAAAGCCCTGGAGATAGTTACTTCGTCTGCATATTCGATCTCGCTGCCGATAGGTATTCCGTGCGCTATTCTCGTAACTTTTATCCCAAGTGGTTTTACGAGCGTGGAAATATACATTGCCGTCGCCTCGCCCTCTACGTCGGGATTAGTTGCCATTATAACTTCTTGCACGCCGCCTTGCGCTATCCTATAGAGCAGTTCTTTTATTCTTATATCGTTAGGC
>CAJOMT010000085.1 GCA_905235815.1 uncultured Clostridia bacterium
GGGATAAGCAAGGGCGAGGACTGCTATAACATAATAAAGGCAGGTTCGTCGGCATCGGGCTGTTCGAGTGCTATAGCGAAGGCGGCAGAGCCGTTAAAACTTGCGGAAGAAATGATCGCGGCGGTAAGGCGCGCTTATGATGAAAGAAATAATAAATGATAAAAAATAATTTTAAAGGAGATAAAACAAATGGAATTCAAAGTTTATCAAAAAGAATTGGAAGTACAGTCTAAAGGTTGGAGACCGACCTTTCACGATGTAAGTAAGGAAGTAATCGATATCGTAAAGCAGTCGGGCATAAAGAACGGCACGGTAACTATCGCGTCGCATCATACGACTTGTTCGGTTATGATTCAGGAATGCTCGCACGATATAGACGTTTACGATCTGGAATATCTTCAACACGACATTTTGAAGATAATGCAGAAATTGGTGCCCGATTATTCTGAGGACAACGCTTATATGCACCCCGGTCCGATACACACTCAGTTCGGCAGATACGTAAACGAACCCGGCGACTGGACGAGTCTTAACACTGACGGACATCTTCGTTCGGTATTCTTCGGCAGAAGCGAAGCAATGACCATAAAGGACGGCGTTTTGGACGGCGGAGAATTCGCACATATTTATTTTGTTGACTGGGATCAGGTACGCGCTCGTCGCCGTCAGATAAACGTAACGGTAATGGGAACGACCGAGGACGTAAACGACAGAAAGTATAACGACGGAAAGGTTATTGATACTTGGAGAAAGTACACCGACGAAGAAAAGGCGTACGACCCCCATTACGTTCTTCAACAGGAAAGAAGATAAGAGGTTATTTATATGAAGTTGATTCTCGACACGGCAAACCTTGACGATATACGTTATTTTAATACGTATTATCCGATAGAGGGCGTAACCACTAATCCCACTATTCTTTCGAGAGAGGGCGGAGATATCGTTGCGCATTTAAAAGAAATAAGAAAGGTAATAGGCAACGAAAAGGAATTGCATATACAAGTGACCGAAACCGAATACGAGGCTATCGTAAGCGAAGCAAAGATGATAGTAAAGACTTTCGGAAAGAACACTTTTGTAAAGATTCCGGCGACGGACGTAGGACTTCGCGCGACTAAAACTCTTTCGGACGAGGGATATAACGTAACCGTTACTGCGGTCTTGAGCGCAGGACAGGCGCTTCTCGCTTCGAATGCGGGTGCGAAATACGTCGCTCCGTACGTCAGCAGACTTGAAAATATTTGCGAAAACGGCATAGAAACCGTTGCTGAAATACAGCAAATTTTTGACGTCAGCACTACGAGGACGGAAATACTTGCCGCAAGTTTTAAAACGGCGAGAGAAGTTCTTGACGTTGCCTTAACGGGCGCAGGTGCTGCGACGGTTTCTGCCGATGTTATGAAGAAATTGCTTTCTCATACTACTACCGACACTTCGATAGCGGGTTTTGCGGCTGATTGGGAAAAGGCGTTTGGTAAACGCACTCTTGCAAGCATGCTGAAATAAAGAGGCTGGTGTTGTATAGGCTACGCAATACTTCGTTACTGCAAAGCCTCGTCTTGCTTGCCTCTACAAGCCCCTGAAAATATAATTTCTAATGAAATATATACTCGGCGCTGACTTCGGCACGACTTCGTTGAAGGTTTGTCTGTTCGATGAAAACGGCAACCTCGTTGAAACCGAAAGCGCAAGTTACAACTTAATAACAGACGGCGATTGCGTAGAATTTCCCGTAGAAGAATTTTATAATATCTTTATTTCAACCGTAAGTAAAATAGCGGAAAAATATCCCGTTTACGCAATGAGCGTGGACACGCAGGGCGAAACGCTTATAGTTTTGGACGAAAACTGTAAGCCGCTTGTGAATGCGATGATTTGGCTCGACAACAGAGCGGAAAAACAGGCGAAAGAGATAGAGCGTAAATTCGGACTGAAAGGAATATACGAACTTACCGGACAAGCGGAAATACCCGCAGGATATCCCGTACCCAAAATACTTTGGCTGAAAGAGAATAAACCCGAAGTATATAATAATGCGGCGCATTATCTTTTACTTGAGGATTATATTATTTTCAGACTTACGGGTAAGTTTGCGGCGTCGAGGTCGTTATATTCATCGTCTTTATTGATGAATATAGAAACGGGAGAATATATTCCCGAAATGCTCGACTTTATAGGCGTAAAGGAAAGCCAACTGTCAAAACTTTACGAAAGCGGAGAATATATAGGCGACTATAACGGCATAAAGGTTATGACGAGCGCTCTCGATCAGATAGCCGGAATAACGGGCGCAGGCGTAGTAAAAGAGGGAATAATGAGCGAAACTACGGGTACGGCTCTTGCCGTATCGGTACTGACGCATACTTTACCCGAATGGCACGAAGGCTTGACCGTATCCGCTTATTACGTCAAGAAAGGACTTTACGCTCTGCTTATGTGGTCGCCGACCGCAGGGGCTACGCTCGAATGGTTCAAGAAGAACTTCTGCGAGGGCGACGATTACGCAAAACTAAATGCGTTAGCGGAAAGCGTTCCGAAAGGAAGCGAGGGGCTTATATGTTTACCTCATTTATGCGGAACGGTTATGCCGGAAAACAATGCAAACGTAAAAGGCGTATTCTTCGGCGCAACGTTAAAGCACGGCAAAGGGCATTTCATACGCGCTATTATGGAGAGCGTAGCGTATAACGTAAAGGAATTTTCCGACTATATAAACGCTGAAGCGTGCGAAATTCGCAGTATGGGCGGAGGCGCAAAGAGCGACCTCTGGTGCAAGATAAAAGCGGACGTTCTCGGTAAAAAAATTATTACGTTAAAGCAGAACGAAACTGCTTGTCTCGGAAGCGCAATTTTTGCCGGAATCGGTGCAGGCGTATTCGCAGACGCAGTTTCCGCCGTGGAAAAAGTTGTATATACTGACAAGATTTATTTACCACAAAGTAGCGAATACGTAGAGTTATTTACCGATTATAAAATAAAAGAGAAAAAATTAGAGGATATTTACTGAAACCTAAATTAAAGAAGATTAAATATTAAAAAACGTTTACAAGCGAGTTTCGCTTAGAAAATAAAAAAGGAGAACAATAAATGAATAAGATTTTTGAACCGGCAACAGATTTTGCCTTCAAACCAGCGGATTTCGTTCCGTTCAAGGACAGAGAACTTTGCGAAAAGTTAAGAAAGATGAGCGGTACCGACCTCGAAAAGCACGAGAGTTGGCAGCACCCCGATTTCAAGGTAAAGGTCATGATGAACCCGCACCCCGTACTTATTGCGACGCTTTTTTCGAGAATTAAAGAGGCGTCAGAAAAGGGTAAAAAGTTTACTATGATACTCGGCAACCCCGAGCCCGAAACTTATATTCCGCTTTCGCAACTGATAAACTACTTCCAAGTCGATTGCCGCAACGTTCATATTTTTGCTATGGACGAATGGGCTGACGACCAAGGACATATTGCGCCCGAAACTTATAAGGCAGGTTTTGCGCATTCTATGCTCAAATATCTCGTATACAACATCGACGAGAAATTGCGTATGCCGTTGAGTCAGGTACACTATCCCACCAACAAAAATATAGACCACTATTCGGATATGATAACCGAAACGGGCGAAGGCGGCGCGGATATTTGTTCTTCGTCTCCGGGCTGGACGGGCCACATGGCGTTTATAGACCCCGTTGAAGAATTTACTTCCGCAAAGGATATAGACGAGTGGCTCAATATGAAAGCACGTCTCGTAAAACTTCATCCTTTGACCGTAGCGCAAAACTCCTTGCACGGCGTATTTGGACAATCCGGTTACGTTGCGGACGTTCCTCCTATGGCGGCGACGATTGGCCCCGTAGACGTAAAGAACGCAAGAGAAAGAATAGAAGTTCACGCACTCCTTACCAACAATACTTTCTCGTCCTGGCAGCGTATGACTTCGAGACTCGTACTTCACGCACCCGTAACGCCTTTGATACCGAGTTCTATGTTACAGCTTATGGACACGCAGGTTTACGTCAGTGACGAACTTGCCGCTCCGTTTGAGTGTTGGGAAAAAGTTGGTTATTGATGAAAGTTTCATATAAAGGAAACGTTGTAACGAACGTAAAGGTCTTTACCGATTCGTTCGTTACAATCGAAAACGGACTTATAACTTACGTCGGCAAAGAAAAGCCGACAGACGGTAAAATAATCGATTACTCCGGCAAGTATATTTTGCCGGGGTTTATCGATGTGCATTGCCATGCAAGCGCAAATAATATGGCGACTGACAATCCGAAAGAAGTCGCCGACTATCATTTATCGCACGGCACGACGTCTATGCTTTTAACGTATTATAGGGACGTGCCTCACGAAGAACTTTTAACTTGTTTAGAGCAGGTAAAAGGTCTTATAGGTAAAAGCAACGTCATCGGCGCACATCTCGAGGGGCCGATATTGAACGCAAATCGAGGTACGGGTAGCGGAGTACAACAGGAATATCCCGATAAAGCGAAGTATATCAAATATATCGAGAGCGGAGTCGTCAGACAGTGGACGAGTTCGCCCGAAGTAGACGGCGTTGCGGAAATGATCAAAGATATATCCGCCGCAGGGATAATCCCGTCGATAGGGCACAGCGATGCGTCCTATAAGCAAGTCAAAGAGGCTTACGACGCAGGCGCAAGGCTGACTACGCATATCTTCGATGCGACGGGAATTACCGTGGACAAAAACACTATGGCAGGCACGGAAGATATATCGTTTGACGAAGCTTGTATGCTTATGGACGATATGTATTACGAAGTTATCTGCGACAAAAATTGGGTACACGTCAAAAAAGAGAAACTTGCCTTGCTTATAAAAACCGTCGGTATCGACAGAGTTATCGCCATAACGGATAGTTTTTTAAGCGACGGAAAAATGGACAGCGATATAAACGTATTTTACAAAGCCGACGGGTGCGCTTCTCTTTCGGGCAGTAAACTCACTATGGACAGAGTGGCGGCAAACCTATTTAACGCAGGTTATAGCCCCGTTGAAGTGGCAAAGATGACGTCTTATAATGCGGCTAAACTTTTAAAACTGAAAGACCGCGGAGAAATTTCCGTCGGCAAAAAAGCCGACTTAGTAATTATGGACGAGCAAATGACGCTTGTTCAAGTTATAACTTAATAAAATATTTAGATCGTTACGTTTTTACTCTAAAAATAAAACCTGCCCAAAGGCAGGTTTTTATATTAGGGCTCCTACAAAGATTTTGCTAAAAGCAAAAGATTTGTGGGAAAAGGAGGAGCAGGCTATAAAGTCTTTGCTTTTTTGCAAGCAAAAAAGCAAGACTAAAAAGTCTTGCTCCGACGTGGTGG
>CAJOMT010000086.1 GCA_905235815.1 uncultured Clostridia bacterium
GAAAGGTAGAAATCTTGAAAGAGTAAGTGAAAAAACGCTAAAAAAGAATCTGGCGTTGATCAACGCCAGACCTAAAAAAGTTTTACATTTCTTAAAACCAATAGATTTATTTAATGAAAATCTCGCTAAGTGTTGCACTTAACTTGACAATTCACTATAATCTAAAGGGGCTGCCGCACCGATATCCGTCCAAAAGTCAATTGCTTTGGGGTAATATCAATGCGATAGCCCATTTTAAGTTCTATGTAAAATTTTTAAAACATTCCCGCAAGCATTGCGTTTAACGGATTGTTGTTATATAAAAACCCGCTCACAACTCCGGCAGATAAAGTTTCATGCATTCCGTCTTCTATCGAATGGTTTACGTTCGGCAGAACTCCTTCGCCTAAAACGTGAGTATAAAGGTCGGACGAATTAAGCGTATAGATAACTCCGAAAATAGCAAGCGTTATTACGCCGAAAATCGCAAGATTGAAAATTAAACCGAACACGCCGTCAATTATGCGCCAAACCTTGTTTTCTCTGAATTTTTCAAGCGGAACGGTGAATACTTTGGTTATCAGCCCTAACAGCCAATAAAACAACACGTAACCCAAAATCGCAAAAACTACGCCAAAAGGCAAGAACGCAATAACTTTAAATATTATCAAAAACGACTGACTGTTTACATAATTTGCAAGCGGCGCTTTCGCTCTGCCGAAAAAGTCTTTAACGCTATCCGACATAACTTCCAGCCAACCGAAATGCGACATCAAAAAGTATACTCCGACAGCGGCGCCAACGCCTCCGGCAAGCGCTATCAAAGTCCTTATTATATTGAAGATCCAGTTGCCCGTAAAGCCTTTTTTCAGTCCGAAAAATATGACTAAAAACAGTATGGCAAGCAAAATCCCGTCTATAATGAAGTACATAAAGGATTACCCCCTTATAATAATACGCAGTAATTATACTACAAAATTATTATAAAGTCAATATTTTTTATAAAGTTTTTGTATTTTTCAATTATTGACTTTAAAACTGTCTTTTAAGGAAACAATTTCGGACAGCACCGTCTTTCCGTTGTCGTCAAACTTTTTATAGTACCCCTTTCGCATAAGTTGGAAAGAGTCTCCGTCTTTTGCTTCGGCAAGGTATTTTTCGGCTTTGCCTTTAAACTCATGAACGCTGTCGTAATTCATTCTTTCGGAAAAATCTTGTCCCGAATACTCGGCGTCGTTTAAAAGATAATCGTATTTTTTAATCGTGCAGTCCACTGCGGAAGCGGCGTCTACCCAATGAATTACGCCCTTGACCTTAATTCCGCTCGTATCGTTTCCGCTCCTCGATTCGGGGACGTATTCACATAAAAGTTCGGCTATAGCACCGTTATCGTCATATTTTACTTCGTTGCACTTAATGATATAGGCGTTTTTAAGCCTTACGTAACCGCCGAGGCGGAGACGGAAATATTTCGGCGGCGGGTCGAGCGAGAAGTCCTCTCGTTCGATATATATAACCTTGCCCATTTGAATTTTTCTCATTCCCTTTTCGGGTTCGTTCGGGTTTATCTCGAAATCTTCATCTTCAAATTTTTCGGGGAAATTCGTAATGGTAACTTTCAGCGGCTCGAAAACAGCCATAGCGCGCTCGGCGTGGAGATTTAAGTAATCTCTTATGAAATGCTCGAAATAAGAAACCTCTATTTCCGAATTCGCCTTGGAAATGCCTATCGCCTCGCAGAAGTTCTTTAAAGCTTCTGCCGGAACGCCTCTGTTTCTTAGTCCCGTAAGAGTCGGCATTCTCGGATCGTCCCAACCCGTTACCGCTCCGTCCTCTACGAGTTTTTTGAGATAACGCTTGCTCATTACGGTGTTCGTTATATTCAGCCTTGCAAACTCAATCTGTCTCGGTTTATGCTTTACTTCGGTATTTTCCACCACCCAATTATAAAGCGGTCTATGGTCCTCGAATTCAAGCGTGCAGAGCGAATGAGTAACGCCTTGCATAGAGTCGCAAATGGGGTGTGCAAAGTCGTACATAGGATAAATGCACCACTTATCCCCCGTTCTATGATGAGTCGCCCTTAAAACGCGGTAGATAACGGGGTCACGCAAATTTATATTCGGCGACGCCATATCTATTTTTGCCCTTAAAACCTTTTCGCCGTCCTTATACTTGCCGTCGTGCATTTCGGTAAAAAGCCTCAAATTTTCGCTTATAGACCTATTTCTGTAAGGACTTTCCTTTCCCGGTTCCGTAAGAGTTCCGCGGCTTGCGCTTATTTCTTCCGCCGAAAGGTCGCAGACGAACGCCTTGCCGTCCTCGATGAGTTTTATAGCCTTTTCGTAGATGACGTCGAAAAAGTCGGAGGCGTAATGCACCTCGTACCAATCAAAGCCGAGCCACTTTATATCCTCTTTTATAGCCTCGACGTATTCCGTCTTTTCTTTGGACGGGTTGGTATCGTCGAAAAAGAGGTTACAAACTCCGCCGAATTTTTCAGCCGTGCCGAAGTTTAAGCAGAGCGATTTAGCGTGCCCGATATGCAAATAGCCGTTAGGTTCGGGCGGAAATCTGGTATGAACGGTTTTAACCTTGCCTTCTTCGAGTTCTTCTACGATAATATCTTCGATAAAATTATTTGTTTCCATAATATATCCTCTAATAAGACATTTTACCATAAAAAACAAAATAACACAAACGTATTTCAAGATAAACTTGCGCCAGGCGAAAATATTTTCGCCTGGCGCATTCGATTGACGATAAAGTCATTTAAAACGCATATATTATTTGCAGAGCAACCGCTATGGTAATTTTATTACTTATCGAAATTCAGACTTGTGTGTTAATAAGTCCAAAAACAATTAGGCGTCTTGTTTTTTATAATGCTTTCAAAAAGTTTTCTACGTTCAGATATTTTATACCGTCTAACTCCGTGTCTTTTCCGCGATACAAAACCGTCTTTGCCGTAATTTTTCCGAATCTGTTTTCTATTGCCGCACACATCTTTTCGTCTTTCAAAAATTTCGCCTGTTCTGAAACCGCTTTGTCGCTATGCTTTATCTCGTATATTTCGCATTTGTCGCCGATCTCATTCGTAACGACCATATCTATCTCGCCACCGCTTATAAATTTGAATTTGAAAGCCTTTTTGTGTTTGCCCGCCTTTTTATTGACTTCGAGCGTAACGATATCTTCAAGCATCCTGCCTTTTACGTCGTCGAGAATTTTTGCGATAATATAACTTCTGTCGCACTCGGTAGCCGAAAGGAAATATCTATCTTTAAGTAGCGAATATACGAGCGCTTTCGCTATTGCGTATCTCATCCCGGGTTGAACGAATATAATGCGTTCTTCTTCATTCATATCGTCATACAGAGTCGGATAGTTTACTATTAAATCAAGCATATAAAGATAAGTCTTTACCTGTTCTATATGCTGCGGCGTTATCTGGACGCTCGTTTCTTCCTTTTCTTTGATTTCAGCTATTTTTTTAAGCGTTTTTAAAACTTCGTCCGTATCTATATCATATAAAATATGACTGCGTTCAAGCGGTGCATCGTGCAATAAAAGTTGCTTCGCCGAACCTAAATCGTGAGACTTGAATTTATCGGTTATCACGCTTACAAGGAAATCGTGGTTCATATTTTCTATTATTCTATTTATTACGTTTGTCAATTCCCCTGCGTCATAAAGGTCTTTGAGCCGGTGTAAATATCCGAGAAATCTATTGTTTTTTATAGAGTGCTGAATATTTCTGCTAATTGCGGTATCTATATATTTTCTCGTCGATTCGTCATCGCGGAAAGAAACGTCGTCGAACACGCTGTCAGGATCGTCAAAACTCATATTTTCTATTTTAAGCGTGCCGCCGTATTCGATATAAGTATCTACGGAATTTATATCAAGCAAATAAGCATATTCGCTATACGAAATAAAAGAAGTATGAATAGTAATATTCCTGTCGTATAATTCGTCTTTATCCGCAAAAGCAAAGCCTAATGAATCCGTACCCGACACGACTATCTTCATACCCATTTGGCAGTATATATCGGATAAAACAGCCGCAGTGTCTATAAAATCTTCCATAAGCGTTACTTCGTCAATAAAAACGTATTTATAGCCGTGCTTAAATAGAACGTCCAAGTCTTTCGTAAGCATTGACATATTGTCTGTGGTTTTTGCCTTTATATATGCTGTGGACTCATTTGGCAAGTCGCATATCGCCTGAAAAACGAGAGTGGTTTTGCCCGTTCGACGGAGCCCGTATAAAATACAAATCTTTCCGTAAAAATCACCGTCTATAAATTTACGCAAATCTTGATAACAATATCTTTTTTTGTATTTTTTGGCGGAAATAACCGCCGCAGTAAGCCTATCTCCCGTAAGCACGTTAGTATTGAAAGATATTTCGGGGTTTAATGACTTTTCAGACGTTTTAACCGACTGCCGTTTTAACTCTTTAAGCGTCTTCTCAAAAGTCTGCCGTTCCACAACCGCTTTCTTGATTTCTTCAATCTCGTTATCTTTAAGGTATTTGCTTTTAGTCTTTCCGTTTTCGCGCCATTGCAGATACGCCCGCTTTTTCCCGTTAATGATTTTATTAACCACAGTTCCTTGCGGAAAACTTTTTATTTTGCCCTCTAATTCTTTTATTTCGTTCTCAACATCAATATATTCCATATTATATCTCGCTAAAAATAAATTTATTTTCAAAAGCATTATAAACCACATAAACCACACTTGTCAAGCGGTTTATGTGGTTTACAGTTAAAATTGTAATTTTTTATAAAAGTTTTAGACAAAAAAAGGAACTGACATTTATAATCAATTCCTTTCTCACTGCGCCGCAAAGCCGTAGGATTCGAGCCGCAAGCGGCTCGGGATTATGATACCCCTTACAGGGCTATCTTCAAAGCGGGAAGAACGCCGCCAAAAGTATTATTGACGAAGCTGTCGAGATAAGTATAGCCACCATCATCGACGCGCTTGACATAGTAATCGATACTGCAATAAGGCGAACGCAACCACCACCAACAAGCACCTTTGTAGTCGGTGCTTGTCTCTTTATAGCACCCTTGCGCCTTAGCATAGTCACTCGACATCTTTATCCTTGCATTTCCTACTGCGCCACTTGTAGACGTACTGAAACCGTAACTCGCCCTCGTTACTTCTTGCTCGGATAATAACCATACCTTATCATAAGTGTTTGCACATGCATAACTATTTTTTCCGCTATTCCATTCAGTCGCATTATTGTCCGGATTTGTGCTCCTTGCGCTATTGTCAACTTCTATCGTCTGTATCAATTCCTTTTGAAGTGAATTGAACGCCGTATTATAGAAATTATCGTTAAGCCACTTCCGTATATTGCTCTCTGCATAGTTGTTCGCATATACCGTCTTTCCGTTTATTGTCCTACTGCTAGTAGTACGATAGTATTCCTGACTATCTATCGCTATATTGCATACTAGCGTCGCATACTTCTTGCCGTTCTGCGTACTCTCCTCGAGTATTTGCCACTTTATAGGCTCGTATTTAAACCAGGAGACGTTGCCCGTATTG
>CAJOMT010000087.1 GCA_905235815.1 uncultured Clostridia bacterium
GATACGACTGTTACGTGTATTTTTTCAAAGGGGAAATTATGCGATTATTTGACAAACGAAGAAACAATGGCTTTTAATCTGATAAACAAAAATCAAGCCAAAACCCTCTATACGGTCAGCGGAGTTAAAATGGAAGATAAAACTTCGGACGTAACGCTCAAAATGCAGAAAATAAACGTAACAAAAAAGCTAAGTTTCGACGAAGGCCCCGTTTACAATTTAGACGTTGATATAACTTTCAGAATCGAGGACGCCGACGCCTCGCTCGATAAATGTCAACTGACGCACATGCAACCTATTCCGCAAAATATATTAGACGCAGCCGAAGAAGAAATTGCGGCAACCATACAAAGTCTCTACGATAAATGCGCTTCGTCCGATTGCGACTTGCTGAAAATAAAAGAAAATCTTTATAAATACCACTACGATGAGTACGAAATTTATAAAGATTTTCCGTTAAATAAAATATCTCTGAAATCGAACGTTACTTGCCACTCGTCAGTAAAAAACAACGCCGCTTAAAACTATTAAACCCTTTTATATGCACTTTTTAAGTCTTCAAGCCACATTTCCGCAGATACGTCGCTCGGCATACGCCAATCCCCCCTCGGGGACAACGACACACTGCCCACCTTAACGCCGTCAGGCAGACAAGAACGCTTGAACTGTTGTGCGAAAAATCTACGAATAAACGTGTTCAGCCACTTATAAATAAATTCTTTATCATATTCGTCTTTAAAAGTTTTAACGGCAATAATATAGATTTTAGACGGACTGAAACCGCTTCTTATGAAATGATAAAGGAAAAAATCATGTAAAACGTACGGTCCTACGATATCTTCGGTCTTTTGAGTCATCTCACCGACGCTATTCGTCGGCAACAACTCCGGACTTACCGGCGTATCCAAAATATCTTCCAATATCTTTTCGAGTTTTCCGCCCTCGGACTTGGCAATATAATCAATAATGTGCCTGACTAGCGTTTTCGGAATAGACGAATTTACACCGTACATAGACATATGGTCTCCGTTATAGGTCGCCCAGCCGAGTGCAAGTTCGGAAAGATCCCCAGTGCCGATCACTATTCCCGAAGTTTGATTCGCTATATCCATCAAAACTTGCGTCCTTTCCCTCGCCTGCCCGTTTTCATAGGTAACGTCAGTATTGTTTACGTCTTGACCGATATCTTTAAAATGACTTAACACGCTATCCGTTATATTTATCTCTTTAAGAGTTACGCCCAAGTATTCGGAGAGGACAACGGAATTGTTTTTAGTTCTATTCGTAGTTCCGAAACACGGCATTGTAACCGCTATTATATCCTTTCTGCTCCTATTCAATCCGTCAATGGCTCTGCAAGCGACAAGTAAAGCAAGGGTGCTGTCAAGCCCTCCGGAAACTCCGATTACGAGTGATTTTGCATTTATATGAGAAACCCTGCGCATCAGCCCTTGCGACTGAATATTCAAAATAAGGTTTATTCTGTCGTCAAGTTCATCTTTTGAAGTCGGAACGAACGGAGTTTTTTCATACTTTCTGAGCGAACCGTCAGAAAATTTGTCGGATTGAAAATATATAGTTTGGTATTCATCTTTTTTAAATTCATAGTTTTGGAGTTTATGCTTTTCGCTCTCGATAAACGAAACGTCAATATCCGCAACCGCATACCCGTTTTTAAACAACTCACTTTCGGATAAAAGTTTACCGTTTTCGGTTATAAGATTATGCGCCGCAAAAACCATATCGGTCGAAGATTCATACGTTCCCGCATCCGAATATGCATAGGCGCAGACGCATTTAGCAGACTGCATCTTAACTAAATCTCTCCTATAATCGGATTTTCCGATAAGTTCGTCGCTCGCCGAAAGGTTCACTATAATATTGGCGCCGTTTACGGTATGCTTTAATGACGGCGAATCTACCGCCCAAAGATCTTCGCATATCTCTGCGGCGACCGAAAACGAGGGATACTTTTCGTTTACAAACAAGAGTTTGCTTCCGAATGGATAATTCTTTCCGCCAATTAAAATTTCACCGTTTAATTCTTCAGCCGGCGAAAATTGACGGCGTTCGTAAAATTCGTTGTAATTCGGAATAAAGGTTTTAGGAACTACGCCGAGTATCTCTCCTTTGAATATAGCGACTGCCGTATTATAAAGTTTACCGTTCTTTTTAAGCGGGCAACCAACGAATATGAGCATTTCGTAATTTGCTGAAAAATCCCTTATTTCTATTAGTGATTTTTCACAGTTTTTCAATAATAAATCCTGATAAAATAAATCTGATAAAGTGTATCCCGACAAGGTAAGCTCGGGAAAGACGGCAACTTGCGCATTAAGACCATTCGCCTCTGCGATTTTAGTTTTTACCGCTTTAACCGTTTCGCTCATATCACCGATTTTTATATTCGGAGTCAGCGCCGCTACCCTTATATATCCTAAATTTTCGGACAAAACATTTTCGGATTCTTGCTTTTCGTCCATTAAAGTATATATCGAAACGCCCAATGCGTTTGCGAGCGCATTTAAAGTTTCAGACTTGACGCTTTTAGTCGATGCGGAAAGTATTTTGTTTAGCGTACCGATAGGTATTCCGCTCTTTTCAGATAGCTCTGCGGTAGTTAATCCGCTCTTCTTTTTTAACTCTTTTATCTTTTCAACCAACATAAGATTACCTCTTATTGTATTTTATCAATTTTTATTAAATTTGTAAAGTGATTTTATATAAAAATATAAAATACCGCACTTTGTGATAAAGCACGGTACTTTGCAAAAATCTTATTTTTAAACAAATAGTCCTATTATATAATATACCAAGCCGACCGCCACGCTCGAAATTACGCCGTACACTATTATCGGCCCCGCTACGACGAACATTTTAGCCGCCAAGCCGTAGATCATACCTTCCGACTTAAATTCCATAGCAGGTGAAACTACGGAGTTGGCAAATCCCGTTATGGGCACTATCGAGCCGCCTCCGGCATATTTACCGATTCTGTCATAAACGCCAATACCTGTCAGCGTCGAGCCGATAAATATCAGTACAATTGACGTCGTTCCTGCTAAAACGTCCCCGTAAAGACCGAGCATTTCCAGAGAAAACCTTATAAACTGCCCCAAAGTGCATATTACTCCGCCAACCCAAAACGCCCTCAACAGACTTCTGATCTCATTTGTTTTCGGCGCTATTTGGGAAACGTAATTTAAGTAGTTCGCATTATAATTTTTACTTTTCACTTCTCTTCTCCTCAAAATTTTTATTTACGCAATCCATTCTTTCATCTATGGTTCTTCCGTATTCGAAATTTTTTATTTTCTTTGAATTTCTCATAGAATTAAAGTGTGTAAAACAAAAAATAAAATGCACTCGTCGTGCATTTTATGAAATTTGTTCTTTTATTTGCTTTAAAATCTTACTTTCGATCCTCGATATCTGTACTTGCGATACGCCGAGCGCCTCGGCGATTTCGCTTTGGGTATTATCTTTATAATACCGCATAATTATTATTTGTTTTTCCCTCGGCGGAAGTTTATCTATAACGGATTCAAGCAAAATTTTGTCGACCATATCGTCCTCTTTATCGTCCGACGCTATTTTGTCTATCAGTTCAAGTTTTTTATCGTTCCCGTCGTCGATCGCCTCGGACAGCGAGAGCGGCATTTTGGAACTGTCTAACGCTAAAATTACGTCTTCTCGGTCGATATTGAGCGACGCCGATATTTCGTCTACGGTAGGAACGTCTCCGCCGCCGCCCTTATAGTTCTCTATGAACTTATTTATCGCTCTGGCGTTCATCTTTATCACTCTCGACACTTTTATTGCGCCGTCGTCACGTAAAAATCTCTTTACTTCACCTATTATCATAGGTACGGCATAAGTCGAAAACCTTACTCCGTATTGCTCGTCGAAGTTGTTGATTGCCTTTAAAAAACCTATGCAGCCGAGTTGATACAGATCGTCGTATTCAACTCCCTTGTTTTTAAACCGCCTAATTACGCTTTTTATGAGCAACGAATTATTTTCGAGAAGTATTTCCTTTGAAGTGTTATCGCCCGCTTTGGCTTTTCTTATGTGCAAAACCGTCTCCTCGGGACTAAGCATTCAACTCTCCTTTATACGGCTACGGATTTTACTCTTTTACACATATCTACGACAGTTCCCTCGTTTATCTTTGAAACGACTTTTACTTCGTCCATAAACGCCTTTATAATCGCAAAACCCATACCCGAACGTTCGTCATTAGGGCGTGTGGTATAAAACGGCTCCAACGCCGCATCTACGTCTTCTATCCCAACGCCGTTATCCGATACGATAATATGTATATCTCTGTCGTCGAGTTCCGCCGATAAAGTTACTTCACCCGTAGCGTCGGGATAACCGTGCACTATGGCGTTGGTTACCGCCTCGCTTACAGCCGTCTTTATATCCGACAATTCGTCGACGCTGGGATTCAGCGGCAATAAAAAAGACGCTATGACGTTCCTTGCAAACGCCTCGTTTTCGGAAACAGAATCAAATTTGACAATCATTTTATTATTCATAGTTTACCCCATTAAATTTTCGGCATTACTTCATAAATTCCGGATATCTGCAATATTTTATTTACGCTTACGCCGGGACTTTGTATATATGCGGAAGTTTTGAGTTTTTTTAATTTTTTATATCTGCCGAGCAATACCCCAATCCCCGTGCTATCCATAAACGAAAGATGCGAAAAATTGAAAATCACGTTCTTAACTTCCATATTAGAATCTATTATATCGTCGATTTCGGATTTTGCGCTCCGCGCATTGCTCTCGTCGAGTTCCCCCGACATATATATGTAAAGTTTGTCTTTATCAACGCTGTATTTTACGTCCATAATTCACCTCGCTTAAGCCTCCTTAATAATAACATAAAAACAGCCCCGCTTTCGGGACTGTTTTTGTCGTTTTTTACTCTTTTATGTTAGATTTACAATCGGTTCTTCTATTTCTCCGATTTCTCGTATCGACACAAGGTCTAATACAATCTGCGGTTCAAATCCTTCTTCCTCTATATAATTGACTTTCACCTTTACGTGCGCCCAATTATTTTTAGGAAAATTCATAAGCGATTTATAGGCGCATAAATGTCCGATAAACTGTATATCGTTGGCGCAGCACGTCATCGCCGGTCTGCCGGCAACGAAAGTATTTGGCGGCAAACTCGGATCTACTGCGCATAGACAGTTAAACTCGACCGTCTTGCCGTTATACCTCGCTCCG
>CAJOMT010000088.1 GCA_905235815.1 uncultured Clostridia bacterium
AATACTAAATTCACAGTAGTAGCGACTTACTATGAACATTTAATAGACAAGTCGTTCACCGTAGAAAGTGCGGAATACACGGTAGTTACTTCCGAAGAAATAGAGATTTCGGAAGAACAGATGATAGCGAAGAACAGAAACAATCAAGCGATTGAACTTGATTTAAGCGAAAACGATATAGAGCAAATCACTTCTGTTTCAGTCGGCAATGCGGTTATAACCGACTATGCTTTTGAAGACGGCGTGCTTTCAATCGGTGCGGACAAAATAAGTGCGAACGGACATTTAGGCGTTGCGGTAGCGGCGAAAACGTCCACCGGCTATCTCTCGGTATCTGCAAGCGCTTACGTAGTTGACTATGCACTCGGCACGGCTGCGGAATTCAGAGCTTTCCAGAATGTATATCTTAATAATGCGATAACCGCAAACAATGGATTTAAGTACGTTATTCTTACGGACGATATCGATATGTCGGGTGAAACAGCATTAAATACATCTGCAAAACAGAGCGTCTTCTACGGTGTGTTTGACGGTCAAGGTCATACGATCGACGGTTTGAAAGCGACTTACGGACTATTCTATAAAACGGGCGCCACGGGAAAAGAACAGACTATAATTAAAAACGTTGCGTTTACGAACGCTCTCGACCCGACGGCGAATGGTTCGGCACACAGCGGCTTGTTCGGTTTCGGCGTTTACGATTTAACGCTCGATAACGTGTATATCGATTATACGATTGCTTCGTCGAACGGAAGTCCTTATACGAGTACATTTTCGTGTTGGGCATACGGTAAACTGATCGTTAATAATACGGTAATTAAACTGACCAACAAGAATAATGTCGGCGCGTTGGTAAATGGTTTCCAACCCGGCGGTTCGTTGACGGTATCGAACGTTTACGTAATAAGCACAACTCATAACAATACTTTGGACGGTACGCAAGCGGGCAATATATACGCAAACGAAGAGGCGTTTAAAGAGGCTGTAACCGAAATTCCCGAAGGGTTCAACACCGAATACTGGGAAATGGCAGACGGATTGCTTACGTTTAAATCAGCAGAATAAAGCAAATATAAATTTCTCGTTTTCGTCATGGCGAGAAATGAAATAAAACGGCAGTTTATTAACGTGCCGCACTGACGAATAAAAGCAGTATATATTCGCGTCAATTTTTGGCGCGGATATATAACTGTTTTTGGGCATAATGCTAAAACTTTAAAAGAGGAAAAATGAAGAAGCTTATTTATAAAATTATGAGTTGTATTATTTCTGTTACTTTACTTACATGTGGCTTTGTTTCTTGTGCCGCTAACGGCACTTCGAGCGGCGGAAGCAAAAAATCGGGGAGCGATGAACACGCTTCAACGCCCGTAGATGATTTGGCTACCGATACCGAAAGCGAAAGCGCAAGCGAGAGCACTTCGGAATCGGATTCGACGGAGGATCCCGTAACCCCGAGACCTCAACCGTCCGACAAGACGGAGTTATACGTATTCGCACCGTATAACGGCAGTTTAATGGAATCCATAGTCATCAAGACGAAAAACAATAAACTTATAGTTATAGACGGAGGAATAGACAGTACAGGCGCTAACAGCGAGCCGTATTTGCCGTCGGCATTGCGGTCGATTTTGTGCCTTAAAGAGGGAGAATACTTCGAGGTAGAGGCGTGGTTTTTATCGCACGGACATAAAGACCATATACGAGAACTCGTAAAATGTTTATATAACTATTCGAGCAAGTCGAATTATAAAATAAACAATTTTTATTTTGATTTTCCCGATTTTCACGAATATTATGCGGCGAGGGACGGTAGGCCGGCGTACGAAAACGGAAATCCCGATCAAGACTACGTCGACGATTTAAAAGCCAACCTTAACGCCTATGCAAGATTGAATAATATAGAAATTAAGAGCGAGAGCGGCGACTGGTACGACGACCTTAACGGTGCGGTTATCAATGCGGCGGCTATTGAAAACGGACTGGATATTTGGGTAGACGACGTGCGGTTTGAGATAATGCAGACTTGGGATTATTCTGGCAGGAGTAGTTCTAACGACGTCAATGAAACGAGTTTGGTAATGCGAGCATGGGTTGACGGACAAAGTATTCTGTTTTTAAACGACGCAACGCCCGGAGCGGGATCTCGCCTTGCCTTTAAATACGGAAACGATTTAAAGAGCGATATAGTACAAATGGCACACCACGGACAAAGAGGGGTAACCGAGAACGTTTACAAACTTGTAAAGGCGCCGGTTCATCTGTGGTGTACGCCGCTGTGGGTATGGAATAATCCGTCCGGAATCTACGAGATTTCTCAAAACCGAAAATGGGTGAACGACGGAGTAGATTTTACCGAGCCGGACGCACACAATATCGTCGCTTGCAAATATGAAGCATACCCAAGCGATCCTACGAGTATAGAAGATTGGGACAAAGTAAAAGACGGAATGAAAATTACTCTTCCGTATAACCCTGATTGAGATAAAAACAGATGCTGATACATTTTTGTCGGGAGTGAGCAAATGACAAGTCGTACTAAAAATTCAAGACAAAGAAAGATTTTCATATTTTGTTTGGTTATAATACCGTTACTTAATTTTTTGGTGTTTTATATATACGTTAACTTTAATTCCATACTGATGGCGTTTCAGACGATAGAGAACGGCAAATCTATATGGTCGATGAAAAATTTTCAAATGTTGTTCGACGAGATCAAGATACCGGGCTCGGTATTTTGGGAAGCGCTCAGAAACACCGGACTGTTTTTCTTGCAAGGTTTTATAACCGGTATAATAACGGGATTTATCATCTGCTACTTTTTGTATTCGGGAATACCGGGTTCGAAAATATTCAGAATTTTACTGTTTTTGCCCGGAATGATATCGACTGTCGTTATCTGTAAATTGTTCGAGATGGTCGTCGGTTTCGAGGGGCCGGGACCGGTAGCGTGGCTCGTGCAAAAATTAAACGGGCTGGATAGAGTGCCGACGCTCCTCTCCGATCCGAGATATGCGATGCCTACACTGTTATTTTATAATATTTGGTTCGGCATTGCGGGGAATATGGTTCTCTATCTCGGCGCATTGAACCGTATACCGAAAGACGTACTCGAATACGCAAAACTCGACGGTTGCGGTTGGGTAAGGGAATTATTACAGATAATTTTGCCGCTGATATGGCCTACGATGATAACGTTTATCACCATTCAGTTTACGGGAATATTCGGGGCGTCAGGACCTATATTCCTATTCACTCAAGGTAAGTACGGAACTTATACGATTGCGTACTGGTTATTTGAAAAGATATACAATATGCCTGAGAATTCGCCGTCTTTAAACTATGCGTCGGCAATCGGGTTATTCTTTACGCTTATTGCGCTGCCGATAGTATTCTCGGTTCGCTGGGGACTTGGCAAACTTCAAGAGGCTGCGGAATATTAAAGGAGAAGGTTTTATGAGTGTAATTGATGAAACGAATAACGAAACGACTTTCGACAGAGTTGACGAAACGTCGCCTTCGCCTAATAAAAAACATAAGAAACTGTTTAAAAAATCACCGAGCAGAACGATTGCCGAAACCGTTATGTTCATAATTTTGCTGATTATCTGCGGATCGTACCTATATATCCTTATTTGGGGTTTCGTTATGGGTTGTATGACGCATACGCAAGTTGTTACGGATCCGTTTTCATTGCCGTATGAATGGCATTTAGGAAATTACATAGAAGCGTTCAAAAAACTTGAAGTAAACGGCACGAATATGATCCAGATGATAGGCAACAGCTTATGGATGACGATCGGCGGCGGCTTTTTGGACGTGTTCTGTTCGCTTATGCTTGCCTATGCATGCGGAAAGTTCAGATTTTTCGGTAGAAACGTATTGCACGCTACGTCGATCGTTATAATGGTATTGCCGATTATCGGCAGCGGCGGCGCATATTACAGATTGATATACAACTTACATCTGAACGACTCTATGTTGTACCTTGTAACGTTCTGTACGGGGTTCGGTATGCAGTACATAATACTTTACGGCTTTATGCAAAATTTATCGTGGAGTTATGCGGAAGCGGCATATATAGACGGAGCGAGTGAAGCGCAGGTGTTTTTTAAGGTAATGATACCGATGTGTATTTCGCCTATTTGCGCATTGTTCGTACTTCGTTCGATAGGTATCTGGAACGATTACTCCACGTCGCTATTGTATTTAAAACAAATGCCGACGCTTGCAACGGGACTTTATATTTTCAAATCGCAGATGACGTATAAAGTAAGAATGGACATATTGATTGCGGCGTCAATGCTCTCGATAATACCGGTTTTGATTTTGTTTTTGATATTCAACAAGACGTTACTGGATCTGGATCTGAGCGGCGGTATCAAAGGATAAAAAATAAAAATAAAAAAAATAAAAAAAATAAAAAAAGAGGAGAATTGTTATGAAAAAATTACTTGCACTGTTAATGACGGTCGTTATGGCGTTCGGAATGTTCGTAATGACCGCTTGCGGAGGAAACAAGCCGGCGTCAAACACCGAAGCTGACCTCGAGATTTTCCACTGGGACGCCGGAAACGGCAGCGAGTGGCTCAGACGCACGATAGCGGCGTTCAAAGAGAAGTTTCCCGAAGTCAACGTTATCGAGAAATTCAGCGAGATAAACGATACGTGGCAAAACGAATTGCAAGACCCGAAAAACAACACTGTAGATCTCTATATTTCAACGATGACCAACTTCTTGGCGTATACCGACTATATCGAACCGCTCGACGACATTTTCAATGAAAAATGGGGAAATGAAAGCAAGACTTTACTCGAAAAGAACAATCAGTTCATACTCGATTCTTATCGTGGTGAAGACGGAAAGTTATATGCTTCCACTTACGGCGGCGGAGTTTGCGGAATAGTTTATAATAAGACTGTATTCGAACAAAAGGGATATAAGATTCCTCGTACTACTCAAGAACTCGCGGCTCTTGCCGGTGATATGGTAGACGACAGATATACTCCGTTTATACACTGCAATAACGCCGATTATTGGCTCTATGCGGTAATGCCGTGGGCAGGACAGTACGGCGGAATAGACGAAGTGTATAATTTCTGGCAAGCTAAATACGTCGATCCCGAAACCGGCGCAGTTTCTCAACCTGATATAAGGGCATTAACTACCGAAGGCAGAGAAAAGGCGCTTGAAGCCCTCTACGACGTCATTGCACCTTACGGATATACTTATTC
>CAJOMT010000089.1 GCA_905235815.1 uncultured Clostridia bacterium
AAAATGTTAAAAAACGAGATATTAAATTGCTTGAAAAATGTTAAAAAAATTGTTATAATTATAAAATGTGTTAAAAAGATGTGGAAAACATTTTCTTATCAACTGAAATAAAATGTTTATAGATAATTTTACGGAGGATCTATGTTAATAGAAATTAAAGACGCAAGAAAAGAGTACGGCAGCGGAGAGTCTTTGGTAAAGGCTCTTGACGGCGTAAATCTTTCAATGGAAGAAGGTAAAGTGTACGTAGTTTTGGGGCCTTCCGGCTCGGGTAAATCCACGTTATTGAATATGGTTGGCGGCTTAGACGTTTTGACAAGCGGTTCTATCGTAGTTGACGGTATAGATATTTCTAAAGCCAACAAAAAAGGATTGACGGAGTACAGAAGAAAAGTTATAGGTTTCGTCTTTCAATTCTATAATCTGGTGCCCGATCTTACCGCCTTGGAAAATATAGAAATGGTCAACGATATTTCCGATAAAAATACCGCTTTGGATATTGACGAGATCATGGAGGCGCTTGAGATAGCACATTTAAAGGATAGATTTCCAAGAGAACTTTCCGGCGGTCAACAACAAAGAATAGCTATCGCAAGAGCTTTGGTTAAAAACCCGAAAATACTCCTTTGCGACGAATTGACCGGCGCTTTGGATACGAAATCTTCCAGAAGCGTGTTGAAGGTAATTGAAAAGGTCAACCAAAAATACCACACTACCATCATTATCATTACCCACAACGAAGCGATACAAGGTATTGCGGACATAATCATTAGGTTTAAAGACGGCAACGTAAACAGCATTGAAAACAATCCCCACAAAATTTCCGCGGATGAAATCGAATTATAATGGATCGACAATATGAAACTGAATTTGAAAATGCATAAAAGATACCTTCGCAGTATCAAGAAGAATTTAATATTTTACATAGCGACGTCTTTACTTACTATGTTGTGCGTTATGGCGTTCGCCCTGTTATACACTTGCGGACACGGTATTAAGAATTTTACTACCGAGATATTCAACACCTGCGTGGTCGAAGACGCCAACATTGAAACGATGTTGGAAATTACGGAAGACGATATCAGTAATTACGAAAACAAGTATCATCTTTTGATGGAAAAGCAGGAATATATGGACGTTTTCAGCGTTACCGTTCTGGATAACGCAGGCAAAGACGTTACCGCCAAAAATATGCACGTAAGGGTTTTCAAAGAAAACACAAAGATAAACAAATATATTATCACTGCGCAAAACAACGGGCTGAATTACAAGTCTGTCAACGATTTAAAGGATGATGAAATACTTATTAATGAAAAATATGCAAAGAAACACAACATCACCCTCAACAATAACAACAACAGAATTAAACTTAACGGTAAAGAATATAAAGTAGTAGGTTTCTTTATAAGGCCGGATTATTTATACGGCTTGGAAAACGTGACCGACTCGTTCCCCAACTACAATTCTTTTATGTTGGCATATATAAACGACGTTCAATACGACGCGTTGAAGGACGGCGGCGGAAACGCTTCTGCCACGTCTACGTATTCAATGAAATATAACGTAAACGGCACTACCGGCGATTTGGACGCTATGCGTAAAGAAATGTTCGGCAATTATATATCGTCTCAATACAATGCGTCGCAGGCTTCAAGGAGGATAAGGATTTTCTATACCAGACCTACTATGTTTATCTCCTTCTCCTTCTTGTTCTTGGCAATCACGCCGTTCTTTATCGTGCTTTTGATATCTATTATCTTAAACATCAAAGTTACCAACGATCAGAAGATAATAGGCACTGTAAGCGCGTTGGGTTTTCGGGACAGCGAAATTTGTTCCCACTATTCCATAATGTCTATGATACCCGGTTTGATAGGCGGCATACTTATGACGATAATAGTGTACGCCACTGCGGGATCCTTCGGCTCGATATCTATAGGCGACTTTGAAGTCATGCACGTTGACTTTATTTACCCGTGGTACGCGGCGATTTTGGGCATAATAATTCCTACGCTTATTTATTCCGCAGCTGCAATTTTCACAATCAAGCGTTTGATAGACAAGCCGATAACGTCCTTGTTGATCGGCGCGGGCAAGAAATCAAAATCGTCCAAATTTTTAGCGAACAAGAGGATGAAGGTAACCTCCAAATACGCCGCAAGGTCTTTGGTCTCAAACGGAGTAAGGACTTTCGTTATCTTTTTGGGAATTATGGCGTCTACGCTGATTGTAACTTTGGCGTTGATGCAACTCGATACCATAAATGCCATAGTTACGCAGGCGATGAAAAAAGCCGGCGATTTTGAATATGAATACACTTTGAAAATTCCGCGAGTCGCAAGCGATGAAGAAATGAAATCCAAAGAATTTAATTATATGATTGCGACGATATACGAGTACGAAGACAGAAAAATACCTTTGATGGGCGCCGAAGTTGACAATATGAATTTGTGGTACACGACGCTTACCGACGGCACAAAAATTACAGAACTTAACGAAAACAGCTTTTACGTTTCCAAACTGTGCGCCGAACTTATGCACGTAAAAAAGGGAGATACCGTTACCATCTATTCTAATTTCGATAGAGACCCGCTGGAGTTTAAGGTTTCGGGTATTATAGATAACGGGCTGATATCGTATATTTTGACAAATAAAACCAACGTTATCGAAACGTACTGCGACGCTATTGAAGAACTAATCAATAAGTTTGCTTTAGATCCGGAAGGATCGGAATTAATTGCCTCGGTTAACGATTACTTTGAGAACGGCGATAAAACCATTTTGGAACCTCTTTACAATATCGTTTTATCAAAGACGGCTTTGAACGACACATACGACACGGAAAGCGTAGTAAACATTTTCCAGAAATCTTCAATTGAAAAGCAAAAAGACGCTAAATTGCAAGAAAGAGCCGTTTTGATATATACCGTTTTGGTAATAGGTATATTGATTTGTATTATAACGGTATTTACCATAGTAAACGTTATAGTGGACGATAATCAGGCAAACATATCGATGATGCGCGTTTTGGGCTACAGCCCGAACGAGATAAACAAAATGATAATAAACGGCAACCATCTCATAGTGCCGTTCGGCATAATTGCGGGCATTCCGCTGGCGTATTTGATACTATCGCTGTATTTTAAAAATACGATAGCCAACAACAACATGGTAATGCCCGTAACGTTATCCCTTAAAACGGTAATAATCGTAGTGGCAATAATCGTCGTTACTTATTTCGTCACGCTCTCAATTCTTAAAGCCAAAGCCTCGCGAGTAAGTATGACGGATTCGTTAAAGGATAATCGATAATATGATACTTTACGTAAACGCCTGTGTAAGAGAACAATCCAGAACCAACAGAATAGCTGCGGAGCTGCTTAAAAAATTAGGCGGAAGCTACCGAGAAGTAAAACTTGCGGAAGCAGAAATAAGCCCGTTGACGAGCGAACGGTTGCAAAAGCGGATGGAACTTATAGAAAGGAAAGATTATTCCGATAAGTCGTTCGATCTTGCAAAGCAGTTTGCCGCGGCAGATACGATAGTGATTTCCGCACCGTTTTGGGATGCGACTTTCCCTTCTATTCTTAAAGTATATCTTGAAAATATCTACGTTTTGGGGATAGTTACCGAATACGGCGAAGGCGGGAAAATTCACGGTCTTTGCAAGGCGGATAAACTTTATTACGTAACTACGTCCGGCGGTCCATACGTTCCCGATTACAGCTATAATTACGTTAAAGCCCTCGCCGAAAATTGCTTTGGCATTAAGGAAACGTCGCTTATAAAAGCGGAAATGCTCGACGTGCAGGGATACGACGCGGAAGAAATTGTAAAACGTACGATCAATTCGCTGTAGAAAAAAGAATAAAACACGAAAAGGCCGCCCGAGAATTTTATCTCGGTCGGCTTTAATTATGTACACGCGCATGCGCACGTATATATATGTTATAAAAAAGTGAAAAGACAAAGTGAAAAGGTACGGCATCTCTGCCGTACCTTTTCGGGTGGGAATATATAAAGAAGTAGGGTGGGTCTTGTTGATTACGCATACACTATAACACTCGATACTTAAATTAAACTGAAAATTTTTAATTTTTTGAAAATAATCGAAAAATTTTCCGTCACTTGTGCTTTGCGTGGGGAGGAAGGCAGCGATGAGGTCGCGCAAAAATCTATATAAATAAAAGAAAAACTGCAAAACTAAAAAAACGCGAATTGTGGTTTTTGGCGAAATTTGAAGAAAAATACACAATATGTTGTGTCTGAAAAAATTTTTTTAAAAAAGTTTGAAAAAACAGTTGACTTTTTGGCGAAAATGTTGTTTAATATACGCACATCAATCTTCTTGGCGCGCTTCTGCGGGGCTGCTGATGCAAGCGGAAAATACGAGCAATTCCCAAAGAAAACGGCACAAAAACTTTTCCAAAAAAAATTAAAAATTTTTTGAAAAAGTTTGAAAAAACAGTTGACATTAGCTGTAGGATATGATATGATGTATAGGCTGTCAGTTCGGACGGCACGTTGAACGGAGTTCAACGACATGTAGTTTAAAAACTGAATAGAAGGAAATGGTTACAAAACATTTATGTTTTGAAATGTTTCTGTCAATTAATTTTGAGTATTTTTTATGTACCAAAAAAACAGTCAGCAATAACGAAAATCGTTAGAGCAGTTGTGTTAGAAATAACACGGCTTTAAGAATATTAAACTTAAGAGTTTGATTCTGGCTCAGGACGAACGCTGGCGGCGTGCTTAACACATGCAAGTCGAACGGATATAGAGGAGCTTGCTCCTTTATATTAGTGGCGGACGGGTGAGTAACGCGTGAGCAATCTGCCTATGTCTGGGGAATAACACATAGAAATGTGTGCTAATACCGCATAAGACCACAGAAGGGCATCCTTCAGGGGTAAAAGATTTTATCGGATATAGATGAGCTCGCGTACTATTAGGTAGTTGGTGAGGTAACGGCCCACCAAGCCTACGATAGTTAGCCGGCCTGAGAGGGTGATCGGCCACACTGGAACTGAGAAACGGTCCAGACTCCTACGGGAGGCAGCAGTGGGGAATATTGGGCAATGGGCGCAAGCCTGACCCAGCAACGCCGCGTGAATGATGAAGGTCTTCGGATTGTAAAGTTCTGTGATGGGGGACGAAGAAAGTGACGGTACCCCAATAGCAAGCCTCGGCTAACTACGT
>CAJOMT010000090.1 GCA_905235815.1 uncultured Clostridia bacterium
CAATAAGAAACTACTTTTTGCTTATCGATGTTTCCCATCGGAAACACGTACATAGGTTTTCTGAATATCCGAAATGGAAAACGAATCGCAAAACCAATTATTGATAAGAATGGCGATGATGGTAGAGTTATCGATACCTGTATACCGTTTAGGACATGGATCGGTTGAACTCTTGTGCTTTCCGCATATTCCGTTTATACGCACAGGAGACTTGGGAGCAGATTTACAACATAGGCATAAACCGATTTTTGTGCAATTGCCAAATACTGTCATAGTTGTAAAATAAATAAATTGACTTTATGGATTTTTTGTAGTATTATATTATAAGTAAACTGGGTTATATGTGATATTATGCGGTTTCAGCGCGTATCGGCGCACTATTCGGTCTGACTAAGGGGCTCAGAGGGAAGTTATGTACAAACATTTTTTTAAGCGGTTACTTGACATAATACTGTCATTTCTCGGCTTGGTAGTGCTGTCGTGGCTCTATCTGGTCATAGTAATCGCAATCAAAATCGACGATCCCGGTCCCGCGTTCTTTTCGCAGAAGCGCGTCGGTCTGCATAAAGAGTATTTTAACGAACGAACGTTATGCGGGCGATATGTTATTGCAAAAGACGTATATAGAGAACTGTATAACTAAAAAGGCAAAAAAGAACAACGGCGAACTTGCGAAGTATCTGATAACGAATAGTCATCCTGCCATAATAGATAGAGAAACGTTTAAGTTGGTTCAAGTCGAGGTCGCACGGCGAGGGAACATACGGAAAGTTACAACAAATGAAATTGATGAAAAGGGAAAGTATAGCGGAAAGTATGCTCTTTCGGAATTGCTGATTTGCGGAGAGTGCGGTAATAAATACAGAAGAATAACTTGGAAAATCAAAGGGAAAAATACGAAAGTTTGGCGATGCGTTAATAGGGTGGAATATGGGAAGAAGTTCTGCAAACAATCTGTTGCGGTGGAAGAAGATAAAATAAAATCCGCAATACTCAAAGCCTTGCGGAGCGCCATAACGGATAAAAAAGAAGTGTATGATTTAATTCTGTCAAATATTGTATACGGTATCACGGGAAAGAAAGACGATCTCGATTTGTTTGCAATAGAGAATGAGATAAACAACTTGAAAATGCGAATAGACGATAACGTTTCGTTGATGATGAAAACCGAAGGCGATACGGCAAAGTATTATGAAGTGATTTCCAAAATGAATTTGCAAATAGACGCTTTAAAAGGACAAGCCGAGATAATAAAAGAAAAGATGAAAAGCAATCAGGCAGTCAGTCTGGAAATAAAAAGGATTACGGAATTAGTTCGAGGCGAAAGCGAGGAGAAAGATGTTTTTGGAACGTATGACGATACGACGGTAAAGCGGCTTATTGAATATGTTCGGGTAATGCCGGACAAAAAGATCGTCGTTGTCTTTAAGGGCGGTTTAACAATAGAAAGCGAGATAGAATAGGTCATAGAAAAACTATGACTTATTTTATTATTTTTAATTGACATTTTGAGTTAAAAAGTGTATAATTAAATTAAAGTTAAAGCAAAAAGAATTAAAATGGCTTAAATGAGGATATAGCATTTTCGTTGCGTGTAGCCAGCAGCGTGACGCTGCACCCTATGTTTATTTACAGCTTTGAAGAATAGCAACAACTTTTCTTTGTAAAAGAGTGTACTTGTTTTCGATAATTAGTGGCTTTGATTCGATATAGCAGAAATCAGAGCCTTATTTTTTAAGCATCAAAGGACGATAGACAATGGTTGAAAGAAAAATTTTAAAAAACAAGGTATTTTTATACCTGACCGAGTTTTTTGCCGGAATGAGCGTAATGGCGATAGAACTCGGAGCGCAAAGACTTTTGGCGCCCTATTTTTCGTCGAGCCAGATAGTTTGGACGATAGTTATAGGAACTATTATGATAGCTATGGCGCTCGGAAACATATACGGCGGCAGAAAAGCGGATAAAGATCCTAATCCGGACAAGTTATACGCAAGACTTTTGATAGTCGGAGCCTGGATAGCGCTTATTCCGTGGCTCGGCAAATACGTCATAGCGGTAATTTCCGCATTGTTTATATTCGTTGTAGATTCGGGGTTTTTAATCATTGCGGCGACGATATCATGTTTGGTTTTGTTCATTTTTCCGCTATTTTTACTCGGTACGACAAGCCCGTGTCTCGTAAAATATTGCACGCAGTCGCTCGACGAAAGCGGCAAGACGGTGGGTACGCTCAATGCGTTTAACACGATAGGCTCTATTCTCGGTACGTTTTTACCTACGTTCGTAACGATTCCGACGATAGGCACGAATATGACGTTTCTCATTTTCGCATTCACGATTACGGCGCTTGCATGTATATATTTTATTACGAGTATGAAATTCGAATGGAAAATGATACTTGCGGTAGTTGCGCTTATTTTGGGTGGAATTTTCGGATATTCTTCGCACTTTGCGTTTTGGGAAAACAGTTTAGTCTATGAGGGCGAATCCACGTATAACTATCTTCAAATATACGAAGATGATAACAAGGTAAGTCTGTCCACCAACGTGCTATTCGGCGTTCAATCCGTGTATTTTAAGAATAAAGGACTTCATACGGGATATTATTACGACTACGATTTGGCGGCGTGGCAGATGACGAACGGCAAAAAGAAAGAAAAAGTAGAAGTTCTGGTACTCGGAATGGGCAGCGGAACGTATGCCGCTCAGCTCAACAACTATTACGATAACGTGAACGTTACGGGCGTAGAGATAGATTCCAAGATAACCGAACTTGCGAGAGAATATTTCAAACTCGACACGAATAAAATAAAGGTCCATACTTACGACGGCAGAGCGTTTTTGAATACCGTCAAGGACAAATACGATATAATAATGGTAGACGCCTATCAGGATATAACTATTCCGTATCAGATGTCGTCGATAGAATTTTTTACTCTTGTGAGAAATCACTTGACGGACGACGGAGTAATGGTAGTAAACCTTAATATGCGTTCCGATGAGAAAGATAATATAAACTATTATTTATGCGACACTATATCTCGTGTGTTCAAATATAACTATACGGTAGAAGTCGCACAAACCACAAACAGAGAACTGTTTGCGTTCAACAATCCCGATTTATTGGATAACTTAAACGAAAATATCAAGGCGGAAACAGATTCGTCGTTAAAGTATTTTATTGAGAACTACGTAATAAAAAATCTTAAAGAATACGAGGCGGGCAATCTTCTTTTTACAGACGATAAAGCGCCTGTCGAACTTCTCGGTATAGAAGTAATAGACACTTTAATTCAAGACGAAACCGAATTTTATAAACAAATATTCAGACAACAGGGCTTAAAAGGACTGCTCGAATATTTGTCTTAAAAATAAAGACTTTAATTTTGTAATCAATCATTCCCTTTTAATCGGTATATATTTCCGAAAAAAAGGGAATGATTTTACTATGAGTAAAATGTTGATAATCGGCGGCGGCGTTTCGGGGCTGTGCGCCGGAATTTATGCAAGGTTAAACGGGTTAGAGGCAACGATTTGCGAGAGAAGCAGTTGCGTCGGGGGCAATCTGACCGGCTGGCAGAGGGAAGGAATATATATAGACAACTGTATTCATTGGCTTACGGGTACCAACCCCAATACGGAAACGTATAAGCGCTGGGTGGAAGTAGGTATGCTCGGCGAGGGTGTGGAAATCATACAGCCCGATACGTTGTTTTCGTATTCATACGGCAATAAAACTTTGAGTTTAACGTCCGACATAGAGCAGTTCAGAAAAGATTTACTGCTTTTAAGCCCTATCGATGAAAAGGAAATAAATTCATTTGTAAACGCAATAGAGGATTGGAGCGGAATAATCGGGATAGGCGGCAAAAACCACGATGAAAAATACGGTGCAATAAAAACGGCGAAAGCGGCGCCTAACATTTTGAAATATCACAGAATGTCTACGGGGCAACTATCCGAAAAGTTCGTGCACCCCGTAATAAAAAAATTCTTTGTTTCACTTCTCGGTTCAGAGTTTTCCGCTTTCGTTCTGATAATGATTTTTGCCACGTTTTGTTACGGAAACGGCGGTGTGCCGAAGGGTGCGTCGTTAGAGGCGGCAAAGAGAATGGAAAACAGATTTTTAAGTCTCGGCGGCGAAATTATATACAATAAAGAGGCGGTAAAAGTAAACGACGGGGAAAAGACCGTCGTCGAATTTTCGGACGGAGTGAATATGGAAGCGGACTACGTAGTTCTGACGACCGATCCCAAAGTTACTTTCGGAGAAATGCTGAACGTTAAAATGCCTAAACGCCTTCAAGCGCTGTATGATAATCCTTCGATGAAAAGGTTTTCGAGCGTGCATTGCGCATTTTACAGCGAAGAAGAACTTTGTTTTAAAGGAGATTATATAATAGACGTGCCTGAAAAATATAAAAATATTTTAGGCGGTTCAAATATAGTTCTCCGTGAATTTTCTCACGATCGATCTCTTAATCCGAATAAAATAATGTTTGAGAGTATGATATTCTGCGGCGACGAAAGAAGTAGGCAATTTATAGACTTATACAAAGATAAGTCCGCCTATAAGTCGTTAAAAGCCGAAATTGCCGCAAGCGTCGAGGCGATTGTCGTGGGTAAATTTCCGGGGCTTGCAGGTAAAATTCGCCCAATTGACGTATGGACTCCCGCAACGTATAAGAGATATGTAAATTCGGAAATAGGCTCGTATATGTCTTTTACTATTCCGCCAAAATATATTCCGAGAAAGATAGATAATAAGGTCGAGGGTTATCCTCACGTAATTTTGGCAAATCAGTGGCTGCTTCCGCCCGGAGGGCTTCCGAACGCCGCAAGCGTTGGAAGAAACGCCATACTGACCGTACTCGGTATGGAGCAAAGGCGGTCAACAAGCGGCGATACCTTAAAGAGGCGCAGATATACAATATATAATAAGGCTAAGTATGGCAAGGCGAAATAAGGCGATGAAAATCGCTTTATTTTTTGCCGATTTTAAAATTTTTTGAAATTCGAAAAAAATTTTTAAAAAAGTAGTCAAAAATCGTTGACAAAGTTAAAATTAAAAGATATAATATACCCACGATTAGCACTTGTAGTGCAAGAGTGCTAACATTTAAAAGTAAGGAGTGCCAGAGATGGAACTGTC
>CAJOMT010000091.1 GCA_905235815.1 uncultured Clostridia bacterium
CAGTTATCGTCTAAATTAATTCTTCTAAAAATTTTTTTGCTTTAATAATGTCGGCTTCAGGATTATCGCCACATTCACGCTCTATGGTCAAGAACCCGTCATAGTCTATTTCTTTTAAAGCCTTAATATAGTTTTTCCAGTCCACGTCGCCTTGTCCCAAAGGTTTTTCTTTGAAACCCTTACAGGCGTTTAATGCATCTACTCCACCTACCGCAAATGCATGATATACGTCTGTCGGGTCTTGATTTTTATCAAGCATAACTCCGTCTTTTGCGTGAGTGTGCACTATATAATCTTTTAATAGATATACAGCTTCAACGGGATCTTGCCCGGTTACCATAGTAAAGTTTGCCGGGTCTAAATTGACGCCTACACCGCCCTTCGTATCTTGTAAAAACGTAAGTAACGTTTTCGCTTTTTCCGGTCCTGTTTCTATCGCAAGCGTTAGGCCTTTTTGTTTTGCATATAAACCACACTCTGTCAAGGCCGCAAGCATTACTTTATACCTTGGATTTGACTTTTCGTCAGGAATTACGCCTATATGCGTGGTAACAATCTTAGTTCCGAATTCAACTGCCAAATCAATAATTTTTTTTGTCTTTTCAACCCTTTCAGCGTTGTCTTTTTCAACTTCAAAGCCGTAACCACCCATATCGCCGCAAAGCGCGGATACGACGAGATTTTTCTCCTTTAATAAATTCTTATATTCCGTTTTCTTCGCTTCCGTCAGTGTTTCCGGAGAAAACTCGCCCGTCGTTGCGTATATTTGCACGCCGTCGACGCCCAACTTTTTTGCAAGTTTTATCCCTTCAATTTGACTTTTCTTAAAACAGTCGGTGATTACACCTATTTTCATTTCCGCATTCCTCCCTTTTCGTAAACGTCCATAATCAAACGGTGGGTTTTGAGTGCTTCTTCTCCCGAAATTTCCAGCGGTTCTTCGCCTGAACACGCTTTATAGAACTGCGAGATTTGTCGAATATGCTGAAATCCCCAATAATCCTTTCCACCCTCGTATTTTTGCGTGTTTACGTCTTGATGCGCCTGTTCTGTCGTTCCGTCGAAATACTCGATATACGCGTCGTCGTACCCGAACGTTACCTTGCCCTTTTCGCAATACAACTTGATTTCTATCGGCTCGTCTAACCCGTAGTTATTCATACAGTAAAAGCCGTATTTCACACCGTTTTTATAAGTAATAAGTCCTTCCGCGCTATCCTCTACGCCTACAATCTTATGACCGCGATTTGCCATAGAACAGCTTACGCTTTCTACTGCGCTATCCACAATCCAATTGACAAGGTCTATGGAATGAATGGCTTGATCTATTACAACTCCGCCACCTTCTTTATCCCATGTGCCTTTCCAATCGCTTTCCTGATAATATTCGTCGGGACGAGTCCAAGTGAGTACAGAACGCGCGGATATCACTTTGCCGAGCCTTCCGCTTTCCACCGCCTTTTTAACAAGCTGCGCGGAATTATTGTATCTACATTGCATTATCACACCGTACAACACGCCTTTTGCTTTCGCTGTTTCCACCGCTTGCTCCGCGCTTGCAAGGTCGATATCCATCGGCTTTTCCGTTAAAACGTTTACCCTACGCTCAAACGCCGCTATTGCCACTTTACTGTGCAAATAGTGTGGCAAACAAAGGTGTACCGCGTCTAACTTTTCGCTATCGAGCATTTCTTCGTAATCGTAATACGCTTTCACTCCATACTTGTTCGCTGTTTCGTCCGCGCGCTCTTTTTTATTATCGCATACACATGCAAGCTCCACGTTTTGTAGAGTCTGTATCGACACCAAATGCATTACCGATATTCGTCCGCAACCAATTACGCCTACTTTTAACTTTTTCAAAGCTCTATCCATTCCCCTAATACTTCTTGCCCTTTAATTACTGTTTCTCTTATTTTCATTGCTTCCAACGTTTGCTTGCTGTCAAACGATACTTCTCCCGTTTTATAAAAACGTAAAATATCTTTTAACAAACTGTTGAATGTATCCGAAACAATCGGTTTGTTTACCGTTTCTCCATTCGGTTTTTCCGCACACACCGAAAAGCCGTAACCGCAGGCATATGCCATAGTCGCTTGTTTTCTATTTTCAAACGCCACGCGTATAATATATTGATTATCGCCCTGCTTTTCTACGCGTACCTTTTTAGCTTTCTCCCCGATCACTTTCACCGCCATCTCGATTTGGTGAATGATATATTCGGGCATATTTCCGCCACCACCCGTCGTGATTACCGCTTGCGCGCCGAGCATTTCGTCAAGCTCCGTACCATATCGTAACGCCGATGACGAAAAAAACTTCGTGCCGCATTGCTCTGCGATATCAAATATCTCTTTTGCTGTTTGATAGTCTGGCGCAAACGTTTTGTCTATGTAGGTATTCTTTTTATATTTCAAGACTTCTTTCGCGTAACCCAAATGTTTTTCGGGGTTGGACGGCGCAAGTACCAAAATATAATCCGCTTTTTCGCAAAGATCTTGCAAGTTCTCGCATTTCTCCACGCCAAATTCCTTGCACCATTCGTCCGTGTTTCGTCCATCCACAGGCGACACGTACTCTTCCGCCCATGCGTATTTGACTTGGAACTCTTCGCCTGTTTGTTCACAGATTTCCTTGAACCATACGGGATAATTGTTCGCATGCCATTCGCTGATATAATAGTCCACAAATCCAATAGATTTCATTAGAACGTTATCTCCTTGTTTTTATCCGAAGAATCATACAACGCTTGCAACAGTTTTGCGCTTTCCAAAACGTAGTCGATATGGTTTTTATCTTTTACACCCGAATCGATGGAACGTAAGAACGCCGCGTCTTCTTCTCCGTACATATTCGGGATTTGATGTTCGCTTTCATACGATTTGAGCGTTGCGCCGTCCCAGAAGGTAAACTGTCCGCCGTATTTTAATCTTGCGCCGCCTTTGTCGCCCAAAATATCAATATACATTTCGCTTTCTCCGATATTTTGAGCCCAGGCACCGTTAAACGCGATACTCGATTTGTCCGTACGGATATAACCCGTGATAAAATCCTCTACGTCATTCGTACCGTTTTCGATATCCGCAGTATCTTCCGCCCACATACTTTCATATTTATAAGACTTCATATCTTTCGCCATCTCGTTATATGCGTTGCAAGTGACCGATTTAAGTTTTGCTCCACCCAAAATATATAAAATTAAATCGAAGAAATGCACACCCCAGTCGATAAGTACGCCGCCGCCCGATTGCGATTTTGTGGTAAACGCACCGCCAAGTCCCGGAATGGAACGAAAAGAACGGAAAGACGTATACACATGATATACGTTGCCGAACTTGCCATCGCGGTACATTTGTTCAAGTATTTCAACGGACTTGTGATGACGATTGCATACTCCAATATTCAACATCAAGCCACGAGCGTTCGCTTCTTTTGCCATTTCACAAGAGAGCTCGTAATTGACGGTAATCGGCTTTTCGCACATAACGTGCTTTCCCGCTTTCAGCGCGTCCATCGTAATCGTATAATGCGCGTAATTCGGCGTTAAAACGAATACAGCGTCCACTTCCGCATCTGCAAGCGCAATTTTATAATCCGTAATCACATTTTCGATTTTGGGAAAGTTTTCTTTTAAGGCTTGCGCCTTGTTCACGATTTCGTCGCATACATATTTAATACGAACGTCATCCATTTTAGCAAGTGCAGGTAAATGCGCGTTGTTCGCAATTCTTCCACACCCGATAATCGCTACTATTTTCATTGAGTTCCTCCATAATCTTTCGTTATCTTTATTGTATCACAACAAAACGCAAAAAACGATATCTTGACTTTACGCATTATTTAACTTAAATTGCATATCCCGCTCGAATTTAACTCTATTTTACCATATTTTTTGAAAATTTCGATTTTGCAAGAAATTTTCTTGCTTTTTTTTGACTATACAGCTATAATGAAACTATGAGCGATCTTACAAATTTCGAAAAATACCATATAGATTTTTCGTTTATAAAGAATCCTAAAATTTTTGGTTCTACATATTTATATCAAGTCGGCAAATTATTTTGCGATTCCACAACGACAATCGATTCACACACGCATATCGACTGGTTTGAGTTATCTATCGTTTTGGCGGGGAAAGGAGATATTTACACTAACCAAAAAAAAATTTCTGTTTCCGAAGGCGATATAGTTTTGTCTTTCCCTTACGATATACATAAAATCGTTTCCGACCCGAATGAAACGTTAAAATATTCTTTTATCTCTTTTCGTTCCGTCGATGAATCCATTAAAAAAGACTTTGAAACAATCACACAATCTTTTTACGAAAGCGATAAACGTATTTTTCACGACCAAAACGTTGTTTCGCTGACCGAAATGCTTATCAGCGAAATATCTTCCACGGAATACGGACAAACTGGAATCGTCAGCGACATGCTTCACACTATCGCCATATTGGTTATTCGGGCTTTTTTATACAAACAAGCCAAGCCAGTTCCAAACCATATCACATCCAACGAAGTTACATGCTATAAAGTTATGCGATATATTGACAGCAATTTGTTCCTTATTGAAAATTTATCGGATGTCTCAGCGCACTTTAATTATAATTATTCTTATTTGTCGAGAACCTTTAAGCACACCACAAGACGAACTTTAACAGAGTATTTTACGAATAAAAAATTAGAGCGCGCAAAGTTATTGATAAAAGAGGGCAAGCTTTCTTTCACGGAAATTGCCGGCCTCTTACGCTATGCGTCCCTCTATTCTTTCAGTAAATCTTTCAAATTCCATTTCGGCATTTCACCGAGCGATTATAAAAAATCACATACAACTTCAACTATAAGCAGCTGAAAAGAGAGTAATTTCTAAAATTTCTATAAATCTTTCAATTATTCAATAAGACTTCTTTTGCAAGCAAAATATTTTCGGGGACCCCGTCTGAATAATCGGTGGGTCTTGACGGATTCACAACCAACATTCAATACCAAAAGTAAAAACCAACCACAAGGGTTGATTTCTTATTTTGGAGCTGCATACCGAAGGTATCCTGCCGAGGCTCCGCAAAGCGGAAACGGCAGATAGGCGGACTTGTAAGGAGCGAAG
>CAJOMT010000092.1 GCA_905235815.1 uncultured Clostridia bacterium
CTGCATCAGAACGCATTCCATGAAACCGATACGTATACTTCGCTCGATAAGCAGTACAGAATGTTGAAGCTTATCAAAAAATTCTACGACTTGGGCAACGAGGCGGTTGCGAATTACGCCAACTTAGACGACATATTTAATTGTCCGGCAAAGGAAAAGATAGGTAGGGCTAAATATCTCGAGGAGAGCGCTATCGGCAGTTTTGACGAGATAGAGGCAGAACTCACGAGAGAACTCAAAGCGCTTTCGGTAGGAGAGGACGAAAATGTATAAGGAATATAAGACTATAAAAGAAGTCGTAGGGCCGTTGATGCTCGTAGAGGGCGTAGAGGGCGTGAAGTACGACGAACTCGTCGAGGTCACTCAAGAGAACGGTGAGATAAGGCGAGGCAAGGTTTTGGAAGTCAGGGACGACAAAGCCGTCGTACAACTTTTCGAGAACACGCAAGGCTTGAAAATATCCACCGCAAAAGCGAGATTTTTAGGAAGAAGTCTGTCGCTTTCCGTTTCAAAAGATATGCTCGGCAGAGTATTCGACGGAATGGGTAATCCCCGAGACGGCGGAGCGCCGGTAATTCCCGAAAAGAGAATGGATATTAACGGCGAGCCGATAAATCCGGCTGCGAGAGACTACCCGAACGAATTTATTCAGACGGGAATATCCGCAATAGACGGACTGAATACTTTGGTAAGAGGACAAAAACTTCCCGTATTCTCGATGTCGGGACTTCCCCACGCAGAACTTGCCGCTCAAATAGCGAGGCAGGCGAAAGTAAGAAATTCGGATACGAAATTCGCCGTCGTATTTGCGGCGATAGGTATAACCTACGAGGAAGCCGAATACTTTATAGAAGATTTCAGAAAGACGGGAGCGATCGAGAGGACGGTACTCTTTACCAACCTCGCAAACGATCCGGCGATAGAGCGTATCGCAACGCCGAGAATGGCGCTGACTTGTGCGGAATATCTCGCATTCGAGTGCGGAATGCACGTTTTGGTAATAATGACGGATATAACCAACTACGCCGAGGCGCTGCGTGAAGTTTCCGCCGCAAGGAAAGAAGTTCCGGGCAGGAGAGGCTATCCGGGCTACTTATATACCGACCTTGCCCAACTCTACGAGCGTGCAGGCAGAATAAGGGGCAAAGAAGGCTCGATAACGCAAATCCCGATCCTTACAATGCCCGAAGACGACAAGACTCACCCCATTCCCGACCTTACGGGATACATTACCGAAGGGCAGATAATATTGTCGCGAGATTTATACAAAAAGGGCATTAATCCGCCTATAGACGTACTTCCGTCGCTTTCGAGACTTAAAGATAAAGGCATTGGCGACGGCAAAACGAGGGAAGACCACGCAGATACGATGAACCAACTCTTTGCGGCTTACGCCAAGGGCAAGGAGTGCAAGGAACTGTCTGCGATCCTCGGCGACGCAGCGCTTACCGCAACCGATAAGCTATACGCAAAATTCGCAGAGGAATTTGAAAAGGTGTACGTTTCCCAAGGCTTTAACTCTAACAGAACGATAGAAGAAACTTTGGATATCGGTTGGAAACTTCTCGCAATACTTCCGAGGAGCGAACTCAAGAGAATAAAAGAGAAATATATAGATAAGTATCTTAATTAAAAATGACAAGACTCAACGTAAACCCCACTCGTATGGAGTTAAAAAAACTTAAAAGCAGACTTTCCACTGCCGTCAGAGGACATAAACTTTTAAAAGACAAGTCCGACGAAATGATAAGGCAGTTCTCCATACTGATAAAGGAGAACAAGCGTTTAAGAGACGAAGTGGAAAAAGAACTCGGAGACAGTTTAAAGCAATTCACCTTTGTCGGAGCGCTTTCGTCGAAAGCGGAGATGGAGAAGGCTTTTTCGATGCCGTCTGTGCAGATAAAAGCGGAGTATTCCACTAAAAACATTATGAGCGTGGAAGTTCCGAAAATTACTACCAAGGAGAGCAAAGCGGAGAGGCTACCGTATTCGTTTACGGATTTAACTTCCGAAGCAGATTATTCTGTCGAGCAAATAGGAAAAGTAATAAACAAATTGCTCAAACTTGCCGAAATCGAAAAGTCGGTCGCCATGCTTTCTATCGAGATAGAGAGAAATAAGCGCAGAGTAAACGCCTTAGAGTACGTTATGATTCCGCAACTTGAGGAAACTATCGTTTATATAAAAGGCAAACTCGATGAAAACGAGCGTTCGGCGACGACGAGGCTTATGAAAGTAAAGGGAATGATAGAAGAGCGCAAAGCGCAGTAAAAAGGTTTGAGAAATGCGAGCAGAAGCCTTTGACGTAGCTGAATTTTCAACGTAGAGTAAATAAATTATGAACGAACCTGTTGATAAGAAGATGATTGCGGAGATTAAATCTCTATTGGAAAGCGCAAGGCAAAAGGTGGCGACGGAAGTCAATTCTACGCTGCTTATGACCTATTGGCAAATCGGCAAAATCATCGTGGAAGACGAGCAGAAACACGAAAGTCGCGCCGAGTATGGCAAGCAGACATTGAAAACGCTGTCGAGAGTTTTAACCGACGAATACGGTAAAGGGTTTTCGCGCTCCAACTTGCAAAATATGAGGCAGTTTTACCTTGCCTATCCAAAATGCCAGTCAGTGACTGGCAAATTGAGTTGGACGCATTATTGCGAACTTTTGCTGATTTCGGACGAGCATAAACGCAGTTTTTACGAGAAAGAATGTATGAATGCGCATTGGTCTGTGCGTGAACTGAAACGTCAGATTGACAGTTCGTTGTTCGAGCGGTTGTTATTATCAGACGGCGTCGCTAATAAAGAAAAAGTGCTTGCCCTCGCAACGAGCGGCAATGAGATAGCGAAGCCCGAAGATATTATTCGCGACCCATACGTTTTTGAATTTTTGGGGCTTCCCGAAGATAAACCATTCTTTGAAAGCGATCTGGAAGCTGCCCTTGTTGCGCAAATCGAAAAGTTTCTACTTGAACTTGGTCGGGGTTTTATGTTCGTCGGCACGCAGCAGCGAGTGACGTTTAACAATCACCATTATTACGTAGATATGGTGTTTTACAACAAAATACTGAGATCTTACGTGTTAATTGAATTGAAAAACACAAAATTGATGCCGGAAGCCGTAGGACAACTCAATATGTATCTCAACTACTATGCGAACGAAGTCAACGACGAAGGGGATAATCCCCCGATCGGCATTATACTCTGCACGGACAAAGGCAATTTCGACGTTCAATACGCTCTCGGTGGACTTTCCAATAATATCTTTGCTTCTAAATACGTTTTGTATATGCCGAACAAGGAGCAATTAATTTCGGAAGTAGAGCGAATTGTTAAAAATTGGGACAAGAAAGGAGATTAAAATCTGTTTACCACTTATTCTTTTGCGATATGGAGCGCAAAGCGCAGTAAAAATATTTCTTATTAAACTATAAAATCAAAGCGTTACCTTTGCTAATTGCAAAAGTAACGCTTTTAATAATGGTCTTGATGTTTTTTATTTTGAAATCAATTCCCCGTCGATATTTATAAACACTTCGTATCCGCCTTTATTGCTGCATAAAACAGAGTAGATAAACGTGTTAAAGTACTTGTTCAAGTTTCCGTTGACGTAGTTAAGTATTACTTTGTATGTACCCATATCATGATTTGAGCAATTTTGGAACAGCAGATTCCAAACGGGGTCTGAGTAACCGACGTTATAAACAAGTTCAACGCCTTGACGGGCTTGCGCTCCGACTTTCGGTACTATATCGTAACCGTTGATGAAATTAAATACGTTGCTTACGTTATGATTGTTTTTTGTGTCGTTAGAACAATTCAAAGGTGTTGCGAAATTATAAGCGGCGACGTTTTGACTTGCCTCTTTGTTGAGATAATCCATAAAGTATCCGACGAAAATATTTGAAACAGCCGAGCCTAAACTGTGTCCTGTCGTAATCATTCCGTAGTTATTTTCAGTCTTCATTTTTTCCAGATATTCGTCGAACGAAACACTTTCGCCGTTACCTAATGAGAAACTTGCGTTTTTTAATAAATTATAATTTTTTTCAGCGGCGTTGAAGAATCCTGAATGATAACTGTGCCCGTTTACATCGTGATGAACTACGGAAGCGTCGGTAATCACATTTCCGCCGTTTCCGACGTCTGTGCCTTTAAATGCTATCAAAAGACAATGATAAGTAGTTAACCCCTCGGTATAGTTTACTATTCCGACGGTCATACCGCAGCCGTGTCCCCAAGCAGGGTTAGTGACGTATACGTCTTGTAAAGTTAAACCGCAAACGCTAAGCGAAGAGTTGTTTTGCTTTACCAACGATTCAAAGTAATTATTGCCCATAAGCGAGGTGGTGGAATTATAGAAATTGTAACACATATCGGCAGTATGGGAATTGTACACGGCTTTACCTTGATACGTTTCTATTTTGAGCGGAATATAGGAGGATTCGGAATACACTTCGTTTTCGGGATTTTTATTTAATTCTTGAAGACAGTTTGTATAATCTACAAAACTTTCATAACTTACGGTCGAAGTGGGTATAGAACCGTTAGAACCGGAAGCACTGTAATTTTGAGGGTTGAGAACCGTATTGTTTGAATATTCAAATTTTGAAGTGCTATCTGCGCTTGCTTTATACCTACCTGTTATACTTCCTTTTCTTGCTCCGCCGTTACTGTAATTCCCATATGTTACGTTGGCGATAAGATAGTTCGGACTTTCGTAAACAATGCAATTGTTTATTTTAACGTTTCTGTCGACAAATCCGCAAGCGCCGGCAACGCCACCGACTTCTGCCCAAGCGTCGTAAGCCCTGTTGAAATCGCTGTCGCGCAAAGCCTTAGCGGTAGCCTTTTGTGTGGTTTCCAAAATTTGACACTCTTCTATTACTGCATTGTTAAATCCTGTTATACCGCCCGCTCTTGCAACCGCATTTTGCCCGTCGTATTTTACGGTAACGGAAACGTCGACCGATAATCCTTTTATTTGGCAGTTACTTA